>CAZZYU010000120.1:0-8426 GCA_964658375.1 uncultured Acetobacteraceae bacterium | reverse complement strand
GTCAGCGAACCTGGTCCCGCGCGCGCTCCGCGGGCGGGCGAACCGGACACAGGCAGTGCATAGGCTTCGCCGGCACCGCGCCCGATCGGCGCTGCACCCGTAGCGTCACGGGACGGCGGTGGGGGTGGGGGGCGACGGGCTCCGGCGGGTCGGCGAGCATCTCGTCGACGAGGTCCAGCAGGCCCTGGATCCGCAGCTTCGATGACTGGAACATATGTTCGGTACCCTACGTGGGGGGCCGGACGGAACCCAGGTCCTGACAGAGATCTTGCACGCCGGCTCAGCTCAGTGCGGCGGGGGGCTCATGTCCCGAGCGAGGACCACACGTCGAGCTTGGTCGCGACGCGGTCCACCACCGCGCCCGTGAATTCGGTCGTACCGGCGTGGCCACCGAGGTCGGGGGTCTTGACGCCCTCGGCGATCGTCTCCAGCGTGCCCTCATAGATCGCGCGCGAGGCGCGCTCGCAGCTGGCGCCGTGGTGGTCGGCGGCGTGGCGCAACAGCGCGGCGCACGCGAGGATCATCGCCAGCGGGTTGGCCAGGTCCTTGCCCAGCAGCGCTGGTGCCGTCCCGTGCGGCGCCTCGGCCATCGCCACCGTCGTGTCATAGGACTCATCGAAGGCGAGCAGTATCGACTCGGCGCCCGCGATCGAGCCGAACATCGGCAGCACGAGGTCTGAGAGGCAGTCGCCGTCGCGGTTGAGCGCCGGGATCACCAGCGGTGCGTCGGTCGCTCCCGACAGCAGACCCGCGTAGGTGGCGTCGATCAGCACCGGCTGATAGGCGACGTCGGGATGGCGAGCCGCGGCGGCGTCGAGCTCCTCCTTGAGCATGCCCTCGTACACGGGCGAGACCGTCCACTTGGGTCCGCCGTACACGCGCGCGCCCATCTTCTCGGCGGTGCGAAACGCGTACTCGGCGACCGCACGACAGGTCGAACGGGTGATCTTCTCGGTCCGGTAGGCGATCTCGCCGACGTCCCCCGTGGGCCCTTCGCGCGACTCGGTCGCCCCGTAGGCGTCGTCGACCGCCATTCGCACGACCGAGATCGGATGATGCACCCCGGCGATCGGGGCCACGCCGGGCAGGCGGCGCCCGGTCCTGACGATCACCTTGCCGTCGACCTGCTCGCGCAGGATCCGGTTCGGTGAGCCGACGTCGCCGATGCCTTCGGGCGTGATCGTCGCCGCCTTGAGACCGAGGCCGGAGGCCCGCATCGCCCCCGCGGCCTCGTCGACGATCCCGTTGTCGGTCTCCCGGCGGGTCTGCAGCGACAGGTCAAACCGCGCCAGCTCCAGCTCGGGCAGTCCCAGCAGCTCGCCGTCGAGCACGCGCAACGACTGCTCGAGCAGCTCCTGGCCGGTCTCATCGCCCTCCATGACGACGACCCGCAGCGCGTCGGCCATCTAGGCCGTCAGATCGCTGGAGGCGGGCAGCAGCTCGTCGCGGTGCTCGGCCAGCGCCGCGATCACCGTCGTCACGTGCTCGTCGAAATCAACGCCCAGCTCGCTGGCCCCGGCCGTCAGGTCCTCGCGGCTGACGGCGGCGGCGAACGCGGCCGACTTCATCTTCTTCCTGACCGACTTGGGGGTCATCCCGACGAGGCCCTCGGGCCGGACGTAGGCGCAGGCGAGCACGAACCCCGACAGCTCGTCGACGGCGAACAGCGCCTTCTCCATCGGGCTGTCGCGCGAGACGTGCAGATAGCTCGCGTGGGAGGCGACGGCGCGGATCAGCTCAGGCGGATAGCCCCGCGCCTCCAGCTCGCGTAGCGCGATCCGGGGGTGGCCGGTCTCCAGGTCGGGATGGCGCTCGTAGTCCAGATCGTGGAGCAGGCCGGTGAGGCCCCACAGCTCGACGTCGCCGTCAAACCGCGGGGCGTAGGCACGCATCGCCGCCTCGACGGCGAGTGCATGCCGGCGCAGCGAGTCTCCCTCGGTCCACTCGCAAAGCAGGTCCCAGGCACGTGCACGCGAATCCTCCACCACGATGCCCGTTACCCTAGCTCAGACCGCTGCGCCCGCCGGGCTCAGCGGCGCACCGACGTCAGGCCGGCCGCACGATTCACCAGCTAGTCTCGCTGACGACCGTCCGCCAGCCACTGGATCGAGGTCGATTCCCCTGGAGAAGTTCGTCATCGAAGGCGGAGTGCCGTTGTCGGGCACGATCACGCCGGCCGGTAACAAGAACGGCGCCCTGCCGATCATCGCGGCGGCGCTGCTCACCGACGAGGACGTCGTCCTGTCCAACGTCCCGCGCATCTCCGACGTGGAGGCGATGCTGACGCTGGTCGAGATGCTCGGCGCGCGCCTGGATTGGATCGGGCCCTCCGAGGTCCGCATCAACGCCTCCGGCGTCGCCGGCACGGTCGTCGACCGAGAGGTGGCCGAGCGGATCCGGGCCTCGTTCCTGCTCGCCGGTCCGCTGCTGGCCCGCTTCGGCGCCGCGCACATGCCGCCGCCCGGCGGCGACGTGATCGGTCGTCGCCGGCTGGACCCCCACCTCGATGCGTTCCGTCTGCTCGGCGCGATCGTCGAGCACGCCAAGGACGAGATCACGCTCACGGCGCCGATGTTCGGCCTGCGCCCGTGCGACTTCCTGATGGACGAGCCGTCGGTGATGGCGACCGAGAACGTGCTCATGGCCGCCGCCCTGACCCGCGGGACGACCGTGATCCGCAACGCCGCTTCCGAGCCCCACGTTCAGGATCTGGCGCGGATGCTGATCGACATGGGCGCACAGATCGACGGAGTCGGCTCCAACGTCATGACCGTCCATGGTCAGGGCAGCCTGCGCGGCTGCACGCACCGGATCTCGCCCGATCACATCGAGATCGGCTCGTTCATGGCGCTTGCCGGAGTGACCGGCGGGGAGCTGGTCGTCCAGGACGCGTGGCCCGATGACCTGCGCATGATCCGGCTCGTGTTCGAGCGCCTCGGCCTGCGCTCGGAGCGTCGCGGCAACGACATCATCGTCCCGGGCAATCAGGAGCTGCGGATCCGCAACGATCTCGGTGACCACACCCCCAAGGTCCAGGACGGTCCGTGGCCGGCCTTTCCGGCCGATCTGACCTCGATCGCGGTCGCGCTCGCCACCCAGTCGGCGGGCACGGTGCTGATCCACGAGTGGATGTTCGAGAACCGCCTGTTCTTCACCGACAAGCTGGTGGGGATGGGGGCGTCGATCATGATCTGCGATCCGCACCGCGCGATCGTCAACGGGCCGCGGCGGCTGCGTGGCTCGCGCGTGGAGTCGCCCGACATCCGGGCCGGGATGGCGATGCTGATGGCCGCCCTGTGCGCCGATGGGGTCACCGAGATCGGCAACATCCGTCAGATCGATCGCGGTTACGAGCGCATCGACGAGCGGCTGCGTGACCTGGGCGCGCGGATCACGCGGCTGGAAGACGCACCAGTCACCGCGTGAGGGACGGGCCCTGAGCACGGTGGGCCACGTCGGAGAGACGGTCGCGCCGATCGGGGTCGACCGGATCCCGAGTGGCACCCGTGACGTACTGCCCGACGAGATGCGCGAGGTGCGGTCGATGACCGACCGCATGCGCGCCGTGTTCGAGACGGCCGGCTTCGGTGAGGTCTACACGCCCGCACTGGAGTACGAGCAGACCTTTGCGCGCGCCAACCTGGAAGCGACCGCGCCCGCCTACCGACTGTTTGACGAGCAGGGCGGGGTGCTGGTCCTGCGCCCTGACATGACGGTGCCGATCGCCCGCCTGGTGGCGACCCGCTACGCGCACGAGGATCCCCCGCTGCGCTTCTGCTACACCGCGCACGCCTACCGTGGCGTGCGGCCCCAGCGGGGACAGTCGCGTGAGTTCCTGCAGGCCGGCGTGGAGCTGATCGGGGTCTCGGGCGCCGCCGGCACCGCCGAGGTGCTCACGGTGCTGTGCGCCTCACTGGACGCCGCGGGGCTGGCCAACTACCGCGTCGGGCTCGGCGACGCCTCGCTGTACCCGTCGCTGCTGGAGGCCGTCGGCGTCAGCGCCGCCGCTCGCGACCTGATCCTGGCCGAGCTGGCCGCCGGTGACTTCGTCGGCGTCGACCGCGAGGTGCGCGGGCTGGGGCTGGCCGATGTCGACGTCGACCTGGTGCTGCGCCTGGCCCGCACGCGGGGTGGGCCCGAGGTCCTGGACGGCCTCTCCGGCGCTCTGCACGATGCGCTGGGCGGGATGCGCGAGGTCCACGAGCGCCTCGCCCCCGAGGTCGCGCGGCGGATCATCTTCGACCTCGGCCTGGTCCGCAACCTCGGCTACTACACCGGCGCGGTGTTCCAGGTCTACGACCCCGCCTTCGGGATGCCGATCGGCTCGGGGGGACGCTACGACGACCTGTTGGGCGCGTTCGGCCGTCCGCTGCCGGCCGTCGGCTTCGCGATCAACGTCGAGCGACTGCACATCGCGCTGACCAGCGAGGAGAAGCTGGGAACCTCGTCGGCCCCTCCCCGCCGGCCATGAACGGGCTGCGCATCGCGGTTCCCCGGGGCGCCCTGTTTGAGGAGACCCTGGATCTGCTGGACCGCCTGGGCATCGACACCGCGGAGGTGCGCGACAATGACCGCAAGCTGCTGTTTGAGGACAGCGGCATCGTGACCATGCGCCCCACCGACGTGCCCACCTACGTCGAGGCGGGCGCGGCCGACCTGGGCATCACCGGCAAGGACGTGCTGATGGAACAGGCCGAGCGCGACGTCTACGAGCTGATGGACCTCGGTTACGGACGCTGTGAGATGGTGCTCGCCTCCGAGGCCGGCGAGGATCGCGCGGCCGAGGTCCTGCGCCGCCTGGGGGTCGTGCGGATCGCCACCAAGTATCCGAAGATCGCCGCTCGGCACTTCCTGGCGACCGGCCGCCAGGCCGAGATCGTCGAGGTCAAGGGCTCGGTCGAGCTGGCGCCGCTGACCGGGCTCGTGGAGGCGATCGTCGACCTGACCGCGACCGGCACCACGCTGCGCGAGAACGGGCTCGTCGTCCGCGAGGAGATCGCGGTGTCGACGGCGCGGCTGATCGCCAACCCGGTCGCGCACAAGCTCCGGGCCGCGGAGATCGATCGACTGCTGGAGCGGATCAGTGCGATCTGAGCGGCTCACCCTGTCGGGTGACGCCTCAGCGCTGGCCCAGGAGCTGCGCGATCTCGTCCCGGCGCCCGACTCCGTCGCCGAGTCGGTCGCCGAGATCATCGCCCGCGTCCGGGCGTCCGGCGACGACGCGCTGCGCTTCTACACCCGTGAGTTCGACACCCGCGGCTCGACGCCCGCGTCGGTGCACGTGCCCGATGCCGAGCTGGACACCGCCGTGCAACGGCTCGACGGTGACATCCGGGCGGGCCTGGAGACTGCGATCGCCAACGTCACCAAGGTCGCCGAGGCCCAGCTGTCAGACGACCGGACGGTGAGCTTCGAGGGCCACGAGGTTCGCGTCCGCGAGGTTCCGATCGCCCGGGGCGCGATCTACGTGCCCGCCGGGCGGGCGCCGTATCCGAGCACGGTCGTGATGGGGGTCGTCGCCGCCCGGGTCGCCGGCGTGTCGGAGATCGCGGTCTGCTCCCCGCCCGGGCCCAGCGGCGACGTCGATCCGGTGATCCTCGCCGCCTGGCGGCTGGCCGGCGCGACGGTCGCGTACCGCATGGGCGGCGCCCAGGCGGTCGCCGCGCTCGCCTATGGAACCGAGAGCGTCAGCCCGGTCGACGTGATCGTGGGCCCCGGCAACCTCTACGTGCAGGAGGCCAAGCGCCAGGTGTTCGGCCAGGTGGCGATCGACGGCTTCGCCGGCCCCTCCGACCTGGTGGTGATCGCCGACGCCGGTGTCCCGGCGGATGGGCACGTCCTCGATCCCGAGGCGATCGCGCTCGATCTACTCGCCCAGGCCGAGCACGGAGCCGGGTCGATCGTGATCCTGATCTCGGACTCCGGGGAGCTGCTCGACGAGGTCGGGGCCCTGATCGAGGCCGCGCCGGACAGCGCGGTCGGGGCACAGGACGGCGAGGCGATCGTCCGCCTGATCGGCGTCGCCGAGCTGCCCCAGGCGCTCGCGATCTCCGAGAGCTTTGCCCCCGAGCACCTGCAGTTGATGGGCCCTGCCTCCGAGGCGCTGGTCACCGGCGTGCGCCATGCGGGCTGCGTGCTCGTCGGGCCTGACAGCGGCACCGCGTTCTCTGACTACGTCGCCGGCTCAAACCACGTCCTGCCGACCAACGGGGCGGCCCGGTTCGCGTCGCCGCTGTCGCCGCTGCACTTCCGCCGGCGCTTCTCCGAGGTCCGCATCGGCGACGGCGCGCCCGCGCTGGCCCGGGCGGCGGCGCCCGTGGCCCGCGCCGAGGGCTTTGAGCTGCACGCCCGCTCGATGGAGGCGCGGGTTCGCGACAATGGCTGAGTCAGTGAGCCGAGTCGCCGAGATCGAACGCCGGACCGCCGAGACCCAGATCGAGCTCGCCCTCGACCTGGACGGGACCGGAGCCGGCGAGCGCGCCACGGGCGTCGGGTTCTTTGACCACATGCTCGATCTGCTGGCTCGCCATGGCCGCTTCGATCTCACCGTCCGGGCCAACGGTGACCTGCAGACCGGGGCTCACCACACGGTGGAGGACGTCGGGATCTGCTTCGGCCAGGCGCTGCATCAGGCGCTCGGCGACCGGGCGGGCATCGCTCGTTACGGTCAGGCGACGGTGCCGATGGATGAGGCGCGCGCGGCCTGCGCGATTGACATCTCCGGCCGCGGTCTGCTCGCGTTCCAGGCGCCGCTGCCCCGCGGCGCGATCGGTGACTTCGACTACGAGCTCACCGAGGAGTTCCTCCGGGCGCTCGCCGCCAACGCCCGCCTGACGCTGCATCTGACGATCGAGGCCGGGACCAACGTGCATCACATGATCGAGGCCGCGTTCAAGGCGACCGCGCGGGCGCTGCGCGCCGCGGTGGCGATCGACCCGACCGAGACCGGCATCCCGTCCACGAAGGGCAGCCTGGTGTGAGCCGGCCCGCGCCGACGCTCGCCATCCTCGATTACGGGATGGGTAACCGTCGCTCGGTGCAACGGGCCCTGGAGCACGTCGGCGCACACGTGCAGGTGACCCGCGACCCGGCGGTGCTGGCCACCGCCGCCGGGGTGGTCGTCCCCGGGGTGGGGGCGTTTCCGGCGGCGATGCGCAGCCTCGCCGAGCTGGAGCTGATCGAGCCGATCCTGACCGCCGCCCGCGACGGCCGTCCGGTGCTCGGGATCTGCCTCGGTATGCAGCTGTTGTTTGACCGCTCCACCGAGCTGGGCGACACCCCGGGGCTGGGGTTGATCGCCGGCGAGGTCAACCGGATCGGAACCGGCGATCAGACCGGTCTGCGGATCCCCCACATCGGTTGGAACGAGGTGACGTTCCCGCGGCCCTCGCCGTTGACCGCCGACCTCCCGGCCGCGGGCGCCGCCTTCTACCACGTGCACTCCTACGCGGCCACGCCGACCGACCGCGCCGATGTGGCGGGGGTCACGACCTACGGCGAGACGTTCGCGACGATCGTCCAGCGCGGGATGGTGATGGGGACCCAGTTTCACCCTGAGAAGTCCTCGGCCCACGGGCTGACGCTGCTGCGCACGTTCACCGCGCTGTGCGCGGGGACCGGCGCCGGGCGGCCCGCGGCGCTGCGGGCATGATCCTCTGGCCGGCGGTCGACATCCGCGACGGTCGGGCGGTGCGCCTGGCCCGCGGCGAGTTTGATCGCGAGACCGTCTATGACGCCGACCCGCTCGATGCCGCCCGGCGGTGGGTCGACGGCGGCGCCCGGGCGCTGCACGTGGTCGACCTCGACGGCGCGCGCGACGGGCGCCCGGCCAACCTCCGGCACGTGCGCAGAATCGCCGCTGCGGTCGACGTGCCGATCGAGGTGGGGGGCGGGCTGCGCGACGACGACGCGGTCGCCCGGATACTCGGTGCCGGTGCCGACCGGGCGATCCTCGGCACCGCGGCACTGGCTGATCCGGACTTCGCGGCGCGGATGGTCGCCGCGCACGGTGAGCGGATCGTCGTCTCCGTCGATGCCCGGCACGGTCGGGTTGCCTCGGCCGGGTGGACGGAGCAGAGCGACGTGACCGCGGAGGCCGCCCTGGCCACGCTGGCCGCTGCCGGCGTCACGCAGTTCGTCTACTCGAGCATCGAACGCGACGGGATGCTCTCCGGCCCCGACCTCGACGAGGTGCAGCGGATCGCCGGCGTCGTACGCGGACGGTTCGTCTACTCCGGTGGCGTATCGGCGGTGGCCGACCTAGAGGCGCTGGCCGAGCTGGGGCTGCCCAACCTCGCCGGGGTGATCGTCGGCACGGCGCTGTTCGAGGGGCGGCTCGAGGTCGGCGCCGGTCAGGCGGCGCTGGACTTCGTCGCGGCAGCAGTCGCCAGACGACGCTCGTAGCCGGTCTTGACCCCCCTGGGGCG
>CAZZYU010000119.1:6479-8577 GCA_964658375.1 uncultured Acetobacteraceae bacterium | reverse complement strand
TCCCGCTGACCGACCAGGTCCGCGTGGACAAGGAGGAGATCTACGACATCCTCGATCAGATGCGGGCCACGATCCCCGAGGAGATCAAACAGGCTCGCTGGATCGTCAAGGAGCGCCAGGAGATGCTCGCCGAGGCCAAGCGCGAGGCCGAGCGGATCGTCAAGGAGGCGCGCGAGCGCCAGGAGCGGCTGATCTCCGAGGAGGAGGTCACCAAGCAGGCCGAACGCGCCGCCGAGGACATCATCGAGGACGCCCGGGCGCGGGAGCGGGAGATCCGCCTCGGCGCCGAGGACTACGCCGACGAGATCCTCGGCACGCTCGAGGTCAACCTCTCGAAGTTCACCGCCGCCGTGCAGCGCGGCCGGGATCGCCTGGCGGGCAAGGACGAGCCCGTCGAAGTCTCCTGACCCGCGTCAGCGGGTCACAAAGCCGCTCAGGCCCTCCGGGTCCTCCTCGCTGACCTGGATTGAGTCGACC
Source organism: uncultured Acetobacteraceae bacterium (assembly GCA_964658375.1). Taxonomy (GTDB): domain Bacteria; phylum Actinomycetota; class Thermoleophilia; order Solirubrobacterales; family Solirubrobacteraceae; genus Palsa-465. Next base: position 8,100 of record CAZZYU010000119.1, on the reverse strand, counting down.
CGCGCGCTGACCGGCCCCAGCCGGCAGTAGCCGACGACCGACTCCACCGCCTCCGCAGCACCCTCGAGCACGACCTCGACCGATCCGTCATCGCGATTGGCCGCCCATCCGGCGACGCCCTCGTTGCCGGCGGCCTCCTTGACCGAGTCGCGGAAGAAGACCCCCTGGACGTGGCCGGCGATGATCACCCGGCGGCGGACGACGGCGGAGTCCATGCACGGATTCTTGCAGCGTGGAGGGCGGTTCTGTCCGCCGGGCGCGCCAAGCTGGCTGGTCCATGAGCGCACTGTGGCTGGTCATCGGAATTGTCATCGGCGCGGCGATCGTTCTCGTCGCTCTGCGTCCGCGGCTGCGGGGTCTGGGCGAGCAGGCGGCGCGGGCCGACGAGCTGGACCGCGCGCTGGAGCGGGCCCGCTCCGACCTGGAACACGAGCGGACGCTGGCCGAGCAGCGTCTGGCGACGGTCACCGACGCCCAGGCGCGGATGTCGGAATCGTTCAAGGCGCTGAGCGCCGAGGCGCTGCACGCCAACATGGCCCAGCTCACCGAGCTGGCGCGTTCGCAGCTGCAGAGCGCCCAGGCCGAGGCCCGCGGCGACCTGGACAAGCGCCGTGACCAGGTCGAGCAGCTGGTCGCCCCGCTCAAGGAGCAGCTGGGGCGCGTCGACAGCCAGTTGACCAAGCTCGACCACGAGCGCCGGGCTTCGCACGTCCGCCTGGAGGCCCACCTGACGACGCTGTCGGAGAGCGGTGAGCGGCTGCGCACGGAGACCGGGGCGCTCGTCACGGCGCTGCGCAAGCCCAACACCCGCGGACAGTGGGGCCAGATGCAGCTGCGCAACGTCGTCGAGGCGGCCGGGATGCTGCGCCACTGCGACTTCACCGAGCAGTCGTCATACCCCGGCGACGAGCGGACGCTGCGCCCGGACATGATCGTCAACCTGCCCGGCGGCAAGAGCGTCGTCGTCGACGCCAAGGCGCCGCTGCAGGGGGTGCTCGATGCTCACGAGGCCCGTGACGACGCCGAGCGCGACGCGCACCTGCGCGACCACGCGCGGCTGCTGCGCAAGCACGTGCGCCAGCTGGCCGACAAGGCCTACTGGTCGCGCCTGGACTCGACGCCGGACATGGTCGTGATGTTCCTGCCCGGCGAGTCCCTGCTCGGCCCCGCGCTCGACGCCGACCCTGACCTGCTCCAGGACGCGATGGCCCAGCGGGTCCTGATCGCGACCCCGACGACGCTGCTCGCGCTGCTGCATGCCGTCGCCTACGGCTGGCAGCAGGAGCGCGTCGCGGAGTCCGCGCAGGCGATCTCCGAGCTCGGCCGGGAGCTGCACACCCGGCTGGTCAAGCTCTCGACGGTGCTGGCGAAGGTCGGCGATCGGCTCAACGGCACGGTCAAGGTCTACAACGAGATGATCGGCTCCTACGAGGCGCGGGTCCTGCCCAGCGCGCGCCGCTTCGCCGACCACGGCGCGGTCGCCGAGGGCACCGAGCTGCCCGCCCTGGAGCAGGTGGGGACGGTCGCCCGCACCGTCTCCGCGGCCGAGCTGCGACTCGACGTCGGGACCGGCCGGCCCGAGGACGAGATCACGCCGCGGCGGCTGCGCGCAGCGGAGTAG
>CAZZYU010000119.1:0-6379 GCA_964658375.1 uncultured Acetobacteraceae bacterium | reverse complement strand
GGCTCAGCCGGGCGCTGAACCGCGCGCTCGCCACCAGTCGATCAGGTCGGCGCGCTGGTGGGGCAGGGGGTCGGCGGTCGGCTTATGCGCGCGCACGTAGTCCAGCGCGTCCTCGATGTGCATGTCCTCGAATACGGCGACCGCGCCCGCGGCGACCGCCGCCGAGCGCTGCCAGCCGGCGCGGCAGTGGACGTAGATCCGCCGCTCCTGCTCCAGCCAGCCCACGAGCGTGGTCACCGCGGCCTCGAGCTGATCCGCGGGCAGATGGCCGAAGTCGATCAGCGACATCCGGGTCTCCTGGATCCCGTCGGCGGCGAACGCCGCCTCGATCTCCGCGCGGGCACCCGGCTCGTATTCGGAGTCCTCGACGAGGTTGAGCACGCGCTCAACTCCCAGCAGGTGCAGCCGGTCGACGTCGTCGGCGTCCAGCGGGTAGGCGCCAACGATCAGGTCGGGATAGACCTGGGCAAAGCCATAGGTTGTGAACCAGGTCGACATCCGTCGCGACGATAGCCTTCGTATGAGGATGTCGCCGCTCACCGACACCTTCGATCTGGGCGCCCTGCGCCTGACCGCGGGGGAGGGCAGGCGCCTGGACCTGGAGGTCGGCCTCGACGGCTTCGATCTGGGCGCCGAGCGCTACGTCGCGTCCGCGACGGTGCCCGTCCGGCTCGACGTGTCGCGCACCACCGGCGACGGCTACGCGCTGCGCCTGCGCTTCCACGCGCCGCTGAGCGGACCGTGCATGCGCTGCCTTGAGACGGCCGGCGCCGAGTTCGCGGTCGACGTACGTGAGGTCTCTCAGCCGGGCGAGGGCGAAGAGCTGGAGTCCCCGTACATGACCGGATCGCCGCCCGCCCTGCTGGACCTGTCGGGATGGGCCCACGATGCGCTGGCGCTCGAGCTGCCCGCGCAGATCCTCTGCCGCCCCGACTGCGCCGGGCTGTGCGCGGTATGCGGCGAGGACCTCAACACGGCCGGGCCCGAGCACCACCACGAGCGCCCGGCCGATCCGCGCTGGGCCAAGCTCTCCGAGCTGCGCTTCGACTGACTCAAAGCGGGGCGGGTGGGGCGGGTTGCCGCGGCGGGTGGGCGTTCAGTCGCCGCCCAGCAGACCCGCCAGCGTCCGTCCCGTCGCCACCGACTCGGGTCGCTCGTCGGTCACGTCACCACCGGGCCGGGCCTCGGCGTCGCGGCGCTTGATCAGCAGCCACTGGGGCGGGTCCGGCGCGCGGGAGCCGCGTCCGGTCCGCTGCAGCGCGAAGCCGCCGCGCAGCTTCTCGCCGTGCAGCACGAACACCGCGTGGCCGCGGTCCAGCGCCTCGGGCCAGGCCACCCGGCCGCCCTGCTCGTAGGTTCCGCGGTCCCACACGATCACGGCGCCGTCGCCGGTGCGGCCCTCGAACGTGTTGTGCTCCAGCGAGTGATCGGGGACCTGAACGGCGAGACGCTTGACCGCGGGGTCCAGCGACGGCCCCTTGGGAACCGCCCAGGACCGCATCACACCGTCGACCTGGAGGCGCAGGTCGTAGTGGTGGGCGGTGGCCTGATGCTCCTGGACGACGAACGCGCCCGCGCTCACTCCGCGGACCGCGAACTGCTCGTGGCCCTCCACCCGGACGGACTCATGCTCCACCCCCGCACGGTCCTGCGCGAACTCCAGCAACGCCATGAGCGCCGCCGGAGCGCCCTCGGCGTGCAGGCCGATCGGCTCGCCGTCGCCGGCGTCGCCGCGCACCCAGCCGCGGACGCCGAGCGCCCGCGCGCGCTCGCGGATCGCCTCCACGAGGCCGTCGGTGGGCGAGCCGGGGAGCAGGCGGGCGCGAAGCGCCTCGGAGTCGGGTCCGGCCACGCGTTGATTCTCCCGCAACATGCGTTGACGTACCGCCTGCGCCGATCAAGCGCGGCGGCCCGTGGGTCGATAGGAGACACACCATGGACTCCGAGTTCGAGTCATCGGGCTCTGCGCCGTCAGCGCCCACCCTGTCGGCGCTGCGGGGCCTGCTTGAGATCTCCCGCCTCACCCGTCAGGAGGTGCCGATCCGTGGCGTCCTGAAGCGGATCGCGGCGATCGTCGGTCGCGAGCTCGGGTTCTCGGTGGTGACGATCAACGAGTACCGGCCCGACAGCGACTCCTACCTCGTCGTCGCCGTCCACGGTCCCGCGCGTGCCCGGGAGCTGCTCGTCGACACGGTCGTGCCGGCAGCCACGGTCGCACCGTTGCTGGACCCGCGGTTCGATCGCCACGGCGTCTACGTCGTCCCCGCCGGCGCGTGCCCGGATGAACCGGACATCACCTGGTACCGCGCCGAGCCTCGGACCGACCTCCCGTCACTCCCCGACGAGGTCGCCTGGAGCGTCGAGGACGTCGTCGTCACCCCGCTGATCGGGACCCAGAGCCGGAACCTGGGGCTGATGTGGGTCGACGAGCCGGTCGACGGACGCCGACCGCATGACGGACAGCTCGAGATGCTCGCGGTGTTCGCGGCCCACGCGGCGCTGGCGATCGAGAGCTCACGCCAGCTGCAGGAGCTGGAGACGTCGCTGGCCCGCAACCGGGCGGTGCTCAGCTCGAGCCTGGACTGCGTGATCGCGATGGACCGCCGCGGCGTGGTCACCGACTTCAACCCCGCCGCCGAGCGGACCTTCGGCTACTCCAGCGCGGAGGCGATCGGGCGTGACCTCGCGACGCTGGTGGTCCCCGAGCCCGAGCGTGAGACGGCGCGCCGCCGTTTCATCGCCGGCCTGGGACCCGACGGTGACCTGCTCGGTCGCCGGGCCGAGATGACCGTCATGCGCTCGGACGGAAGCCAGCTGCCGATCGAGTTCGCGGTCGCGTGCGTCCCGGACGGCGAGGACCTGACCTACTACGGCTTCGTGCGCGACATCTCCGAGCGGCGGCGCACCGAGGCCGAGCTGGCCTACCTGGCCTACCACGACTCGCTCACCGGCCTGCCCAACCGCGCCCAGGTCGAGCAGCAGCTTGACCTCGCGCTGGCCCGGTCACGCCGATCGGGCACCGCGGTGGCGCTGATGTTCATCGACCTCGACGACTTCAAGGCGGTCAACGACCAGCTCGGCCACGCGGTCGGCGATCGGTTCCTCGCCGAGGTCGCCTCGCGGCTGCGCGCGGTCCTGCGCGATTCCGATGTGCTCGCCCGTCAGGGCGGCGATGAGTTCCTCGTGGTGCTCGCCGACCTCGGCGAGGATGCCGGCGCGGTCGCGGAATCGGTGGCGGGCAAGCTGCTCGACGCGCTGCGTGACCCGATCGAGATCGCCGGACAGGCGCTGCGGACCGCGGCGAGCATCGGGATCAGCCTGTATCCCGAGGGCTCGCAGGACGTGCCCGCACTGCTGCGCCACGCCGACGCCGCGATGTACCGCGCCAAGTCAGCCGGCGGTGGGCGGCTGGTGTGCCACCGGCCCGGTCAGACCCCGGTGGGGGTGGCCGGCGGGTCTCAGAGCCCCCGCGGCGCCGCGGGGCGCGGCTCGGTCTACTGCTAGCCTGCACGCACCGATGGCCGTTCCCAAGCAGAAGCAGTCGCACGCCCGCACCGCGCAGCGACGCGCACAGCACAAGATCGTCGCGCCGACCTACAACGAGTGCCCGCAGTGCCACAGTCCCCGCCGGCCGCACCGGGTCTGCCCGACGTGCGGCTTTTACAAGGGGCGGGAGATCATCGCCGAGACCGGCCAGCAGTCGGTCTAGCCTCCTTCCGGGCCGATGGTCACCGTGGCCGTGGATGCGGGCGGTGCCGACCTCGGCCCCGCGGAGGTCGCCGCAGGTGCGTCACTGGCCGCGCAGGACGGCGTCGCGGTTCTGCTGTTCGGCCCTGCGGCCGAGATCGGCGAGGTCGCCGACGGCGTCGAGGTGATCGACGCCCCGGTGTCGATCGCCAAGGCCGAGGATCCGGCTTTTGCGGTGCGCTCCACCCCGCAGGCGTCGATCGTGCAGGCCGCCCGGGCGGTCGCCGAGGGCCGCGCCCAGGCGCTGGTCTCCGGCGGCTCGACCGGCACCGCGCTGGCCGCCGGGCTGTTCAACGTGCGCCGCGACCGCGGCATCTACCGGCCGGCGCTCGCGCTGCCGCTGCCGATGCTCGCCGGCCCGCCGGTGCTGCTGCTCGACGTGGGCGCCAACGTCAACTGCCGGCCCGAGCACCTGGTCCAGTTCGCGCACATGGGGTCGGCGTTCTCCCACGCCGTGCTCGGCCGCGAGCGCCCGCGGGTGGCGCTGCTCTCCAACGGGGAGGAGGCGGTCAAGGGCACGCCGGAGCTGATCGAGGTCCACGAGCGGCTGGAGGGCGAGAGCGGCCGGGGCCTGAACTTCATCGGCAACATCGAAGGCACCCACATCACCGACGGCGTGGCCGACGTCGTCGTGATGGACGGGTTCACCGGCAACGTGACGCTGAAGGTGATCGAGGGCGTGTCGGGTCGCACGCTGCGCGGCGTCCACGACGCCGCGATGAGCTCCTCGCGCTCGCGGCTCGGGGCGTGGCTGATGGAGCCGGCGATGCGCCGGCTGCGCGCCGGCATCGATCCGGAGGCACCCGGCGGCGCCTACCTGCTGGGGCTGCGGCGGCTCGGGGTCGTCGCCCACGGCCGCTTCACCCGGACCGGCTTTCAGCGCGCGATCGAGGTCGCCGCGCGGGGGGTGGAGGAGGACGTCGTCAGCGCGACCCGCGCTGCGCTGGCCGCGGCGGGCGCGCTGCGCACCCCGGCCGCCTCCAAGGGCGAGCACGGCGAAGCCCGATAGCGTGTCCGGCATGACCACTACGGTGTGGCGCCGATGAACCGAGACGACGTCTTCTCGCTGATCCGGGCGCATCTCGCCGACGAGCTCGAGCTGGATCCCGCGTCGATATCGGAGTCGACGCGCTTCAAGGACGACCTGGACGCCGACTCGCTGGACCTCTACACGCTCGTGCAGGAGCTCGAGGACTCCTACGGGGTGGCGATCTCCGACGAGCAGGCCGCCGGCATCCTCAGCGTCGGCCAGGCCGTGGACTTCGTGCTCGCCAGCGGCGCCACCGCGCGCCAGCAGTCGGCGACCACGCGCTCGGGCCCTGACCCTGAGTGAGCGCGCCACCCCATCGCGCGGTGCAGGACGAGTCGGCGGCGGCGCTGCACGAGCTCCTGGTGCGCCTCGATCCCGAGCGCGCGGAGCCCGTGTTCCGGCACGCGTCGTGGACGGCCAAGCGCTCGGAGTCCTACGAGCGGCTCGCGTTCCTGGGCGACAGCGTGCTCGGGCTGTCGGTCACGACACACCTGTTCCCGCGACTGGACGCCGATTGCTACGGGGCGGGGCAGCTGACCAAGATCCGCGCCCAGGCGGTCTCGGGGCGCTCGTGCCGCGCGGTCGCGCAACGGCTCGGGGTGCCCGACCGGCTGCGGGCAGCGGCGCCCCAGGCCGCGGTGGCCGGCGTGGAGGCCCTGATCGCCACCGAGCGGGTGCTCGCCTCGGTGATCGAGGCCGTGATCGGAGCGATCTACCTGCAGTTCGGATACGACACGACCGCCGCGGCGGTCGTGCAGGCGTTCGCCCCCGAGATCGAGGATGCGCTGCGCCACCCGGTCGACTTCAAGTCCGCGCTGCAGGAACGGCTGGCCCAGCGCGGCGAGGTGGTCGGCTACGCGGTGATCGCCGAGCAGGGGCCGCCCCACGACCGGACCTTCACGGTGGCCGCGAGCGTCGCGGGCACCGAGATCGCCCGCGGGGTCGGGCGCAGCAAGAAGGACGCCGAGCAGGAGGCCGCCGGGGCGGCCCTGGGAGCGATGGGGGGCTGACGCGCCGATGTACCTGAAGTCGATCACCGTCAAGGGCTTTAAGTCCTTTCCCGACCGGACCAAGCTCGAGTTCGGTCGTGGCACGAGCGTCATCGTCGGCCCCAACGGCTCGGGCAAGTCCAACGTCACCGACGCGGTGCTGTGGGCGCTCGGGGAGCAGTCGCCGGGAGCCGTGCGCGGGCAGTCGATGCAGGACGTCATCTTCGGCGGGGCGCCGGGCCGCAAGGCGGCCTCCAGCGCCGAGGTCGAGCTCGTGCTCGATGACTCCGACGGAACCCTCGGGCTGGGGGTTCCGGAGATCTCGATCGTGCGCCGCCTGGATCGCAACGGCGAGGGCGAGTACCGGCTGGCGGGCGCCCGCTGCCGGCTGGTCGACGTGATCGAGCTGCTGTCCGACACCGGCCTGGGCAAGGAGATGCACTCGGTGATCTCCCAGGGCCGGGTCGAGTCGTTGGTCACCTCCAAACCGCGTGAGCGGCGGCTGCTGATCGAGGAGGCGGCGGGGTTGGGCAAGCATCGCAAGCGCCGGCGCCGCGCCCAGCTCAAGCTCGCCCGCACGCAGGACAACCTCGACCGGGCGCTCGACGTCGAG
>CAZZYU010000118.1:0-8604 GCA_964658375.1 uncultured Acetobacteraceae bacterium | reverse complement strand
TCCATGGTAAGGAAGGGGTCCACGGTTCGAGTCCGTGCGAGGGCTTCACGAAAGGGCGCCCGTCAGGCGGAGGTGGCGCGACCACTCACCTCGACGGTCACCATGCGATTAGGTGCCGCGAACGCCGACTGCGCCGCGGCTTCGATCGCCTCTCCGTCAAGCTCGTAGCGGGCGACCGCCGCGGCAACCGGCTCGGCGATCCCAAGATCGGGGTAGAGGATTTGCACCTCGACGGGCTGCCCCCCGTGAAGGGCCACGACCGCGCGCGGATGCACCTCGTCGCTGCTGTCGGCGTGCGCCTCATCGTCCAACAGGACCGAGATCGCGTTAGCGCTGCTGTCGTAGTCGGCTTGCATCGTCAGCTCCGAACAAAGACCGTGATCACGAAACCCGGGTCATCCCCGGCAACCACGACAAGGATAGGTCGACCATCGACCGCCACACCGACCAGACGCGTGTTGCCACGCTCGTCCACAGCCCGCTCCTGCGGTTCGGTAACCGCCGCCTCGATGTCCTCAGACCCAAGCCGGTACAGGCGCATCTCGTTCTTGGCGTGCCGACTGAACCGCATGAGCGGACCGATCATGCACTCAGACGCGGCGGAAGCCGCCCATCAGGAACCCAGTGCAGATCCTCCCCCGATCTCGGGATCGCGGAGCCGATCGCTGCCGCCGTCGCGCGCCAGGCCCTCGACCGCGAAGGATCCAAGCGGCGGCGCAGTCAGCGCTGGCGGCGCCCGACCGCGTGGTGACCGTCGAGGTCGCAGCCCGCCACGGTCTGAAGAGCGCACCCGGTGATCACCCGGCGCGAATCATCGCGCCAGGCTCATGCTCTCAGCCAGCCCGATCCCTCTGGTGACGCCGGTGACGACGGTTTGGATCACGTGATCTCAGACCTTGCGGGCGTGTTTGGCGTGTCGGCGAGCGCGCGCCATTCGCAGGAGGTAGCGAGGTGTCGGGGGGATCCAGTGCAGCTGCTGGGCCATGCCGAGATCGTCGCGTTGCGCGCGATGCTCGCTAATTTTTCCGTCGCGTAGCGTGAACCAGTGCATCTGACGCTGGGTGAATCGACGGCCGGTGGCGGGAAACACGTTGAGCGTCCCGTCGGGTTGCCAGGTCGGAAAGTCACCGGTGTGACAGCCCTGCATGGTGCTGCGGACGACCGCCTGATCGCCGTCGATCACGATCTGCTGGACCGTCATCGCGAGCTCGCTGAACGCGGCGCGCAGCCACTGCGAAGTCGCGAGAAACCCGTCGGGGCCAGCGGCTCGCGCAGGCGGTGGCTCGGACTGCGACTCGTGGTTGACCGCGTCCGGTGTGTAGATCTCGTCCAGGCCGTCGGTGCTGCCGTCGGCGAGTCGCAGAAAGGAACGGGTGATCACGTCGATCGCCTGATCGCGGGTGGTCTGTCCAGCAGCTTGCATAGGGTTAGACCCTAACGAAATGAGTGAGCCTCCGTCAACACCGCGCCGGCGATATGACCGATCGTTGCGATACGCCCGCTCGCTTGAGACCGAGCGGCGGATCCTTCAGGCTGCGCAGGCATGCTTTGAGCGCTCGGGCTGGTCTGCGACCACGATCCCCGCGGTCGCGGCCGGCGCTTCGGTGTCGGTCAAGACCATCGAGGCCCGGTTCGGGACCAAAGCGGCCCTGCTGTCCGCCGTCGTCGATTGGGTGATCCGCGGCGACGCCAGCGACGTCCCGATCGCCGAACGGGAGATCGTGACCGAGATGCGACTGGCCTCCGACGCGCGATTGTTCGTCGAGCTACACGCTCACCTCGTCCGCACTGTGCAAGAGCGCTCGGCCCGCGTCCAGGCCGCAGTGGAGAACGCCGCCTTTGAGAACCCCACCGCGCGAGAGCTCTGGCACCGCCTGCTGACGAATCGACGGGCCGGAACCCAAGCCCCCGCTCGGCAACTCCTCACCCTTCCCGGACACCGGTGCGATCTCACTCTCGAGCACGCCGCCACGGTGTTCTGGCTGACCACCGACTGGGCGTATTGGCGCGCCCTCCACGACCAACAGGGCTTCAGCCCTGACCAGATCGAAGCCTGGACCAAACAGCATTACGTCGCCACGCTCCTGTGACCTTCCCGGATCGCCCGCCGCGCAGCGATGCAACGGTGCCGGATTGGGCGCCGGGGAGCCACGACCGGAGCCCCTTCACGCAGCGCGCGCTACACCAGGCGTGCGATCGCAGCAACGACCTCGTCGCGACGAACCGCTCTGTCCGCGACGCCGTTCTGTACATCGATCACGACCAACGCCGTGCTGTGGCGGTCCGCCAATGTCGTCATGACGCTCTTCGTATTGGTCGCAGAGTAAGCGCCGAGACTCAGGAGACAGCTTTCATGGCGGCCGTGAGCTGGCCGTAGCTGACGATGCCTCCGGCGACGAATCGGGTCTCGGTTGGTCCGGACATGATCAGCCCAGGCGTGCCTCGGCTCCCATTGACCACGGGCAGCCGCTTGACGGCGGCGCGCGCGTCGGCTTCGACTTGTCCGAGCAGCGTCGGGTCGTGTCGATCCTTGCTCCACAGCGCGAGATCCAGGCCAGGGACCCGGGTAACCGCGAGGTCGTGCGAAGCTGTCAGCGTGAGCGATATCCGCAGCCCCACGGTTACGATCGCCGACGGCGTGGCGATGCCCCTGCTGGGTCTCGGCACCTGGCAGGCGTCTGACCAGGAGGCCTATGACGCCGTCCGCGTCGCGCTGGATGTCGGCTACCGGCTGATCGACACCGCGACGATGTACCGCAACGAGGCCGCGGTCGGGCGTGCCGTTCGAGAAAGTGGCCTCGCGCGCACCGAGGTGTTCGTCACCACCAAGCTGCGCGCCGGCGATGCGGGGCGCGAGCGGGAGACGATCAGGGCGAGCCTCGACGCCATGGGCCTGGAGTACGTCGATCTGTGGCTGATCCACTGGCCGGTGGCGCGCGGCAAGGGCGCCGGCACCTGGCAGCGGTTCGTCGAGGCGCGCGATGCCGGGCTCGCGCGGGCGATCGGCGTCAGCAACTACAGCGCGGCCGAGATCGACGAGCTGACCGACGCGACGGGCGTCACGCCTGCGGTCAACCAGATCGAATGGACGCCCGCGCTCTACGACGCCTCGACGGTCGCCGCACATCGCGACCGGGGCGTGACGCTCGAGGGCTACAGCCCGTTCAAGGCGGCAGACCTGCGCGACCCGATCCTGCTCGCGATCGCGACCGACCACGGCGTGACCGTCCCGCAGGTGATCCTGCGCTGGCATCTCGAGCACCGCGTGATCGCGATCCCCAAGTCCAGCGACGCCGGGCGGATCGCTGGGAACTTCGACGTGTTCGGCTTCTCCCTCGACAGCGACGAGGTCGCAAGGATCGACGCTCTCGCTGACTGAGGGGCGACTTCGGCGCGCTGAGTCTCGCCGTGCGGGATGGCTGTCGGCCGTTCAGGCTCGCTGGGAGGACGGGCGCGATTGGCTGACCGCCTCGGACCCCGGGCTGGGTCGCTTCCGGATGGCGGGCACGACGGCGCTGACGTTGGCGGTCTCGCTCGGGGTTCTGTACCTGATCACGGTGCTGGCGGGTCAACCGGTGACGGTCGCGATGTTGGGGGTGGTGATCAGCATGATCTCCTCCACGGCGTTTGATGATCCGGACGTGCGTCAGCGTGAGCTCACCGCCGGGCTGATGCTGCTGCTGGCGGCGGCCGCGGTCACGCTGGGGGCGTATCTGGCTCCGTATGAGTTGCCCGGGGACGGCGTGTTCGTGGCGATCATGATCGCCGCCACCTACGCCCGGCGGTATGGCAAGCGGGGGACGATGCTCGGGATGGTGGGGTTCATGACCTACTTCTTCGCGCTGTTCCTGGGTGCGCAGCCGTCGATGCTGGGGTGGCTGATCCTGGCACTGGCGATCGGGACGCTGATCAGCTTCGGGATGCGGACGTTCGTGCTGCGCGATCATCCTGACCGCCAGCTCGAGCGCGCGCTGCGGGCGCTCGGCGCCCGGGTCGGTGGTGTCGTGGAGCTTGTCGGCGACTCGGTGGCCGGCGGCGGGTTGAACGATCACAGGGTCCGCCAGCTGCAGCGCCGGGTCATCGGCGTCGGCGAGACCGCGTTGATGGTCGAGACCCAGCTTGACGACGTCGATCTGCGTGATCTGTGGCCCGGGGTCGATCCCGACGAGCTGCGGCTGCGGCTGTTTGACGTGGAGTTGGCGACGGAGCACCTGGCTGGCGCCGGCCGGCGGGCGGCGGCCGGTCAGCGCGGGAGCGACAGCGCTCGCGATGAGTTGGTCCGCGCGTTGCGTGACCTGCGCCGCGAGCTGCGCGCCGGCAAGCGGACGGGTAGCCTGTCGCAGGCCGGCGAGCGAGCCGACCGGGTGCGCGCGGACCCAACCGCGGGGCCGGCAGTTCGCGTGTTGGCACTGGCCACCAGCGACCTCGTGCGAGTGGTGTGTCGCACACGCGCGCGTGACGACCGCCTCGCGCCGAACGGCGACGAATCAGAGTCGTCGCCGTCGGCCGGCGGGGCCCTGGAAGCGTCCGCGCCGAGCGAGTCGCCGGCCGCCGGTGACTCGGCGGCTGTCGATGAGGCGGACGGCTCCTGGATCGGGCGGCTGGAGCCGAGCGCCCGCCAGGCAATTCAGGTCGGGATCGCCTCGTCGTTGGCGATCGTCGCCGGCGAGCTGCTGTCATCGGCGCGCTGGTACTGGGCGGTGATCGCCGCCTTCGTCACCTTCTCAGGGACGAGCTCGCGCGGTGAGACGCTGACCAAGGGCTGGCAGCGTGTGCTGGGAACGATCGTCGGCGTGGGCTTCGGCGTGGTGGTGGCGACCATCGTCGACGGGAACACGGTTGCGTCGATCGCGCTCATCTTCCTCTGCATGTTCGCCGGCTTCTACCTCATGAAGGTGGCCTACGGGCTGATGATCTTCTGGATCAGCACGATGCTCGCGTTGCTCTACGGGCTGCTGGGCGAATTCAGCGTGGGACTGCTGCTGACCCGGATCGAGGAGACGGCGATCGGCGCGGCGATCGGAATCCTGGTCGCCTGCCTGGTGCTGCCCACGAGCACGCGCGAGACGGTCGATGGCAACCTGCGCGGATTTCTCACCGAGCTGGCCGAGCTCGTGGGACTGGCCGGCGATCGCCTGGGCGGCGAGCCGATCGAGGAGCTCACGAGTCAGGCCCGACAGCTCGATCGGACCTTCACCGAGCTGCGCAACAACGCCAAGCCGCTGACCACCGGCGTCGCCGGCGTTCACCGGCGCTCCCGCGTGCGCCGAGCGGTGAACGTGATGGGGGCGTGTGACCAGTACGCGCGCGGACTCGCGAGAGTGAGCGCGGCAGCCCCGACCGCTGCGCTGTCCGATCAACTGCGGCGATCCGCGCAGCAGGTCCAGGCCAACATCGTCACGCTCGCCGGGATCCGCGACGGCCGTCGCCAGGCGCCGCTTGAGTCCGCCGACCGGCAGCTGGACGCCGCGTATGAGACGATCGACGGCGACCCCCCAGCCGGTGCAGAGCACCGGCGCCTGGCCGCGGCCGTTGGCTATCTCCGTCAGCTCGACCTGGCCGTCGTGACCCTGGCCGACGAGCTCACGCACGAGATCACGAACGCCGACCCCTGAGCGCCGCTCGGCGGCACGGGGACTAGCTGAACTGGGCGATTGTGCTCTCGAGCCAGGGACGGATCGTGGCGACCTGGCCGAATGCCTGGGGGATGGCGCCGCTGTACACGTCGTTCGGGATCACGACGAGGTCGTTGATCCCTGCGATGACCCAGCTGCCGCTCGCGGACTTCATGAGGAGCGGGCCACCGCTGTCACCCCGCGTGACGGTGTCGCTGTTATTCGGAGCCTGAGCACAGATGTCAGAGCTCGGCACGGCGTCGCCCAGCCCAGCCCAGACGCCCTGACAGTAGGCACGGGACTGAATCATTGTGGCAGCGGAGTACGCCGCCGTCGTGGCATCTGACGTGTAGGTCTGCTGGCCATAGCCGGTGATGGTCGCGGCAGACCCGGCAGCCGGCTCTGAGCGTGCCACGGTGAGCACCGGCAGCTTGGACGGCGAGTCGAGGATCAGGACCGCGGCGTCGTCGTAGTGACTTGCCGAGTCAAAGCCCGGCGCCAGGTAGTACCGGGAGACGACGAGATTGCGGTGGGTGTGATCAGGACGAACCCGGATGCCGGCCGGTCTGCCGGCGCCCTCCAGGCAGTGCGCCGCGGTCAGCACGACCCTCGGCGCGATCATCGCTCCGGTGCAATGTTCGCGGGACGTCGTGATCGCGACGACTCCGGGGACTGACCCCGGTGCGCCCCCGGCGACATCTGCATGCATGAGCGATGCGGCCTGCGCCGGGCCGACGACGGTCGCAAAGAGCGCCAGCGCGGCGAACACCGCCGAAGTCACGCCGATTGACCGGAGTCGTTTCATATCTCCCAGCTTGCGGGATGAGTGCGCTCTTTTCGTCCGCCGCGACGGGTGATCTCGGGGGTCCGACGGGGGAAGGGACGGGTGAGGCTGGGTTCACCCGGAGGGGCGATCAGGACGAGACGGGTGAGGCCGGCCTCATCCTCGAGGCCCGCTGTGCCGATGCAGGAAGGGCGCACGGGCCGATCGCGGCTGTCGCGCGCCAGCCCCCATGCCCGTTTCTCCTCGGATCACCCTCGTCCTCGCCCACTTCGACGACCTGTTGGCTCGCGGCTTGCGTGTCGTCATCGACGGCGACCCGACGCTGGAGGTGGTCGCCGGCGACGTCGAGCCCGCTCGTCTCGATGTGGTACTCCGCGCCCTGCGCCCGCAGGTGGCGATCCTCGATGTCGACGCGCTGGACAAGCTCGGGCGGGTCCGGGAGCTCAGTCGCCAGCATCCAGGTACCCGGTTGGTGCTGGTGGCCAGTCAGCCCACGATGAGCACGTGCGCTCAACTGCTCGCCTTTGGGGCCAGTGCCTGCGTGGGCCGCGATACCCAGGCACGTGATCTCCTGGCGGCGGTCCATCTCGCCTCACGCGGGCTTCAGCTCACACCTCGGCATGACGGAGACGCCGCCGCGCGGCCGGTCGCGGGGTCCCAGCTGCTCACCCCTCGCGAGGCCGAGATACTCCCGATGCTCGAGCAGGGGAGCTCAAACGCCCAGATCGCCCTCGCCTTGCAGGTTGGCGTCGAGACGATCCGCACTCATGCACGCAGCATCTACCGCAAGCTCGGAGTCGCGTCCCGTCGAGAGTTGCTCGCGATGCCGCCGCGAGTCTCGCCGGACGGCCCGGAGGAGGCCTCGGTGCCCGGGCCACGTCGCTTCCCGACGCCACACCGCGAGCGACACCGCCGCCCTGGCCTGCTGCGCCCCGACCGTTCGTCGTGAAGGCATCCGCAGGCACCACGGACGGTGATGGTCAGACAGCGGTCCATCGCGGGATCGGCGCGGGCTAGGACATCCGTCCAATTGCCGGCACAGCAGTACGGCCGCCGGCTGGTGAGTCGACATACCAGTAAAGGTCGCAGGAGACGAGGCCAATCCTCGAGCCCATAGCGCAGACCCACCGGGTGTCTTCAGGCTGATAACGAGGAGAAGGTCTCATGACTAGGTCGCGTTGCCGCACCGACGGACGCGAGTTCGCGTCGGCGAAACCGTCTCGTCGCCTGGCTCGACTGGGCAAGACGAAAGCAGGCGTTGGGCTGGTCTCGCTCCTGACGTTGACCGCGCTCGCGATACCCGCCAATGCGCTCGCGATCGGAACCGCCCCCTCGCTGGGCACGGCCGATCCGTTCGGGGTGCTGGCTGCCTCAACGGTGACCAACACGGGCCCATCGACGGTCGGCGGCGATCTCGGCCTGTATCCGGGAACCTCGATCACCGGGTTTCCGCCCGGAAACGTGCTGGGGACGATTCATGACACCGATTCGGTGGCCCAGAACGCCCAGGCCGACACCACCACCGCGTACAACCAGGCTGCGGGCGAAGCTCCGGATGTCGTGCTCCCGTCGGCTGATCTGACCGGTCTGACACTTGATCCGGGCGTCTATAAAAACAGCTCGGCGGTGATGCTCGACACCGGCGGCACGCTCACGCTCGACGGCCAGGGCAATCCCGACAGCGTCTTCATCTTCCAGGTCGGCTCAACGCTGACCACCGGCACCAACAGCACGATCAGCTACATCAACGGAGCTCAGCCGTGCAACGTGTTCTGGCAGGTCGGCAGTTCGGCGACGCTCGGGACCAGCTCGTTGTTCGTCGGCACGATCCTGGCTGACCAGTCGATCTCGGTCAGCAACACCGTCACCGTCCACGGGCGGCTCCTGGCCAACACCGGCGCGGTCACGCTGATCGACGACACGATCACCCCATCTGAGTGCACAACTCCAGTCACCACACCGGTCACGACGCCGGTCACAGCTCCGGCCGCGGCCCCGACCCCGGTCACCACCCCGACCAAGGGTGGTTCGACCACCACCAAGAAGGGCGGCGGGTCGACCACCACCACATCGAAGGAGTGATCGATGAATTTATAGTCGCTCATGCGCTGGTCGTTCCGCTCACAATCTGGCCGTTCCAAAGGCCACGCGCAGAATCGCGTAGATCGCAGCGCCGCCCGCCAACACGTGCAAAAAACGCAGCAG
>CAZZYU010000117.1:5200-8785 GCA_964658375.1 uncultured Acetobacteraceae bacterium | reverse complement strand
GGACGCACCGGCCGCGTCGGGCGCAGCGGCCGCGCGATCACGTTCTACGAACCCCGCCAGCAGCGCGACATCGCCGCCATCGAGAACCACGCCGGGGTCAAGCTCTCGCCCTGGGTCAAGGACGCCCGCGTCGCCCCGACGGCGCCCTCGCCGCCGCCGCGCCGCCATTCCAAGCCGCGCGATGCGGTCAAGGTCACGATCAACGGCGACGCCCCGGGTCGGACGCTGATCGTCTCCGGCGGGCGCGCGGCAGGCCTGGAGCCGTCCGACATCGTCCGCGCGATCACGTCGGCGACGTCGCTGGACGGCGAGGCGGTGCGCAATGTGCGGATGCTCGAGCGCTTCGCGTTCGTCGAGGTTCCCCGCGCGGAGGCCGAGCGGGTCGTGCAGGAGACCTCGGGCACCGAGGTCCGCGGTCACGCGCTCGCGCTCGAGCTCGCCAACAGCTGATTTCACGCGCTCGCGTCAAGCTCGCCAGCAGCTGATCGGCGCGCGGACGCGACGGGCGCCGCCACGCCGTCTGCACGGTCCCGTGCAGCGATGTCGGTTCGCCGTCAGCCCTGCGACGCTCGTCCGCGACTTCTGACGTCCGCCCGGTGTTGGGGTGGTTGTCCAACCGCCCACCCCGGGCAAACCAACCAGGGAGGTCCTCCTCTTGCGACTTCGTTCACTCGCCCGCCGTCGCCCCTCGGCCGCGATCGTCATCTCATGCGCGGCGCTGTTTCTCTCGCTGGGCGGTGTCGGCTACGCCGCCGTGACGCTGCCGAGCAACAGCGTCGGCACCAGCCAGCTCCGCGACGATTCCGTCTCCTATAAGAAGATCCAGCCCAACTCGGTCGGCAGCGTCCGGCTGGCCGACAACGGCGTCAGCAACGCCAAGCTCGCCAACAACTCCGTCTCCTACAAGAAGATCCAGGCGGGGGCCGTCGGCACGGTGCGCGCCAACCTCAACCAGCTGCAGGCGCGCCTGAAGACCACGTGCGCCACCGGCAGCGCGATCGGGGCGGTGGACGCCAAGGGCGACGTGACCTGCAACAGCTCCGCTCCCAACGAGTACGGAGCCGTTGACGCGACGGCTGCGGTGACCGGCACGTCCGGCACCGTCGCGTCGGCGACGCTGCCCGCGGGTCCGACCTACCTGGCGTTCGCCAACCCGACGGTGACCGTGACCAGCGGCGCGGCCGCGCAGCGCGTGACGGTGACCTGCGTCCTGACCGTCGGGACGACGACCGAGACGCGCAGCGCCGTGATCCCGACCACCGGGACCGTCGGCCAGACCGCGACGGCGTCGCTGGCGCTGCAGGCCGACGGTGGCGCGGGCACCTCGACGGTGACCTGCGCCGGCTCTGACGCGACCGGCGCCACGTTGCCGACGATCAGTGCGACCTCGGCGATCAACGCCCTGGCCACCGCCTCCTGAAAAAGACGGGGCGGCAGCGCCGCCCGTGAACCGCCGGCGGGCCACGGATGGCCCGCCGGTTCGCAGTAGTGTCACGGTGCATGAGCACAGCCAACATGAACACCACGCTGGGCACGATCGAGATCGAGCTGTTCGACGACGACGCGCCCAAGACGGTCGAGAACTTCCGCAAGCTCGCGGCCGACGGCTTCTACGACGGCATCATCTTCCACCGCGTCATCCCGGACTTCATGATCCAGGGCGGGTGCCCCCAGGGCACCGGCAGCGGCGGTCCGGGTTACACGTTCGAGGACGAGTTCAACGACCATAAGGTCGTCCGGGGCGCGCTGGCGATGGCCAACGCCGGTCCCAACACCAACGGCTCGCAGTTCTTCATCGTCACCACCGACGCCGCGCCGTGGCTGGACGGCAAGCACACCGTGTTCGGTCAGGTGAGCGCGGGCATGGACGCGGTCGACGCGATCGAGAGCACGCCGACCGGGGCGCGCGACCGGCCGGTCGACCCGCCCTCGATCGAGTCGATCCAGCTCGACCCCGCCTAGCGATGGCGACGACGATCGGAGCGCCTGAGCTGTCCGGCGCCGACACACTGCCGACGATCGCGGTCGACAACCCGGCCACCGGTCAGCAGATCAGCTCGGTGCCCGTGCTCGGGGCCGAGCAGATGCGTCAGCTCGCCGAGCGGGCTCGGGCCGCTCAGCCGGGCTGGGAGGCACTCGGCTTCGACGGCCGCGGCGCGGTCATGCGACGGGCCCAGAAGTGGATGCTCGACCACGCCGAGCGGGTGATCGAGACCGTGGTCGGCGAATCGGGCAAGACCTATGAGGACGCCCAGCTCACCGACCTCACCTACACCGTGTCGGCGCTGGGCTTCTGGGCCAAGCGCGCGGAGGGCTACCTCGCGCAGGAGCGCGTCTCCCCGTGGACCAGCCCGGCCTCGATCGGCAAGAAGCTCCGCCTCCGCTACGTCCCGTACGGCGTCGTCGGCGTGATCGGTCCCTGGAACTATCCGATCGTCAACTCCTTCGGCGACTGCATCCCGGCGCTGATGGCGGGCAACGCAGTGATCCTCAAGCCGTCAGAGGTGACTCCGCTGAGCTCCTACCTGATGGCCGAGATGCTCGCGGAATGCGGCATCCCCGCCGACGTCTTCCAGGTCGCCACCGGCGACGGGTCGACGGGAGCGGCGCTCATCGACGAGGTCGACTGCGTGATGTTCACCGGCTCGACGCGGACCGGCACCGCGGTCATGAAGGCGGCAGCGCAGCGGCTGATCCCGTGCTGGCTGGAGCTGGGCGGCAAGGACCCGATGATCGTCTGCGCCGATGCCGATCTGGACCGCGCGGCCAACGCCGCCGCCTTCTACTCGATGAACAACGCCGGACAGATCTGCATCTCGGTCGAGCGCTGCTACGTCGAGGAACCGATCTACGACGCCTTCGTGGACAAGGTCACCACCACCGTTCGAGGTCTGCGTCAGGGGGTGCCGACCGGGGAGGGCACCGTCGATGTCGGCGCGGTGATCTTCCCACCCCAGCTCGACATCGTCGACGAGCACGTGCGCGACGCGGTCGCCAAGGGCGCTCGGGTGCTGACCGGCGGTCACGGTCATGATGAGGGCGGTCGGTTCTTTGAGCCGACGGTGCTCGTCGATGTCGACCACACGATGAAGTGCATGACCGAGGAGACGTTCGGCCCCACGCTGCCGATCATGAAGGTCGCCTCGCCCCAGGAGGGCGTGCGGTGGGCCAACGACTCGGTCTACGGGCTGGCCGCCAGCGTCTGGACCAGGGACACCGGCAAGGGGGAGGAGCTGGCGCGCCAGGTGCAGGCCGGGGTGGTCTGCGTCAATGACACCCAGGCCAACTATCTCTCGCTCAACCTGCCGATGGGCGGCTGGAAGACCTCGGGGATCGGGACCCGCCACGGCGCGGGGGGGATCCGCAAGTACGCCAAGGTCCAGTCGCTGTACATCACGCGTCACGGGCTCAAGCGCGAGCTGTGGATGTTCCCCTACTCGCGCCGCACCACGCTGCTGCTGCGCCGCGGCTTCGGCCTGCTCTACGGGCGCGGGTCCCGGGACTGACCGGTACCTGAGTCCCGGGCCCGATCGGTACCGGGGTCCGGGGACGCAGGCCGGCGCCGACCCGGCGCGGACCGGCATG
>CAZZYU010000117.1:0-5190 GCA_964658375.1 uncultured Acetobacteraceae bacterium | reverse complement strand
CGGATGTGGTCCGCGCCTCAATCCGGCGTCAGGAAGCGGGAACCTTCACGGTCTTGGTCACCTTGACCTTCACCGGCACCAGCACCTTCACCGTCTGGGTCAGCGTGAGCTTCTCGGTGCAGGCGTAGTGCGCCGCGTCGGTCGTCGTGCAGGACAGCGTGCCCTTACCGGTCGTGCCGAGCAGCCCGCCGCGCCCACCGGAGATGGTCACCGTGCCGGCGTAGCTCTGGGTCTCAAACGAGGTCGTCGTCGGTGGGCCGGAGGGCGCCCCCGGCGTCAACGTGAACTTGCCGTAGATCGTCCCGTCGTTGAACCACTGCTGGAACGGGCCGAGGAGGTCGCCGGCCTCATCGGCGGAGAAGGAGTCGCGCGTCACCCCCGAGGACAGCTTCTTGCCACACGGCGCGTTGCCGTACTGCGTGCCCGTCGTGGCACCCTGACTGACCGCCGTGCTCGCGCCCGAGACCTGGGTGACGAGCGCGAGCGTGCAGGACAGGTTCAACGTGGCCGACTTGGTCTCGGGTTTCAGCTTGGTCCCGGTGACCGAGACCTTGACGGACTTGGTCGGTGCGGCGGCCACCGCGGCAGACGTCACACCGATGGTGCATAGGCCTGCCACGGCAGCGCCCATGAGGCAGATGCGCTTCAAGCTATCTCCTGAAGGTCAGAAACGAGAACGGAACCCTGCGGCGCGCAGTCTGACGACCGGATCGGTTCCCGGAGGTGAACATCTCGTGACCATCCGGTGCACGACTGGTGACCGCGGCTAGCGCGAGCTCTCAAACAGCGACGCGCCGAGCGCCGGCACCTGCGCATCGGCGGCGTAGCCCAGCGGCGTCAGCCCGAACAGATCCTCGACGGTCTTCAGCAGCGAGAAGTGGTTGAAGGTGTCAAAGCGGTCGACGCTCCCCGCCTTCACGTAGGGGGAGATGAGCAGCAGCCCGACCTGGCCCCCGCCGGGTGGATCACCGGTGATCGCGGGGGTGCAGAGCGCGGGGGTCGTCGAGGTCGTGGTCGTTGAGGGTGGGGTCGACGGGGTCGTCGGCGTCGTGGTGCTGGAAGTGGTCGGCGTCGTCGTGGTCGGGCAGCCGCTGGCGCTGGTTGTCGTGGAGGTGGAAGTGGGGGTGCTCGGCGCCGCCGTGGAGGTGGGCGTGGTCGGGCTGCTCGGCGCGGTCGTCGGGGTGCTTGTGGTCGGGCTGGTCGGCGTCGTGGAAGTCGCCGTGAGGTTGGGGAACGTCGGCTGATCACAGCAGCTGGCCGTGCTCCAATCCGGTCCTGACTGGGGCGCCTCGTCGAAGGTGATGAGGATCAGGCCGTTGGCGCGGTAGGCCGGCGAGCGCTCGATCTCCGGCACGACGGTCTTCAGGAACGTGTCGGCGGGTCCCAGACCCGCCTTGGCGTTGGGACGGCACGGCGTATCTGAGCCGTCGTCGCAGGGATCAGGGGCGATGTAGGAGAACGCGGGGGTGGAGCTCTCCGTTTTGAGGTCGGTGGCGAGCTGGGCCAAGCCGACGTCGTCCTTGGCGCAGGTGGTGCTGTCGAGCACCGAGTGGAAGTAGACGAACGGGTTCTTCCACGTGGCGTAATCGTCGGTGGCCGTGACCGCCTGACTCGGGTCGACAGCCCCCTCGGCGGGGTGCGGGCAGCTGTCCGCCGTGCTCGTATCGGTCACCGGTGCGGTGGTGGTGGAGGCCCCGCTCGTCGATGTCCCAGTCGTGCTGGCGCTCGTCGTGGTGGCGTCGGGCGCCGCCGCCGTCGGCGCCGTCGTCGGCGTTGCCCCGGTTGTCGTCGTCCCCGGTGTCGCCGTTGCCTGACCGGTCGTCGTCCCCGTCGGTGTCGAAGTGGTCGTCGTCCCCGTCGTCGTCGTCGAGGGCGCCGCGCCGCCGATGCCCTGGATGTAGGCGCGCCACCGCAACCCGTCGATCTGCAACTGCTGGGCGAGGGTCTCGGTCGTGGACGGATACACGCAGCCCGTACCCAGCGCCTGGCCGAGCTTGCCGGTCCGCCCCGGCGTGAGGTCGGCGAACGTCGGGCAGTCGTCGATCGTCTGCGGGGTCGGTCCCTGTCCACTGATCAGGGCGACCTCGTTGGCCAGCGGCGAGGTGGCGACCGCGTCGTAGTCGATGACCAGCTCGCCCTGGGAGGTCAGGGTCCGGGAGAGGTACGGATGGCCCTGGGTGACGCCGAACGATTGCTGATAGCCCTGGCCCGAGAGCACGATCTCGAATACGTGCTTGATCGCGGGCAGGGTCGACGTCGCGCTGGTGGAGCTCGTCGTGGTCGTGGTGCCACTCCCACCGCTGTCGGCCGGGGTCGTCGTCTCGGGCTCGGTGACCGTGCGGGCCGTCAGCGGCGCCGCGGAGCCGCTTGCGCCACCGCCTCCGCCTCCGCTCCCGCCGGAGGCCCTGCCCCCACCCCCGCTGGAGGCGCCACCTGCGCCGGAGCCTCCGCCCGCGCCAGTGGACGCCAGCGCAGCCGCCGGCTGGGACCGGGGCGCGAAGGCGACGACGATCGTGTGCGCCAGGCTCGTCACGCCCCCCGAGCTCGTGGCCGCACCGATCAGCGAGCCGAAGGCGATCATCAGCAGCAGCGAAACGGCCGCGCCCCGCGCCATCGGAATCAGCTCCCGCAGCCGATCGGGCTCGGGCTCGGGTTGACGGTTGGAGGGCGCGGCGTCCGCAAGCGCCGACGGGCTCCCCGGCCGTGCCCGCGAATTCTGCAGCTCACCGAGGGCGACAGCGATCGCGGTCGGCAGCGGACCGCGGCGGGCGCCGCAGGACAGGCAGTAGCGCTGGTCGTGGGCGAGCGGCCCCTCGCACTGCCGGCAGTGGCCGGCGCTGCCCGTGCTCGGCTGCAGAGAGGTCATGGCAACCCCACAGTGTCTCCCGAGCGCCCGGACTCAGGTGTGAACATCTCGCCAACAACCGCGCCGCAATCGTGTGAAAGTCGGACCCTTCACAACGTGGACACATCCCCCTCCGAACCCGCGCCTACTCTAGCTGGGCCGATGGCAACCGGACACCGCGAAACCGGCGACGGCCAGACCGACGCCCACCCCTCCAGTGACACCCCGGTGGGCGGGGACGCGCCGACCGGCGCGCTCGTCGCCGGAACCGTCGGGGATCGCTGCGTCAACTGCGGCGCTCCGCTGTCCAGCGATCAGCGCTACTGCGTGATCTGCGGCGAACGCCGGGGTTCACCGCGCTTCTCGCTACCGGAAACCGCCACCGCCGCCGATGACTCAACTGCGCCAGTCGGCGCTCCCCGGCCGCCGCGCAGCCCGCGCTTCTCCTCCGGGGCGACGCTCGTCGCCGGGGTCGGCACCCTGCTGCTGGCATTGGGGGTGGGAGTGTTGATCGGCCACGGCACGGCCGACACCAAGACGCCCGCCGCTCAGATCATCAGGGTCAACGGTGGCTCCGGCTCCTCCTCCGGCTCGGCGTCTGGGTCGGGCTCTACGGCGACGACCGGCACGACGGCGAACGGCGGATCGGGCTCCAAGCATCCCTCCGGAGCCAAGAAGACCGGTTCCAAGCCCACCAAGGCCGCCGCCAAGAACGAGTCCAGCGCCGCCCAGAAGGTCCTCGGCGGCAAGGCCAAGGTGCCGCCCCCGACGGTCACCGTCGGCTCGAAGGGCAGCGGCGCCGGGTACAGCAAGAAGACCCACAAGTTCACCGGCTCGTTCTTCGGCCAGTGAGCCGGCGTCCGGTCGCCTGAGCCCGCGCAGCACGCGTCGCCCCCCACCATGCCCACTCCGTTCCGTCCCCCCGGCTCTCGGCCATCGTCATCCAACGGCGGATCACCGTCGGAGGCCAAGGCCCCGGCTCCGCCGCTCACCTCCAACACCCAGCTCACCGACGAGCGGACCTTCGACCTGCGGCGCCGGCGCGACCAGCTCAACGCCAGGGTCGCCGAACTGCAGTGGGACCTCGGCGGCCTCGTCTACGAGATGGCGATCCGAGACCAGATCCGCGTCGAGGTGATCGTCACGCGCGCCGCCGCGCTGCAGGAGGCCGACGCCGAGCTGCAGGAGGTCGAGCGGATCCTGCGGCTGGAGGAGACCGGGATGGCGGGGGCGTGCGCCAACTGCGGAGCGCCTCACAGCACCGGCGCCTCGTTCTGCTGGCAGTGCGGCCAGCCGTTGCTGGCCCAGGTTCCCGCTGACCGCGTCGGGCACTGACCAGCCTCTCCCCGCGCGGGTACCGTAGTGGCCCGTGCTGACCGCGATCTACCGAGACCTGTTCACGGCGATCGGGACCTCGGCCGGTGCGCTCACGGGCCTGCTGTTCGTCGTTCGGACCGTGACCGAGAGCCGTACCACGGTGTCCCCGCCAGATGTCGGTCAGGAGGTTCGCGCCGCCGCCGCGCTCCTGTCGTTCACCAATGCGCTTTCGGTCTCGCTGTTCGGTCTGGTGCCCGGGACCAATGCGGGCTATCCGGCAGTGGCCGTCGGTGTCATCGGCATCGTGTTCAGCGCTGCGGGGATGCGCTCGATTCTCGCCAGCCCCTCGATGCGCCACCGGCGTCGGCGGCACGTTTCCCTGACCATCTTCCTTCTCCTGGACTTCGGAGTTGAGCTCGCTGCGGGCATTGAGCTGCTCGTCCATCCCCACAGCACCAACTCCCTGAACCTGCTCAGCTACCTCCTGGTCGCATCGCTGTTGATCGGGGTGGCGCGAGCATGGGAGCTCGTCGGCGGCCGGGACACGGGGGTCATGAGCTCCCTTGCCGTGCTTGTCGGCGAGCAGCCAAACACGCCGGGTCCCGCCGCCTCTCCGCCCGAGGTCCTCACGGCCACGGAGGGGAGGCCTGACGCGGTCGGGGAGATGGACGCGGGTTGACCTGGCTGGAACGCCCGGAGATTCCCCACGCGACTCAGGTCACGTTTTCGGTCGGGAACGATTGAGCTGCACTTCAGCTGCGGCGCGGTTGCTGTGTCACGGCGAGTCCGGCGTCGCACGTGGTGCTGCTCGCGTGGCCGAGTGCGGCGGGGCCTGCACTGGCCCGTCTCACCCAGCGATTTTCGTCCCACTCGCCCCCGCGCGACCGGGCGGTGGGATATCCCGGCACTCCCGGTGCCGAAGCTGCCCGCTCGCCCGCCGCGGAGCTGAGGTTGGGACGTCATTCGCCGAGGGGCGCGTCCAGCTCGATCGCTTTTCGATCGCCAGGTGGGGGGTTCCGCAGCGTCGC
>CAZZYU010000116.1:0-9049 GCA_964658375.1 uncultured Acetobacteraceae bacterium | reverse complement strand
GTGATCAGCACGCCACGGAAGAGCAGAACGATGCCGATCATCGCGAGAACGGTCCCGCGCGCGCCCGGGGTCGTCTGCGGACAGCGAGTCCGGCCGTGGTCAGGGCCACGCCAAGGATGAGAAAAGTGAGCTTCTGTCCAAGCCCGGGGGGTCCGGCGCAGCCTGGGTCGCAGAGCGCGTAGCCGATGCCCGCGCCGATCCAGGCGACGAGATCGCCCACCAGCGCAACGACGAATAGGACGTTCAGGAGAACCTGGCGTCGTCTGTGGAAGCGGTCGCTACCGGGTCCGGTCACCGCTGAGCACATCGACGCACTCGCTCGCGAGCCTGAGCGTCATCGGACGCTCGCTTGGCCGCCGAGAAAGCATCATCCCGACGATCTCCCAGCGACCTTGTCAGCGCGCCGCCGTAACCGGCCCCGCGATCCCCTCCCCCGGACTGTCGTCACCATCCGCCCGGGTAATAGTGACTGTCGCATATCGCTCAGAGCGATCCACGGGGCACAAGAGCCCACAGAGCGGGACAAGTCGCCCCCCGCATCTCGGATGCCGACACGCGTAGGACATTCTTCCCGCGTTCACCCCGCGAGCGCCTCCGTCCCCCGGCGACGGAGGGGCGGAGATCTCCAGCAGATCAGTCGGTTGCGCCGGCCTGGGCGCGCGCGGCGCGCAGCGTGTTGCGCATCAGCATCGCGATCGTCATCGGCCCCACGCCGCCGGGCACCGGCGTGATCAGTCCAGCGACCTCACGCGCGGCCTCGAAGTCGACGTCGCCGACCAGGCCGCCGTCGGTGCGGTTGGTGCCGACGTCGATCACCGCGGCCCCCGGTTTGATCCAGTCGCCGGCGATCATCCGCGGGCGGCCCACCGCGGCGATCAGCACGTCGGCGCGACGGCAGACCTCGGCGAGGTCGCGCGTGCGTGAGTGGCAGGTGGTGACCGTCGCGTTGCGGGCCAGCAGCAGCGCGGCGACCGGCTTGCCGACGAGATCCGATCGCCCGACGACGACCGCCTCGGCGCCCTCCAGCGCGACATCGTGGCGCACGAGCAGCTCCAGCACGCCTTCGGGCGTGCACGGGCGCAGCCCGGGCAGCCCCTTGGCCAACAGGCCGGTCGACACCGGGGTCAGCCCGTCGACGTCCTTCTCGGCGTCGATCAGGGTCGTGAGGTGCGGACCGTCGATCTGCTCGGGGGTGGGCAGCTGCAGCAGGATCCCCGATACGCGCCGGTCGGCGTTGAGCTCCTGAATCAGCCCCATCACCTGCTCCTGGGAGGCGTCGGCGGGGAGGTCGTAGGAGAACCCCTCGATCCCGAGCTCGGCGCACGCCTTCTGCTTCATGCCGACGTATACCGCCGAGGCGGGGTCATCGCCGACGAGCACGGTGGCCAGACCCGGCCGCCGGCCGCCGGCCGCCACCCATTCGCTCACCGCGTCGCCGACCTCGGCCCGAACCTGCTGGGCGATCGCCTTGCCGTCGATGAGCGTGGCGGTCATCGCGGCATTCATAGCACCCGAGCCGCGTCACTAGCCTGGGCGATCGTGCTGATCCGACACGCCGACCCCGCCCGCGACGGCGCCGCATGCGCAGCGGTCTACGCGCCGTCGGTGAGCGACGGCGTCAGCTCCTTTGAGGAGCGCGCGCCAAGCGCATCGGAGATGGGTCAGCGGATCTCCGAGGTGGCGCGGCGGTGGCCGTGGCTGGTGGCCGAGGTCGACGGCACGGTCGCCGGCTACGCCTATGCCGCCCAGCACCACGCGCGGCCGGCATATCGGTGGACGACCGATGTCACCGTCTACATCGACGCCGCCCACCATCGTCGCGGGCTCGGCCGCGCGCTGTACGGCGCGCTCTTCCCGCTGCTCCAGGAGCAGGGCCTGTATGAGGCCTGTGCCGGGATCACGCTTCCCAATCCCGGGAGCGTCGGCCTGCATGAGTCGCTGGGCTTCACGCCGGTCGGGATCTACCGCAATGTCGGCTTCAAATTCGGCCAGTGGTGGGATGTCGGCTGGTGGCAGATGACCCTGCGCCCGCACGGTGCCGGCCTGCCCCCTGCCGAGCCGGGCCCACCCGGCCGGCTTCCCGGCAGCGAGCCTGGCCCGGCCGGCTGACTGGCAGCTGAGACGGTGCTCGTCGTCCGCATCCTGGTCGGGGTGGCCGCGGTTGCCTCCGTGCTGGCTGTGTTGCTGTCGGTGCTGCGCACGGTCGTGCTGCCGCGTGCGGTGCCGGCCCGCCTGGCCCGGCTGACCTTCCTCACCGTCCGCGCGGTGTTGCTGGCTCGGTTGCGGATCACCGGGCGCCACACCGACTACGCGACCCGGGACCGTGTCTTTGCCCTACAGGCTCCACTGGGGGTGTTCGCGCAGCTGTTCGTGTGGGCGACGCTGCTGTTCGTCTCCTTCTCGGCGCTGTTCTGGGCCAGCGCTGGGACCGGTGGCCGCTCCATCTCCGGTGCCCTGGAGCTGGCAGGCTCGTCGATGCTCACGCTCGGGTTCGACAAGCCGGCCGGGCTGGCGCGCCAGTTCGTCGCGTTCGCCGCTGCCGGGGTCGGCCTCACGCTGCTGGCGCTCGTGATCACCTACCTGCCGAGCCTCTACGGGGCCTTCTCCCGGCGCGAGGCGCTGATCGTCAAGCTCGTCGTGCGCGCGGGGGCGCCGCCGACCGGGGCGCGCCTGCTGCAGCGCACCTGGGAGCTCGAACGTTTCGCCGAGCTCGAGGAGGTCTGGAACCGTTGGGAGGACTGGTTCGTCGAGCTCGGCGAGTCGCACACGACCTTCCCCCAGCTGGGCTTCTTTCGCTCGTCGAGCCCGCGCAATCACTGGGTGCTCGCGGCCGAGGCGGTGCTCGACGGCGCGGTGCTGCTCGGCGCGGCCTGTGACGTCGAGCGCCAGTCGCGCAGCGAGCTGTGCGTCGAGGCGGGCGTCCAGGCGATCACCGCGATCGCCGACTTCCTCGGAGTGCCGCGCGAGCCTCCGGCCGACGAGCCGGAGATCGCGCTGCCCCGTGAGACGTTCGATACCGAGTGCCGGCGACTGGCCGAGCTCGGGGTGCCCATGCTCGACGACCGCGATCTGGCGTGGGACGCGTTTCGCCGCGGCCGAGCGCGCTATGAGCCGCTGCTGGCCAGCCTCGGGCGGATGACCGACGCGCCTCGCAGCGATTGGAGCTCGTGGTCAGACGAGACCCCGCGCCACAGCCCCCCGCTCGTGCGCATCCACCTGGACTCCGCGCCGTAGGACGTCGACACCGTCGAGCCCCCGACACCGTAGAGACCACGGATTCGACGGGTCAAACCTTCGCAAAGCGATCGATCCCTACTAAAGTCGGGACCCGCGCGGACACGGAGGTTGTACTGGTGGTGTTGGAAGCGGCGGGGGCACGCAGGCCTGCCAGGGTGCTGATGGTCCAGGATGACCTGAGGGCGGCGACGGTGGTCGTCGAGATGCTGCGCGCCGTCTGGCCCGGGGGCCTGCTCGTGACCCAGACGCGTCACGTCTCCGACGCGGTCACCGAGCTCACCGAGCATGGCGCCACCTGCGTGCTGCTGGAGCTGGCGCCCGGTGACGAGGCGCCGCTGAGCCCGTTGCAGGAGCTGACCGCCGCCGCTCCCAGCGTTCCGGTCATCGTGATCTCCGACGTCGGCGACGAGGAGCTGGGGGTCGCCGCGGTCACCGCCGGCGCCCAGGACTACCTGGTCCGTTCCGAGCTGCACTCCGCGCTGCTGGCTCGGTCGGTGCGCTACGCGGTGCAGCGCAAGCGGACCGAGGTCCGCCTCAGCGAGCAGGCGCTCCAGGATCCGCTGACCGAGCTGCCCAACCGGTTCCTGTTCATGGACCGGCTGAGCGTGGCGCTGGATCGCTCCCGGCGGACCGGGCTGCCCCCGGCGATCATGTTCCTCGACGTCGACTCGTTCAAGCAGGTCAACGACTCGCTGGGGCATGCCGCCGGCGACCACCTGCTGCAGGTGCTCGCCGAGCGCTTCCGGGAGCTGCTGCGCCCGATGGACACGGTCGCCCGGATCGGCGGCGACGAGTTCACGTTCCTGTTCGAGGGTCTCGATGACGCGCAGGAGGCACTCGCGATCGCCGAGCGGATCCGCGACGCCGCACAGGTGCCGGTCGGGCTGGGCGCGCCAGACGGCGACACCTCGGTCTCGGTGTCGATCGGAATCGCGATGGCCGACGACCCCTCGGTGTCGCTCGATGACGCGATCAACGGCGCCGACGCGGCGATGTACCGGGCCAAGGACCTCGGCGGCGCGCGCGCGGAGCTGTTCGATGAAGGCGCCGGACCGCGCGTCGTCGCCGACCCGGTCGACGAGCCGGAGCCCGACAGGGAAGCGCCCGATGACGAAGAGCCCGCCGAGGCAGAGCCTTATGAGGAAGAGCCTGACGAGGGCGATCCCGACGATCCGCGAGCCGGCGCGGGACGCGGGCAGACGGGAGCTCGGTCGGGCGGCGCAGACGCCCTGCGCACCGCGATCGATGCCCGCCAGCTGCGCGTGCACTATCAGCCGCGGGTCTCGATCAACGGCGAGACCGGGCTGGTCGGCTTCGAGGCGCTCGTGCGCTGGGAGCACCCGCAGCGCGGCCTGATCTGGCCCGCCGAGTTCGTGCCGCTCGCCGAGGAGAGCGGACTGATCATGCCGATCGGCGACTGGGTGATCGACCAGGCGCTGCACCAGGTGCACCGCTGGCGCCAGTCGCGCCCGGGGATGACGATCTCGGTCAACCTCTCGCCCGGCCAGCTGCGGGACCCGCAGCTGGCGTCCCGGCTGGTGGCGGCGATCCAGCGCCGCAACGCCGACCCCGGCGTGCTGTGGCTGGAGGTGACCGAGGCCGCGGTGATCGACGATCCGGACACGAGCCGTCGGGCTCTGGAGCGCCTGCGGGAGATCGGGGTCGGTCTCGCGATCGATGACTTCGGGCTCGGCCGCTCGTCGCTGGAGAGCCTGCGCAACCTGCCGATCGAGATGCTCAAGATCCACGAGAGCTTCGTCTCGCGCCTGGGCAACGGACGCGCGGATCCACTGTCGGAGGATGCGGCGGCCGTCGGTGCGGTGGTCGAGCTCGGCCACGCGCTGGGCCTGAGCGTGATCGCCGAAGGCGTGGAGACCGATCATCAGCTGGCCCATCTGCGCGATCTCGGCTGTGACGGCGCGCAGGGGTTCCTGTTCAGCCAGCCGGTGCCCGAGGCCGACGTCCGAGAGCTGCTCGGCAGCCGCTGACCACACGCCCCGCCTCGCCGTCGAAAAGCCCCGCCCGGCTCACGCGGAGCCGACCCCGCGGCGGTCAGCCTCCGGCGACGTCCCGGCGGATGAACACGATGAACGCGGCGCAGAACGCGGTCCCGCCGTAGATCGCGCACACCCAGGCGGCGCGAACGATCGGCGCCCAGTCGATCGGCGTGCGCAGCAGCCCCTGCCAGGCGTTGAACTGGGTCGAGAGCAGGTAGGGCTGCAGGAACTGCAGCCCCGGGAGGATCCCGAGCAGCTGGAAGACGAGCGAGATCATCAGCGTGCCGACGACGGCGGCGGCGCTGTTGTGGGTGACCGCGGAGAGCAGCAGCCCGATGCAGACGATCGCGGCGATCGGGATCAGGTAGATGAGCAGGCTGACGTAGACCAGGCCGAGCGCCCGGGGGGCGGAGACGATCGTCCCGGAGAGGCTCTGCAGCGGGTTGAAGCCCGACTGCAGGGAACCGGCGATGACGGCGACGGTCCCGCACAGGGCGATCGCGACGACCGCGTAGGTGACCGCCACCAGCGCCTTGCCGACGAACACCTGCCAGCGCTCCAGCGAGCGGGTGAAGATCGTCTTCAGCGTCCCGTTGTGGTCCTCGGAGGCGAAGATGTCGCCGGCGACCAGCGCGGCGATCAGCGGGAACAGCCAGATCGCGCCGAACAGGAGGATGACGAGCGGGATCGCCAGGCCGCTCTTGTCGACGTAGTCAGAGAACGCAAAGCCGCCACCGCGTTCGTGGTGGCGGCGCAGGGCGACCGCGACGACGAACAGCACCGGTACGAGCACCGCCATGCCGAGGCCGAGATAGGTGCGCTTCTGATGACGGAGCTTGAACAGCTCCCAGCGGTAGACGGTGGCGACTCCGGGCATCGCGGTGCGCTCAGCGGCTCGGCGTCGCCATCGGGCGGGCGGGATCCTCGCCGGGGATCGCGCGCACCGTCTCATCGCCTTCGGTGAGCGAGAAGAACAGGTCCTCCAACGTGACCGTCTGCGGAGCGAGCTCGGCGATCAGCGCGCCCGCCTCCACCAGCGCCTGGGAGAGCAGCCCGACGGCCGGCTCGTCGGCGGCGAACTCGATGTGGCCGTTGACCTCGCGCACCGACCCGATCCCCGCCTGGGCCTCGCACACCGCCCGGGCACGGTCGTCGTCGGTGGTGTGCAGCCGGTATGCGACGGGAAGTCCGCCGACCCCGCGCTTGAGCGCCGCGATCTCACCCTCGTAGACGATCGCACCCGAGCGCACGATCGCGACCCGGTTGCACAGCTCTTCCACCTCGCCGAGCAGGTGGCTGGAGAGCAGCACCGTCATCCCCTCGTCGGCGAGCCGCCGCACGAGCAGCCGCATGTCGCGCATGCCGCCGGGATCCAACCCGGTCGCCGGCTCGTCGAGCAGCAGCAGCCGGGGGTCGCGCAGGAGCGCGGCGGCGATCCCCATCCGCTGGCGCATCCCGTGGGAGAAGCCGCCGACCTTGTCGTGCTGGCGGTGGGTGAGCTCGACGGTGGCCAGCGCGTCCTGCACCCGGGCCGACGCGCCGTGACCGTCGTAGGCGGCGAGCAGCTCGAGGTTCTGGCGCGCCGTCAGGTAGGGATAGAACGTCGGCGCCTCGACGAACCCGGCGACGCCCTCCAGGGCGTGCACCGAGGCGAGCGGATCGCGTCCGAACAGCCGCACGGTGCCCTCCGTGGGCGTGATCAGGCCGAGCATCATCCGCAGCGACGTCGTCTTGCCGGCGCCGTTGGGTCCGAGGTAGCCGTAGACGTCTCCGGCGTTGACGGTGATGTCGACGCCGGCCACCGCGGTCAGGTCGCCGTAGCGCTTGACCAGGCCGCGCACCTCGATCGGCGCCGCCTCGTCGGCGTCGTTCACAGCGCTCGTGCCACCCGCTCGGCGGCCGTCGCGGTCACCGAGCCGATCACGGTGTCGCGCACTCCGTCGCGGGTGAAGGTGATGACGGTGCCCAGCGCGGTCGACAGCTCGGTGCCGGTGACGCTTCCGATCGACACCGTCGGCAGCGACAGGCCGCCGCCGAGGCCGATCCGCGAGGGGGAGCGCGTCTCGCCGCGGGCGCCTGACTCGATCACCGCCACCCCGCTCAGGTCTGAGCCGTAGGAGACGAGCGCCGCCCTGGCGCCGTCCACGTCGAGCAGGCGCACCGACTGACGCGACAGTCCGGCCAGCGTGGCGGGCGCGTCAAGGGTGAACGGCAGCTGCGCGGCGACCGCCCCCAAGCCGGTCACCGCCGTGCGGGAGCCGGCATGCCGGGACCCGGCGCCGGGCGCCGGGCGGACGATCTTGACCACGCGCGCGCCCGCGGGCGGCGTGACGTCGAAGTCCCCGCTGGCGACGGCGCCGTAGGAGATGTGGGTGGCCTGCAGGGCGAGCACGGGGGTCGAGTCCCCGCGCGCATAGATCGCCAGCTCCAGCGGCACCCCCCGGATCGCATCCCAGGCCAGCCCGACCGAGCCGAGCAGGCCGCCGCTCTGCTTGGGCGAGACCACCACGCGGTAGGCCGCCTGGCCGGCGACGTCGGTCGGCTGGGCGCCGGAGAGGTCGACGCTGCCCATGAGTCGCGTGATCTCAGACTGGATCTGGGCAATGGAGGGGACGGCGTGACGCCCGTGGTCGCCGGCGCCCGTCCGCTCAGCGGGCAAGGTCCCCTCATAGACCGTGTTCTCGGTTGGATCGGAGATCCAGAACGAGTCGTGATCGACGACCACCTGGGCGTCGCCGTTGTCTGACTGCAGCTCCAGGCGCAGCTGCCCGTCGTCGGACACCCACAGGCGGCCGCTGGCCCCCTGCAGCAGGGGGTCGGTGCCCTGGCCGGTGAAGTCCGACGAGTCGATCAGGTTGTTGGTGAAGCGGATGTCGGCGCTGATCCCCGGAACCGTCGGGGCGCTGAGTGAGCGATGAACGGCCTGCGCGAGCGAGGTGGCCGCCGGCACGGGACCGCCGCTGGTCGCGGCGACGGCGATCGCGGCCCCGCCCGCGATCACGACGACCACCGCCGTGATGACCGCCAGCAGACGCCGGGTGGAAGCTGTGCGCAGGAATCTCATCGACCTGGGAGAGACTCTGCCAGACGCCGATCACCGGCTCGCCGATCGCTCGAGCGCCTACCCCGAGCACCAGCCGGTACCGTCGCGGTGAGATGTGTCGCCTGTTCGGCATGAGCGGCGGTCCCGAGCCGGTCCGCGCCACCTTCTGGCTGCTGCAGGCGCCGGATTCGCTGTCGGCGCAGAGCCGCCGGGAACCCGACGGCACCGGCGTGGGCAGCTTTGACGCCGATGGCCGCCCCGTCGTGGACAAGCAGCCGATCGCCGCCTACGAGGACCAGGCGTTCGCGCGCGCGGCCCGGGAGCTGACCAGCCGCACGTTCGTCGCCCACGTGCGCTATGCGTCCAACGGCGGGCTTGACCGGCGCAACACCCACCCCTTCCGGTCCGACGACCGGCTGTTTGCCCACAACGGCGTGATCGGCGATCTGCCGGCGCTCGAGCGCGAGCTGGGGCCCGACCTCGAGCGGGTGCACGGCGACACGGACTCCGAGCGGTTCTTCGCCCTGATCACGCGTGAGATCAGGCGGTGTGGCGACGTCGGCGACGGGATCGCGGCCGAGACACGCTGGGTCGCCGAGCACCTGCCGCTGCTGTCGGCCAACTTCGTCCTGATCGACGCCCACGACTTGTGGGCGCTGCGCTACCCGGCCACCCACGATCTGTTCGTGCTGCAGCGCGCGGCCGGCGGCACGCGACTGGATCACGCGCGTGGCGGGCGGATCCGGGTCAGCTCCGACGCGCTCGCCGACCG
>CAZZYU010000115.1:4292-9078 GCA_964658375.1 uncultured Acetobacteraceae bacterium | reverse complement strand
TCCCGTATCGCGCTCTTCCTGCAGACCGAGGTGTTTGCGGGGAGACGCGACCGGGATCGCTTGACGATCAGCAGCCGTACTGCCATTGTAAGTACATGGCAACGGTCAAGGAGGAGCGGCTCCAGATTCGGGTCGACCCAGCAGATAAAGCACTCCTCGAGCGAGCCGCCGCAGCTTCGCACGTGAATGTCTCGGCGTTCGTCGTCCAAGCGGCCGCGTCCAAGGCCGAGGAGATCCTCGCCGAGCGATCCAGCATCCGCCTCTCCCCCGAGGCCGCGGCGGCATTCAGCGAAGCGCTGGAGCGCCCAGCACAGGTCAACGACCGGCTCGCACGGGCGCTACGGCGCAAGCGGAAGTTCAGCTGGCTTGACTGAGCTTGGCCGGCCGGCGCTGCTTGACCCGCGCCGGCACGACCGCGAACCGTTCGATAGCGGCGAGCCGGGGCTCGACGAATGGCTGCGCAAGTACGCGGGACAGAACCGTCGCCGTGATACCGCCGCCACCTGGGTCATCGCGGACGCCAACGACGTCGTCGTGGCGTACGCGAGCGTCGCGATGACCGGCGTCGATCGTTCCGCAGCTCCCCAAGCGGTGGCGAAAGGCGCTCCCGATCCAGTCCCGGCGTTGCTGCTCGGTCGCCTCGCAGTCGACCGGCGCTACGAGAAGCTCGGGATCGGGACCGCTCTCACGGCGCATGTGCTCGCCACCGCCGTCGAGCTCAACGAGAAAGCCGCGTTCCGAGCGGTGATCGTCACGGCGCTGAACGCACGCGCCCGGGCCTGGTGGGAGCGATTGGGGTTCCATCCGTTCGACCCTGTCGAGCCCAACCAGCTCGACCTCTATCTCCTGACCTCTGAGATCCAAGCGACGCTGCAGCGGACGCGTTAGGCCGCTGCCACGACGTCGTCGCCGTCAGCAAGCAACGTGCGTCAGTGCGGCTCGTGCACGATCAGCACCGATGCCTTCGCGTGCGTCGTGACGGCGGAGGCGACGCTCCCGGCGAGGTGGCCGGCCGCCCCGTTGCGACGGTGAGAGCCGAGCACGATCAGGGTCGCGTCGTTCTGCTCGGCGGCCGTGACGATGCCCTTCCAGGTCGGGGCTGACTCGACCGTCATCGGGTGAGCGTCGAACCCCATCTTCTCGGCGAGCGCGGCCCCGTGGGCGGCAGTCTCCTCGGCCGCCTGGTGAACCTGGGTGGCCTCCGTGGCATCGAAGTGGTGGCCGTTGACCGGGGAGAATCCCACGTCGGCGGGCTGCCAGACGACGAGGATCTGGGCCTCGCGGCCGGGCTGCAGCTGAGCTCCGGCCTGCTGGATCGCGAGCCCGGCGAGCTCGGATCCGTCGTAGGCGATGAGCACCGGGCCGCCGGTGTCCGCATCGGGCCTCAGCTGGACGGGCCCTTCGGATGACGGCAGGCGGACCGCGCCGTTGGATCCCGCCGCCGGCGGCGCCGGCGCGACGGGCTCAGACGCGGAGGCTGGAACTGACGCGCGGATGCCGGCCAGCAGCGGCGGTGAATACCACGCGGGCGCCGTCCCGGCCAGGAAGGCGTCGAGATCCGGGGTCTGGGGCCGGGCGCCGCTGAGCGCATAGATCACGACGCCGAGGACCGCGCCGAGAATCGCGATCCCGAGGCCGATCCACAGCGCGATGCCCGTCCCCCCGTCGAGGTTGCCGCCGACCGTGGCGGCGAAGTGGACGAAGATCGGGGCGATCATGAAAGCGGCGATGGCGCGCAGCAGCTCGACGATCGCGAACACGCGCTGCAGGTTGGCGGAGGGGAGCGAGAACCCGGCGACGAACAGCGCCGGGGCCACGGTCGCGCCGAGGCCGATGCCGGTGAGGCCGGAGCCGACCAGGGTGAGTGCCTGGCTGGAGGGCACGCTGATGCGGAACACGATGATCCCCGCGGCGAGCGCGACCATCCCGAACAGCGGCAGGTAGTGGATCGCGCGCCTGCGGATCACGAATCCGAGCGCCAGGGCGGTGACGATCGCGCCGCCGACCTCGGGGAGATAGAGCAATCCGATGTGCGCCGCGCTGTAATGCGGCGCCAGGACCTCGACGGTCAGGGTGGTCGCCGACACCGACGCGGCGGCGGCGAACAACGCCACCACGATTCCCGCCACGGGAATCGAGCTGACCAGCATCGACTTGATCGTCAGCAGCGGCGACTTCGCCATGCACTGGTAGACGACCAGGATGACGACGACCAGCAGCCCGCCGAGCAGCGGCACGATCGTCACCCCGGACAGAAAGCGATGGCTGGTCAGCTCCGAGGCGCCGAAGAACGCGGCGACGCATCCGAGCGCCGCCAGCCCGATCGCCGGCAGGTCACGCGCCGAGTCCGGGTTGGCCGCCGGGGCGTCCTCGAAGGTCAGGATCGACAGGATCAGCGCCACGAGGGAGATCCCGGAGACGATCCAGAACAGGGGCCGCCAGGCGTTGGCCTCGGCCTGGATGCCGCCGATCAGCGGGCCGAGCGCGACGGCGCCGAAGATGCAGATGTTCATGATCACGGCGGTATCGCGCAGCTTGTCCTGGGGAAAGCCGATGGCCAGCGGCGGCACGGCGGCGATCAGGAGCAGGCTCGTGCACAGACCCTGGATCACGTGGCCGATCAGGAACATGACGCCACTCTGGGCCGTGGCCTCGAGCACCGAACCGACCACGAGCAGGAACGCGTAGCCCACCAGCATCCGTCGCTGGGGCAGATGCTGGGCGAACTGCACCGCCAGCACCGTGCCGGTGGCGTAGGCGGCGTTGCCCAGCCCGGCGCCGAGGCTCATCGTCTGCAGACTCACGTGCAGCTGCTGGGAGATGACCGGCGTCAACGCGTTCAGCGCGGCCGACAGCGCCAGATACGGGATCAACGCGAACATCACCATCGCCGCGACTGCCGGGTAGCGGCCTGCGAGTGGGCCCTGGCGCATCAGACGTTCCGCCGCGAGGGCTCGATCGAGGTGGTCAACTGATTGTTCGGCGCAGCGTCCATGATCTGACCCGTTTCGGAGACAATGTGATGCGCCGCAGGCTCCGGCGACGAACCTATATAGCAGTCGATGTCAAAAGGGTGGTTGTGTGCGAAACCGCGGTATCGGGCGCCCCGTCGAAACGGACCCAGATCGGTTGGCCGCAGTCGCCCTGAGGCTGTTCGCGGAGCGCGGATTTGCGGCAGTGACCATGGGGGAGATCGCTGTCGAAAGCGGGCTCAGCATCCGAACGCTGTTCCGCTACTTTCCCGCCAAGGGCGAGCTCGTGTGGGGAGGTCTGGCCGAGCTGCTGAGGCGCCTTCAGCACGAGCTGGAGGCCGTCGACGGCGAAGCGGATCCGTTTGACGCGGTCAAGATCGCGTATGTCCGAGCGATCACGTTGCCCGATGAGGCGATCGAGATCACTCGCCAGAGACTGCTCCTGATCGATTCAAGCCCCTCGCTCTACGCATACGGCATTCCCAAATGGGAACAGGGCCGTCAACTGGTCGCGCGCTTTCTCGCTCGACGAACCGGCTTGCATGTCGATGATCTCGCCGTGTACATCGCGGCGAGAGAACTCATCTCAACGGGGCACGGCGCGCTCGTGTGGTGGGCGCGATTCAGCGTCGCAGAGCCTCACGAGGTGGTGGATGCCGCGTTGAGGGGTCGTCATCGGGCGGGCGGTCACGCGCCTCTCAGGACGGAGAAGTTTGCGTGTGGCGGCGAGGGGCTCGGGTAGTGCCGTGAGCCGGACGCAGCGGTGGCCGCGACTCGCTACCGCGTGGCGATACTGGCCTGCGCGTGGAACAGCTCGGACGTCTCGCTCACGCGGGCGTCTCGCTCCGACGAGTAGCCGGCCGAACGGTTTCCGCCGCGCTCCTTCGCGTCGTAGGCGGCGAGATCGACGCGGATCATGAGCTCCTCCGCGGAGACGGCATCATCGATCACGGTCCAGCCGACGCTCCCGGTCGCGCACGTCATGCCGGCGATGGTGATCTCCTGACGGGCCAGCTCCCGAACGATTTCGTCGGCCACCATCGGCGTGTCCTTCGGACC
The DNA here is from genome assembly GCA_964658375.1 of uncultured Acetobacteraceae bacterium. Taxonomy (GTDB): domain Bacteria; phylum Actinomycetota; class Thermoleophilia; order Solirubrobacterales; family Solirubrobacteraceae; genus Palsa-465. The sequence continues at coordinate 5,047 of CAZZYU010000115.1, read as the reverse complement.
GGCTTCGGGGAGCAGGACCGCGAACTCGTCGCCACCCATCCGCGCGAGGATGTCGGTGGACCTCAGGCGACGTCGCAGCCGCGCGGCGGTCTGCTTGAGGAGCTGGTCCCCGGCCCCGTGTCCGAGGGTGTCGTTCACAGACTTGAACCGGTCGAGATCGATGACGAGAACCGCGCCGCGCCAGGCGTGCCGTCCACAGTCGTCGACGTGTCGTTCGACCGCTCGGATGAAGCTGCCGCGGTTTGCGATCCCGGTCAGCTGATCCTCGTCGGCGAGCTGCTTGAGCCGACGCAGCATCTGCTGGCGCTCGGTGATGTCTCGCGCGATCACCGAGGCTGCGCGGATCGACCCATCGGCGACTCGAATCGGGGAGATCGTCAGCGACACCGCAACCCGACGTCCGTCCTTGCGCAGGCGTTGGGTGTCGTGATGCTCAACCCGTTCTCCCTTGCCCACTCGGCCCAGCAGGCTGTCGACCTCGGAGGAGAGCTCCTCGGGCACGATCAGATGGATCGAGCGCCCCACCGCCTCGGACCGCGTGTAGCCATAGAGACGTTCGGCTGCGTTGTTCCACGACAGGATCTCGCCCGACAGGGTCTTCGAGAGGATCGCGTCGTTCGAAGACTCCACGATCGCGGCGAGATGGGCTTGGAGCTCGTGCGCATCCAGCCCCACGGGATGATCAAGCGAAACCCGCGGAGGTTCAATGGCCATTGGGAACCCTATCGGCGCCACCACGATGTTCCTTGATCGCG
>CAZZYU010000115.1:0-4192 GCA_964658375.1 uncultured Acetobacteraceae bacterium | reverse complement strand
GGTTCAATGGCCATTGGGAACCCTATCGGCGCCACCACGATGTTCCTTGATCGCGCGGTGACGATCGCCGTCTCAACGCCGGCACGCTCGCGTCCGCTCGAACCCGGGGATCCTCCGTCGGCTCCCGACCTCACCGCAGGCCCGGAGCAGCATGCAGAGTCCGGACGACGGTCCGGACGACGCCGAGCTGGTTGGTGAGTCGCGGCGCCAGGCTGAGGCCGCCCGGACTCACGTGCAGCGACGTTTCGCTGGAGCTGTGGGAGAGCTTGACCTGAGCGCGAAGCAGCCGGTTTGAGCCGGTTCCGACCACGATCGAATCGGGATGGCCGGGGCGCGGGTGACCGAAGGGATTCCAGTTGATCCCGACCCCGGGGAGCACGTGATACTTCGAAGCGAGTCCGAGACGCAGCGCCTCGGTGACCTCGTCGGTCGTGACGTCGGGGCGGGGAACGGTGACGGTCGTCATGAGACTCCCTTGCGCAGCGTGATCAGTGACTGCGGGCGAAGCAGCCCGTGAGGTCCACGAGAGAACCGGTCACCAATCGAGAGGCCTGCGCGAGAGACTTCGACAGCAGCGGCCGAGCATCGGCCTGCTTCGACCCTACTCCTATCGCGGGCCGTCAACCATCAACGCCGCGCGGGGCCGTTGCCCACGTTTATCCCGACGTGGACGACGGCTCCGCGAGTGTTGAACGAGTGCCGGCCTCAGGCCGGCGGGGCGTAGATCTGCAGGTCGTTGCCGTCGGGGTCCTTGAACGGCGCGACGCGACCCCAGGGATGCTCGGACAGGTCACCGGAGAACTCCACGCCCTGGCTCTTGAGCTGCTCGATTGTCGTCTCGATGTCGTCGACGCCGAACGCGATCACGGCGCCTCCGTCACCGGCGGGCGACTCCGAGGCGTTGAGGCCGATGAGCTGATCCCCCGCGGTCACCGCACTCCAGTCGCCATCGTGCTCGACCACGTCGAGGCCGAGCTTGTCGCGGTAGAACGCCACCGCCTGTTGCATGTCGGAAACGGGCAGCCAGATGGCCGAGATCTTCTGAATCACTGTTGCTCCTATGGGTTCGTGGTGAGCCAGCGCCGCCGTCACGGCGGCCTGGCTCCTCACGAACGCCCTACCCGCGCCCGGGCCTTGCAATACGCCGCTGACCGTCGCGGCGCGGCCGCCTTATCGCGCGCGGCGCGCCGGCGTGCCTATTCGAACTCACGCAGGTAGCGCTCGAACTGACGCATGTGGCCTTCCTCGTCGCGGAGGATGTCGATGACCATGTCCTGCGTGGACCAGTCGATGCCGTCGCACGCCTCGATGATCCGGTTGTAGTGCTCGATCGCGCCGGCCTCGGCATCGATGACCCCGCGAATCACGGTTGCCACGTCGGCGGCGTTGGCGGCCGGCTGGAGCGACTGCTGCTCGGCGGTGAAGTCCATCGAGCCGGGTGGTGTGCCGTAGAGCTCCTTGATGCGGGCCGCGAACCGACGGGCGTGGGCAAGCTCCTCGTCGACGTCTCCGCCCAGGGCCTCGGCGATCTCCTCGGCCCGGATCCCGTCGAGGTTGGCGGCGTTGGCGAGGTAGTTGAAGACCGTCTCGACCTCCATCCAGTACGCCCGCGTCAACAGCTCGACGATCTCATCGCGCTTGACGGCCTGATCCTCGGCGAGGATCCCCGCCGCGGCGCTCTTCACTGAAGGCATGTGAACCCTTTCATCAGCTCTATCATGAGTCGTACAAGATAGCACGACATGTAACCGAAGGTATCGCTTGTGATAAGGTCACCCTAATGATCGAGACGACCGAATCGGTGCTTGCCACCGCCCTGCGTCAGCGAGGCGGACGCGTGACACCCCAGCGCCGCGCGATCGCCCGGATCGTCGGCGAGCTCGACGGCCACGCCACGGCCGAGACCATCTTCAGCGAGCTCAGCGAGCGGCTGCCCGGCGTGTCGCTTCCGACCGTCTACGCCACGCTCGAGCTGCTCGAAGAGCTGGGTGAGGTGGCGCGGGTTCCGTCGGGGGCCGGCGCGGTGCTGTTTGACGCGCGCACCGAACCCCACGACCACATGATCTGCCGCCGGTGTGGGGCGGTCATCGACCTCGACGCCGGCATCGATCACGCCGCCGCGCTGGCCGCCGCGGCCACCACGGGGTTCGCGCCCGACGACGCTCAGGCCGTGATCAAGGGCGTGTGCGCGGGCTGCCAAGCGGCGGCGCAGGAGTGAGCCGGCCCCGGGCTGAGGCGGGCGCCTGGGCCTGCCAGAGCGCGAAGCTTCCCTCGGGCGTCTGCAGCCACTCCCGGTAGCCGTGCTCAAACGCTCGCCAACGACGAGCCAGCACACCGGCTCGCGGGAAGGCCAGTTCTTCGAGCTGACGGGCCGGTGTCACCTCTCGGAGCTTAGCTGAAACTAAGGGCGCCCTAACGTCGCTTCCGCGGCCGCCTGACGGATCGCCGCTCAGCTGCCGATCAGGTAGGCGGTGCAGACCGCGCTGAGCTCGTCCACCAACCGCTTCCAGCTGAGACGGCGGTCGGATTCGAACACCGGGCCGTACATGACCTGGCGGGCCAGCGTGGAGTAGGTGATGCGAAACGCGACGTCGAGCGCGACCGTGGGCTCGGGGTGGCGGAAGTCGTCGGCATAGGGCATCAGGGACCGTTTGAAGGCCGCGCTCTGCGCGACGCTGGACTCCGACCCGCGCGCCGAGATCACCTCGTCGACCGCTCCCAGATGCATGAACGCGCGCAGCGCCTTCTGATTGCGGCGCATGACCTGCGCGACACCGCCGACCGCGGCGGCGATCGCCGCCGCCGCTCCCTGCTGGGCGTCGATGCGCGCCACCGCGGTGTCGCCGGCACGCGTCATCGCCTCCATCAGCCGGGCGTGCACGGCCCGCAGCAGCGTCTCCTTGTTGCCGAAGCGCTCATACAGCGCCCCGACCGACACCCCGGAGCGCACGGCGACCTCCTGAACGGTGAAGCCGTCGAACCCGTTCTCCTCCAGCAGCGCGTGAGCGGCGTCGAGCACCCGCTCGTAGGACTCGCGGCTGCGGCGCTGCTTGGGTGGCCGGACCGCGCGGGCGGGTTCGGTCATCGGGGCGATGCTCGCATGGGATCGACCAGCCTATCGCCGCTGGGTCCCAATTCCGAACTCTGCTTCAGTAGGGTTGCGCTGCGATGGCGCTCCGGGACCGTGTGATCGTGGTGACCGGGGCCGGGGGCGGGCTGGGGTCGGCCGAGGTTCAGGCGCTGGCCGCCGAGGGCGCGCACGTCATCGCCACCGACGTGGACGCGTCTGACGCCACGGCGTCCGAGGCGGACGCGGAGGGTTCTGAGGCGGAGACGTCCGAGGCGGCGGCGTCCGACGCGCGGCCACGCCCGGGCACCGTCACGCCCCGCGCGCTCGACGTCGCCGACCCGGCCGCCTGGAGCGCGCTGGCCGACTGGCTGCGGGAGCAGTTCGGGCGCGTCGACGGCCTGGTCAACAACGCGGGAATGACGAGCCGGGTTGCGCTCGGCGAGGTCGCGCTGGCCGACTGGAACCGGGTGCTGGCGGTCAACCTGACCGGTCCGATGCTCGGCATCCAGGCGCTGTCGCCGCTGATGAGCCCCGGCGCGTCGATCGTCAACGTCGGCTCGGTGGCGGGGCTGACCGGCCATTACACGGCGGCGTACACGACGAGCAAATGGGGGCTGCGCGGGTTGACCCAGGTCGCGGCGACCGAGCTGGGCCCGCGCGGCATCCGGGTCAACGCCGTGCACCCCGGCTTCATCGACACGCCGATGACCGCCAGCGCGCCGCCGGCGTTTCGCGAGGCGAACCTCGCCCTGACCCCACTGGGCCGCGCCGGGCAGCCGGCCGAGGTGGCGGCCCTGGTCGTGTTCCTGATCTCCGCGGACTCCGGCTATCTCAACGGCGCCGAGATCCCCGTCGACGGCGGGCTGTCGGGCAACGGAACGGCACTGGCGCTGTCGCGGTCGGTGCGCTGAGCGGCGGGCGGACCCCGGTGGCCTCCCGTACAGGCGACCCGCTCGCGCTACCCGGCGACGTCCGCCGGGCCGTCGCCGGCCCACCGCTCGGCGAAGCCCAGCACCTGGCTGACCAGCAGCTGGAGCTGGAGCTGGAGCTGGGCGTCCTGCGGCAGCCCCGACGGCTCCCAGACGACATCGGCGGTGTTGATCGCGACCCCGACCGGCGTCG
>CAZZYU010000114.1:0-9092 GCA_964658375.1 uncultured Acetobacteraceae bacterium | reverse complement strand
CGCTCGTTCCCCATCTGCTCGAGCACGCCAACCACCCAGGACAGTGGATCTCGACCGGTGCCGGGACGCTGCGAGACCGGGCGACCCAGGTGCCGGTCACCTTCGCGTTGAACACGATGTTCAGGGGTCCCGCGGTGTCCCACAGCCTGCTCGGCGGCGCGATCGCCGTGGTCGTCGTCCTTGGGCTGCTGCTCGTCGGCGCAACCGATCGACAGCTGCGGGCGGCGAGCCTGATGACCGGGCTGCTCGCCGTCGTCCTGCTCGTGCCGCTGCTGCTCGCCATCGCCGGGCGCGACTACTACATCGCACGGGCGCTGATCGGGGGCTGGATCCCGCTCGCGGTCATTCTCGGCGCCGCCTGCGCGGCGCCGCGCGCGCGGGTGGCCGGTGCGGTCGCGGCGGTGGTCCTGGTCGCCGGCTTCCTCTACGGCGATGCTGTCGTCCAGTACGGCAGCTCCAACTACCGCAACGCGCCGTGGCGCGCGGTCGCGGCGGCGCTGGGCCCGGCCCGGGGCACGCGCGCGATCGTCGCCTACGACGCCCAGTTCGCGACCGCGCCGCTGGCGCTTTACCTGCCCGGGGTGGCCTGGACCGGAGGCGCGCAGGACCCGCAGCCCGGCGACGCGCCGGTCACCGTGAACGAGATCGACATCGTCGGCAGCCCGTACCAGACCGTGTCGTCGGTGCCCGGGGCGCAGCTGGTCTCACGGAGGGTCATCGACGGCTACCTGGTCGTCCGCTACGGGCTGGCGCACCCGATGACGCTGCCCCAGCAGCAGTTCGGTACCGTCGCCGAGTCGCTGCTGCAGGGCGGGCCGGGGCCGGGGTCAACGCTCATCCAGACGAGTTCCGCCTAAGCTCTGGCGCCGATGCGTCGTCTGCTCGGACTCCTCGCGTTGCTGTGCGCCGTCACGCTGCCCGCCGTGGCGGCCGGTCCGGCGCTGGCCGCGAAGGGGCAGGACACCAAGACGGCCACGACGCAGGCCAAGAAGGTCACCAACCACGCCAAGAAGGCCGCGCATCCCGCCAAGAAGGCGCCCAAGCCGAAGGTCAGCGGGGCCAAGGCGACGTTGGGCAACGCCGTCATCAACGACTGCCAGGACCACGGCCAGCTGACCAAGACCTATCCGAAGGCGCAGCTGCGTGACGCGCTCGCGGTCATGTCAGCCATCACCAAGCAGTACAGCAACTGCTACGACGTGATCGAGTCCGCGCTGCTGCACGACACCAAGGCCGGTGGCGGCGGCTCGGGCGGCTCTGGCAGCTCGACGACGACGATCGTGATCATCGTCGTGATCGTGCTCATTCTCCTGGCGGTCATCTTCGGCGGCCTGGCGGTCCGTCGCCGCCGACAGGGCGAGGGGATCGCAGACGAGGACGACGACCGCTACGGCGAGCCGCCGACCCAGGTTCAGCCGCCGCCGGACTCCGCCTGACCCGCCGCGCGCCCGGGCGCGGTTCTACACTCAGAGCATGTCCTCACAGCGTCAGATCCGGGTCGGCTCCGTGCCGATCGGCGGCGGTGCGCCCGTCGCCGTGCAGACGATGACCAAGACCGAGACCGCCGATCTGACGGCCACGATGGCGCAGATCGATCGGGTCGCCGAGGCGGGTGCCGACATCGTGCGCGTCGCGGTCCCGCGTGAGAAGGACGCCGAGGCGCTGCGGACGATCGTCGCCCGGTCGCCGATCCCGATCATCGCCGACATCCACTTCAACCACACGCTCGCGATCAAGGCGCTGCGCGCCGGGGCGCATTGCGTGCGCCTGAACCCCGGCAACATCGGCGGCCGTGACAAGGTCGCCGAGGTCGTCGCCGTGGCCAAGGAGCTCGGCACGCCGATCCGCGTCGGCGTCAACTCGGGATCGTTGCCCGCGCACCTGCGCACGCTTGAGTACGACAACCCGGTCGAGGCGCTCGTCACCGCCGCCGTCGAGACCGTCGAGCTGATGGAGAGCCTGGACTTTCAGAACTTCAAGGTGTCGATGAAGTCGACCTCGGTGCCCAACACGATCGCGTCCAACCGGATGCTCGCCGACCGCATCCCGTACCCGCTGCATCTCGGAGTGACCGAGGCGGGCACGAAGTGGTCAGGCTCGCTGAAGTCCGCGGTCGGCCTGGGCACGCTGCTGGCCGACGGGATCGGCGACACGATCCGGATCTCGCTGTCGACGTTTCACGCCGAGGAGGAGGTCAAGGTCGCCTGGGAGATCCTCAAGGCGCTGAAGCTGCGCGAGCGCGGACCGGTGCTGATCGCCTGCCCGACGTGCGGACGCCTCCAGTTCGATATGGACTCCGTCGTTGCCGAGGTCGAGCGCCGGTTGGAGGCCTATGACGATCCGATCGAGGTGTCGGTGCTCGGCTGCGCGGTCAACGGCATCGGCGAGGCCCGTCACGCCGACTTCGGCATCACCGGCGCCAAGGACTCGGGGATGATCTACTCCAAGGGCGAGCCGCTTGAGAAGGTGCCGACCGAACAGCTCGTCGACCGGCTGTTTGAGCAGATCGACAAGTACTACGAGCGCGGCAAGGTCGTGGAGATCGACGCGGCCGCCGCCGCCGAAGCCCGCCGCTGGCTGGCCGAGAACGAGGACGAGACCGCGATGACTCCCGAGCGGCTGGCCGCGATGGAAAAGGCCGCCGCCCAGAACGAGCCCGGCGTCGCCGGTCCCGCGCAGCTGCGCGAGACCGACTCGCCGGTGCAGGGCCGCCGCTTCAAGCGCCCGCCTGATCTGGCCGCCTGACCGTCAGACCTAGCCTGCGGCCGCGAACAGCTCGGCGACCTTGGGCCAGTTGACGACGTCCCAGAAGGCGTCGATGTAGTCAGGGCGCTTGTTCTGGTACTTGAGGTAGTAGGCGTGCTCCCACACGTCGACCCCGAGGATCGCGGTCTTGCCGTCGCTGATCGGGTTGTTCTGGTTGGGGTAGCCCGCGACCTCCAGGCCCGTGCCGTTGTGGATCAAAAACGACCAGCCGGAGCCGAACTGGTTGACGCCGGCGGCCTTGAACGCGGCCTTGAAGTCGTCAAAGGAGCCGAACGCGGAGTCGATCGCCGCCGCCAGGTCTCCGTCGGGGGCGCCGCCGCCGCTGGGCGACAACCACTCCCAGAACAGCGAGTGGTTGTAGTGGCCGCCGCCGTTGTTGCGCACTGCGGCCTGCTTGTCGGCGGGCAGCACGCTGAGATCCTTGAGCACGTCCTCAATCGGCGCGTCGGCCCACTCGGTGCCCTCCAGCGCCGCGTTGACCTTGTCGACGTAGGCCTGATGGTGCTTGTCGTGATGCACGCGCATCGTCGCCTCGTCGATGTGGGGCTCAAGCGCGCTGTAGTCGTAGGGGAGATCCGGTACTGAATAGGCCATCGCAAGGCTCCTTGATCTGTGTGTTCGAGGTCTGTCAGACGAGAACATAGCCCGCGCGCCGCGGCGCGCGGTGCCGGGTAGGCTTGGACGCGATGACGCGTCTGTCGACCTATTTCCTGCCCACCGAGCGCGAGCCGCCCGCGGACGCCGAGGCGATCTCCCACAAGCTGATGGTGCGCGCCGGCCTGATCCGTCAGGTCGGCGCTGGGCTGTGGTCGTGGCTGCCGGCCGGGTGGCGGATCCACCAGCGCATCGTGCAGATCGTCCGCGAGGAGATGGACGCCGCGGGCGGGCAGGAGATGCTGATGCCGGTGCTGCATCCCGCCGAGCCGTGGCGCAAGACCGGCCGCTATGAGATCGATGAGCTGTTCAAGCTGTCTGACCGCCGGGGCGCCGAGATGGTGCTCGCGATGACCCACGAGGAGATCGTCACCGGCCACGTCGCGAACGCCGTGCGGTCCTACCGCGACCTGCCGCTGATGCTCTACCACTTCCAGGTCAAGGAGCGCGACGAGCCGCGCCCCCGCGCCGGCGTGCTGCGCACCCGTGAGTTCATCATGAAGGACGCCTACACCTTCGATCGCGACGCCGCCGGCCTCGACGTCCAGTACGACCGCATCGCGACCGCCTATGACCGGATCTGTGACCGCTGCGGACTGGAGTGGTACCGGGTCAAGTCCGACGTGGGGATGATGGGTGGTCACGGCGCCGACGAGTACATGGCCCCCTGCCCGGCGGGCGAGAACGACGTCGCGCTGGCGGCCGGCTACGCCGCCAACGTCGAGGTCGCCTCCGCCGATGCCCAGCCGGTCTCGCTGCCCGCGGCGCTGGACGCGCCCGAGCTCGTCTCCACGCCGGGCGCGACGACGATCGACGCGCTCACGGGCGCGTTGGGGATCGCGGCCGGGGCGACGCTGAAGGCGTTTCCGGTGATCGTCGACGAGGACGCGATGCAGCTCGTCGTCGTCCGCGGCGATCATCGCGTCAACGAGATCAAGCTGCAGACCGCGCTCGGGCGTCCGTTCCGCGCCGCGCGCGCCGACGAGATCGAGTCCCGACTCGGTCCCCCGGGCTACATCGGGCCGGTCGGCGCGCAGATCCCGGTGCTGCTCGACGAGGCGATCGTCGGCAACGGCGCCGCGGCCGGTGGGGGCGTCTACGTCGCCGGCGCCAACGCGCCCGACGCGCATCTGCGTGGGGTGTCGCCCGGCCGCGACTTCCCGTTCACCGCCGTCGACGTGCGGGAGGTCGTCGCCGGTGACACCGTCAACGGCGCCACGGTCCGGATCGAGCCCGCGATCGAGATCGGCAACATCTTCAAGCTCGGCACCCGCTATTCCGAGCCGCTGGGCGCCAGCTATCTCGACGAGTCCGGGCGCGCCCAGCTGGTCTGGATGGGCTCCTACGGCTTCGGCCCCGCGCGCGCCGCGGCGGCCGCGGTCGAGCAGTACGCCGACGAGCACGGCATCGCCTGGCCGCGGGCGATCGCCCCGTTCGATGTCGAGCTGGTGACGCTCGGTCGCCCCGGGACCGAGGAGCGCACGTTCTCCGACGGCCTCTATGAGGACCTGCGGGCGGCCGGCCTGCAGGTCGTCTACGACGACCGCGACGCCGGCCCGGGGGAGAAGTTCGCCGACGCCGAGCTGCTGGGCTGTCCGCTGCGGGTGACCGTCGGGCGCCGGACGCTGCAGGCAGGTGAGATCGAGGTCCAGATCCGCCGCGGGCGCCAATCGCGCACGGTGGCGATCCAGGGCTCCGGTCCCCCGGCGCAGGCCGTCGCGGCGCTCTGGCACGAGCTTCCCTGACGCCGAGCCGGCCTGAGCGCCCCGCGCCCGTGAGCCCCCCGATCGCCAAGCGCCGCCTGTTCGGGATCGATCGCTCGGGCCCCAACCCGCAGGCCACCACCGCCGGCCAGCCGCTGAACCCCTGGACGATCCCCAACGCGATCGGGTTCCTGCGCCTGCTCGGGATCCCGGTGTTCCTGATCCTCGCGTTGAGCAGCTCAAACGGCAAGGACGTGGTGGCCACGGTCCTCTTCGCGGTGGTCGGCTGCGCTGACTACCTGGACGGCTTCGCCGCTCGGCTCACCGGCCAGTACAGCCGGCTGGGCGCGATGCTTGACCCGATCATCGACCGGCTGCTGATCGTCTCGGGCGTGGTCGTCGCGTTTGACTTCTCGCTGCTGCCGCGGTGGGCGCTCGTGCTCGCCGTCGCCCGTGAGCTGTTCATGCTGGCGCTCAGCCAGTACGGGCTCTCGCGGGGGGTGGACCTGAAGATCAACTGGTTCGGGCGGGTCGGGGTGGGGCCGATGATGGGCGCGCCCCTGTTCGCGATGGCGGGGGTACACTGGCTGGCGCTCGTCATGCTCTATGTCGGGCTGGCGCTCGCGTTGACGGCGACGGCGCTGTATGTGCGGCGAGGGCTGGCCGAAGCGCGACTCTCAAGCTCAGCTTGACCCTTCGGGGGACGACGGGTATACTCGCGCGGCCCAGTCACTCATCCCCCAGGGGGCGGAGGAAGAACTCACATGGACGACACGTTCCCAGACCTCGGCTCGTTGGCCGACCAGGACCTCAAGGATCTCATCAAGCAGCTCACCGAGGAGGAGATGGAGGTGTCGTATCAGCGCCGCATCCTCCACGGCCGGATCGACATCCTCCGGGCCGAGCTCGTCAACCGGCTGCGCAAGAAGGACGAGACCGGCGAGCTGATCATCTCCGGTGCCGACGTCCAGCAGCTGACCGACATCCTCGCGGGTCGCGTGTCGCTCGAGGACGACTCCAAGTAGCGTCGGGACAGAGCTCCCGCTCGCCCGATGGCCCAGCACTGCCCCGAGTGCGGCTTTGCCAATGACGACGGCGCCAGCTACTGCCAGCGCTGCGGAGCGTTCCTGGCCTCCAGCGAACCGCCGCCGGGCGTCAGCACCGCCACCTACCGGGTCGGCGAGACAGGCGAGATCGAGGCGGTCGAGCTTGAGGAGGTTGTCTCGCGGGGGGCGGCGCTGGTCATCCGCGCCGGTGGCGGCCGCTCCGGGGAGAGCTTTCCGCTGGACGCCGATCGGCTGTCGGTCGGTCGCCGCCCGGACTCCGATGTGTTCCTCGACGACGTCACCGTCTCGCGCGACCACGCGCTGATCGTGCGCCGCGGCAGCGACTACCACCTCGACGACTGCGGATCGCTGAACGGCACCTACGTCAACCGCCGGCGGATCGACTCCCACCGGCTCGTCGACGGTGACGAACTCCAGATCGGCAAGTACAAGCTCGCCTTCCTCTCCCGCTGATGGCCTCCACCGACATCCACGCCGACACCCCGCCGTCCCCGCCCGGCCTTGATCTGCCCGAGCCCGATGGCGCCGGGGCACGCCCGGCGCAGAAGGCGGTCACGATCGGTGCGGTCTGCAAGGCGCTCGTGCAGGAGTTTCCCGACATCTCGATCTCCAAGATCCGCTACCTGGAAGATCAGAAGCTGCTGACCCCGCGGCGCACCCAGGGCGGCTATCGCCTCTACACCCAGACCGATATCGCCCGCCTGCGCACGATCCTGCGCCTCCAGCGCGACGAGTTCCTGCCGCTGCGGGTGATCCGCCAGGAGCTCGCCGGCGGGCGCGCCGAGCGAGACGTCAACCCGGGTGGGGGGGCCGAGCGCATTGGAGGGCATCGGTCGGCGGTGGCGGTCCGCGACCAGGGCGCGCTGTACTCCCAGGAGGATGTGGTGGAGGACACCGGGGCCGAGCCCCAGCTGGTCCGGGAGCTGGTCGAGTTCGGGGTCATCAAGGGCGAGTCGCGCAACGGGACGCGCTACTTCGACGAGACCGAACGGGAGATCATCCGGGCCGTCTCCGAGCTGGCCCGGTACGGCGTCGGCGGCCGCAACCTGCGGGTGTTTCGCACCTCGGCCGACCGCGAGGCCCAGCTGCTGCAATCGATCCTCGCCCCGGCGCTGCGCTCACGCAACCCCGAGCGGCGCAAGGAGGCGATCGAGGCGCTGGAGAACCTCGCGTCGGTCACCACCCATCTCAAGCACCTGCTGCTGATCCGCGATCTGCGCCGGATCGCCACCTGATCGCGCGGTCGTCGGATTGGACCTGCGCGACCTCGTCCGCGACATCCCGGACTTCCCGCGGCCGGGGATCATCTTCCGCGACATCACGCCGCTGCTGCTCAACCCCGCCGGCCTTGACCTGGCGGTGGCCGGGCTGGCCGAATCGGTCGGGGAGGGTGGGGCTGAGTCCGTCGACTACGTTGTCGCCGCGGAGGCGCGCGGCTTCATCCTCGGCGCCGCTCTGGCCCGCGAGCTGGGCGCCGGGTTCGTCCCGGCCCGCAAGCCGGGCAAGCTGCCCGCCGACACCGTCAGCGCCGAATACGCCCTGGAGTACGGCCTCGACGCGCTTGAGGTCCACGCCGACGCGCTGGCCGACGGCGCTCGGGTGCTCATCCACGACGATCTGCTGGCGACCGGTGGGACCGCGCGGGCGCTGTGCGAGCTTGTCGCCGAGCTCGGCGGCAACGTCGTCGGCTGCTCGTTTCTGATCGAGCTGGAGGCGCTGGGCGGGCGCCGGCTGCTGGCCCCGCTGCCGGTCCGGTCGCTGATTCAGTACGCAGCCTGATGCCTCCGCTGTCCACCGCCGTGCGCAGCCGCCCGATCGCGGCCGGTCAGCAGGCGCTGTGGGAGCTGATCAGCGATCCTCACCATCTGCCGCGCTGGTGGCCCGGGGTGGAGCGGGTCGAGGGTGTCGCCGCGGATCGCTTCACCCAGGTGCTGAAGACCAAGCGCGGGCGTCCGGTGCGCGCCGACTTCGTGATCGTCGAGTCCCAGGCGCCGTGGATGACCGCGTGGCGCCAGGAGCTGACCGGCACGCCATTTGCCCGCGTGCTCCACGAGTCGGTGATCCAGCTCAACCTTGAGCCCGCCGGCGACTCGACGGCGGTGACGATCGCCCACATGCAGAAGCTGCGCGGCTACTCACGCACGGGCGGGCTGATGCTGCGCCGGGCCACCGCCGACCGCCTGGACGAGGCGCTGGAAGGGCTCGCCGGCCTGGTCTGAGGACCAGCGGGCCTCCCGTCAGGAGAGGCCGGTGATCGTGCCCTGCAGCAGGATCGGTCCCGGGGTCTTGGGCTGGCCGTCGGCCCGGGTCTCGGTGGTGACGATCAGCTCCTTGTAGTTACCGGCGGTGCTCGGCAGCGGCGCGGCCGAGGTGAACCGGTCGGCCTGCTTGCCGGTGGCGGTCACGCCGGGGTTGACGAAGCCGAGGCTGTACGCGTCGCTGGCGGAGTTGTAGAGCCACACCTCATAGGAGTTGGTGCTCGTGTTGGCCGGGATGTTCTGGCCGACGATCGCCAGTTCACGCGTGCTGCCCTGCTGGATCACCTCGGCGATCCCCAGCGCCTTGCTGCCCGCCTGCGGGGGGGTGAGGTTGATCTGGCTGATCACGTCGGCCGAGCCGGTGGTGCCCGTCGTCGAGGAGCTGCTCGACGACTGGCTCGCGGCCGTCGTCTGACTGCTGCTCGACGCCACGGTGTGTGAGTGACCAGAGCCCCCGTGGTGCAGGACCAGGACGAGCACGACGATGATGACGATCACCGCCAGCCCGATCACGACCATTCCGCCCCGGCGTGAGCTGCGCGGGCCGTCGCTGTCGGCGGCGGTGCTCGCCGCGGCCGTGGGTGCCGACCGGCGCGCCCTGCGGGCCCGCGGCGCCGCGGCGGCCTTGGGCGCCTTGGGCGCCT
>CAZZYU010000113.1:0-9143 GCA_964658375.1 uncultured Acetobacteraceae bacterium | reverse complement strand
GGCGTCACCCAGCCGGGGATGACGATCGTCTGCGGCGACTCCCACACCGCCACCCACGGCGCCTTCGGAGCGCTGGCGTTCGGGATCGGGACCAGCGAGGTGGAGCACGTGCTCGCCACCCAGTGCCTGGTGCAGGCCAAGCCCAAGTCGATGCGGATCAGCTACGAGGGCGAGCTCGGCTTCGGCGTCACCGCCAAGGACCTGATCCTGGCCACGATCGGCCAGATGGGCGTCGCGGGGGCCACCGGCCACGTCGTCGAATACGCCGGACCGGCGATCCGGGGCCTGTCGATGGAGGGCCGGATGACCGTCTGCAACATGACGATCGAGGGCGGCGGCCGGGCCGGGATGATCGCCCCCGACCAGACGACGTTTGACTACGTGATCGGCCGCCCCGCCGCGCCCGCGGAGGTGCCCGACGCCTGGCGTGAGCTGCGCACCGACGAGGGCGCCACCTTTGACACCGAGATCACGGTCGACGCCTGCGCGATCAGTCCGATGGTGACGTGGGGCACGAACCCCGAGATGGTGATCGGCGTCGAGGACCGAGTCCCCGATCCGGCATCTGAGCAGGACGAGCGGGCGCTGCACTACATGGGCCTGGAGGCCGGCACGCCGATCCAGGAGATCGCGCTGGACCGGGTGTTCATCGGCTCGTGCACGAACTCGCGGATCGGCGATCTGCGGGCGGCGGCGCAGATGATCGACGGCCGGCGGGTCGCCGACGGGGTCTACGCGATGGTCGTCCCCGGCTCCCAGCAGGTCAAGGCCCAGGCCGAGGCCGAGGGACTGGACGAGGTCTTCCGCGCCGCGGGCTTTGACTGGCGCGTGGCCGGCTGCTCGATGTGCCTGGGCATGAACCCCGACATCGCGGCGCCCGGTGAGCGCGTCGCGTCGACCTCGAACCGCAACTTCGAGGGGCGCCAGGGGCGGGGGGCCCGCTCGCACCTGGTGTCGCCGCAGATGGCCGCCGCGGCGGCGATCGAGGGCCGCTTCGTCGACATCCGGGAGTGGGAGGGGTCGCGGTCATGAAGGCGATCGAGACGATCACCGGCAAGGTCAGCGTGCTGCATCGCGACGACGTCGATACCGACCAGATCATGCCCAAGCAGTTCCTCAAGCGCGTGCAGCGCACCGGCTTCGGGGAATTCCTGTTCTATGACTGGGCCAAGGAGCCGGGTTGGGACCTGCCCCGCAACCCGATCATGGTCACGGGTCGGAACTTCGGCTGTGGCTCCAGCCGCGAGCACGCTCCGTGGGGGCTTCAGGACTATGGCTTTCAGACGATCATCGCGCCGAGCTTCGCCGACATCTTCCGCTCCAACTGCATGAAGATCGGGCTGCTGCCGGTCGTGCTCGACGAGGCGTCGTGCGCGGCGATCCGCGAGGCCGGTGAGGCCCAGGTCGACCTCGCCGAGCAGGAGGTCCGCTGGCCGGGCGGCAGCGCCCGCTTCGAGATCGACCCCGAGATCAAGCACCGGCTGCTCAACGGCCTGGACGACATCGCGCTGACGCTGGAGCAGGACGCCGCGATCACCGGCTATGAGCATGACCGCGAGCGGCCCGGGCCGGTCACGAGCGCCCTGTGAGCGGCGTGCGAGCAGCCGAGGTCTTCTCGGCCCACGCCCCCGAGTACACGGCGCTGCGCCGGCGCCTGGTTCCCGGCTATGACCGCTTCTACGGGTCGGTCGTCGACGTGCTCGCGCTGCTGCCCGTGGCGCCCCGCCGGATCCTCGATCTCGGCGCCGGCACCGGGCTGCTCAGCGCCCAGATCGCCGAGGCCTTCCCGCAGGCGTCACTGGAGCTGCTCGACGCCTCGGCGCCGATGCTCGCCGAGGCCCGGGAGCGGCTCTCCGGGCGGGTCGCCGCCGTCCATACCGTCGACATGGCCGGACCGCTGCCCGAGGGCCCGTTTGACGCGATCGTCTCGGCCCTGGCGATCCATCACCTCAGCGACGGGGACAAGCGGGCGCTGATGGTGCGCGTCCGCGCGCGCCTGGCGCCGGGCGGGGTGTTCGTCAACGCCGAGCAGACGGCCGGATCCACGGACTGGCTCACCGACGTCTACACCCGTCGCTGGCTGGCCGACTGCCGGGCGCTGGGCGCCAGTGAGGCCGAGCTCGCCGATGCCGCGGAGAGGATGACCCTCGATCGCTGCGTCGACGTGGAGTCACAGCTGCGATGGCTGCGCGACGCCGGCTTCGCCGCGGCCGAATGCGTGTACAAGGACTGGCGCCAGGCGGTCCTCTGCGGGTTCACCGAGACCCTGGACTCATGAGCCAGACCGTCGTGCTGCTGCCCGGCGACGGGATCGGACCGGAGATCCTCGCCCCCGCCGTCGAGGTCCTCTCGGCGGTCGGCGCGGACTTTGACTACGACGAGCATCGGTTCGGCGGGGCGGCGATCGACGCCCACGGGACCGCGCTCACCGACGAGACGCTCGCCGCCTGCCGCGCCGCCGACGCGGTGCTCCTGGCCGCCGTCGGTGGGCCCAAGTGGGACACGACCGACCCCGACCGGCCGCGGCCCGAGCAGGGGCTGCTCGGGCTGCGCAAGGGACTCGGGCTGTTTGCCAACCTGCGTCCGGTCACACCGCTGCCGGCGCTGTATGACGCCAGTCCGCTGCGGCGCGAGGTGATCGACGGCACTGACCTGCTCGTCGTCCGGGAGCTCACCGGCGGGATCTACTTCGGGGAGAAGACGCGCACCGCCGACACCGCCTCGGACCTGTGCGTCTACAGCCGTGAGGAGATCGAGCGAATCGGCCGGGTCGCGTTCGCCGCGGCGCGTCGCAAGGTCACGAGCGTCGACAAGGCCAACGTGCTGGAGACCAGTCGTCTGTGGCGCGAGGTCATCACCGGGCTGCACGCGCGTGAGTTCCCCGAGCTCGAGCTCGAGCATGTGCTCGTCGACAACGCGGCGATGGCGCTCGTCGCCTCCCCGACGCGCTTTGAGGTGATCGTCACCGAGAACATGTTCGGCGACATCCTCTCCGACGAGGCGGCGATGCTCACCGGCTCGCTGGGGATGCTCCCCAGCGCGTCGCTCGGAACCCCGGGCGCGCCGGGGGTGTTCGAGCCCGTCCATGGCTCAGCGCCTGACATCGCCGGTCAGGGGGTCGCCAATCCGCTGGCGATGTTCCTGTCGGCGGCGCTGATGCTGCGCCACGGATTCGCCATGGAACACCAGGCCGCGGCAGTAGAATCGGCCGTCAATCGCGCGCTGGCCGAGGGCCTGCGCACCGCCGACCTGGGGGGGACTGCGACGACGGCGCAGGCCACCCAGGCAGTCCTTCAACACCTCTAAGGAGCAGTCGTGGAACAAGCCGACCTCATCTGGCACAACGGCGAGCTCGTTGCCTGGGAGGACGCCAAGATCCACGTACTCACGCACGGACTGCACTACGGCACCAGCGTCTTCGAGGGCGAGCGAGCCTACGAGACCCCGGGCGGAACGGCGATCTTCCGCCACCTGGACCACCTGGCGCGGCTCTACGCCTCGGCCAAGCTCTACTACATGGAGATCCCGTACACGATCGAGGAGCTGCGGGCCGCCACCCACGAGCTGATCACGGCCAACGGGCTGCGCGAGTGCTACATCCGCCCGATCGTCTACCGCGGCTACGGCCAGATGGGGATCAACCCGCTCGACTGTGAGGTCGGAGTGTCGATCGCGGTGTGGCCGTGGGGCGCCTATCTCGGCGAGGCGGCCAAGCTCCAGGGCGTGCGCGCCAAGGTCTCCAGCTGGCGGCGGATCGACGGCGGCTCGCTGATCCCGCACGCCAAGGCCGGCGGTCAGTACCTCAACAGCGTGCTGGCCAAGATCGAATCGCTCAAGGCCGGCTATGAGGAGGCGATCCTGCTCGACAGCCGCGGCTTCGTCTCCGAGGGCACCGGCGAGAACATCTACATCGTCAGGTCGGGCGAGATCATCACGCCGCCGCAGACCGCGTCGATCCTCGACGGGATCAGCCGCAAGTCGATCATCACGATCGCGCGGGACCTCGGCTACACCGTCGTCGAGCGTGACATCGCCCGCGCCGAGCTGATCCTCGCCGACGAGGTGTTCGTGTCGGGCACCGCCGCCGAGCTGGCGGCGGTCTGCGAGGTCGACGACCAGACGATCGGCGCCGGGGGCACCGGACCGATCACCGCCGAGGTGCAGCGGGTGTTCGAGTCCGCGCTGCTCGGGCGCGAACCGCGCTACGCCGACTGGCTCGACGTCGTCCAGGCGCCGTCGCGCGCCGCGGCCGGGTAGTCGGCGATGACCCGGATCGAGCTGTATGACACCACCCTGCGGGACGGGATGCAGGGGGAGGGCATGTCGCTGTCGGCGGGCGAGAAGCTGCGCGTCGCCCACCGGCTCGATGAGCTCGGCATCGACCTGATCGAGGCCGGTTTCCCGAGCTCGAACCCGAAGGAGCTCGAGCTGTTCGAGCTGCTCGCCGGCGAGACGTTTGCGCACGCCGAGGTGGTGGCGTTCGGGATGACCCGCCGCCGCGGCATGACCGCCGACGGCGACGAGGCGCTGCGGACGCTGGCCGACTGCTTTGCCCCGGCGTGCGCCGTCGTCGGCAAGACGTGGAGCCTGCACCTGGAGAAGGTGGTCAAGGTCGGCCGCGAGGAGAACCTGGCGATGATCGCCGAGTCGGTCGCATTCCTGCGCGCGCAGGGCAAGCGCGTGCTCTACGACGCCGAGCACTTCTTCGACGGCTTCGCCGACGATCCCGACTATGCGCTGGCGTGCCTGCGTGCCGCCGCCCGGGCGGGCGCGGACACCGTCGTCTGCTGCGACACCAACGGCGGCACGATGCCCCACACGCTCGGGATCGCCATGGCCACGGTGATGGCGGCGATGGCGGGCGAGGGCGTCGCGGTCGGGATCCACACCCACGACGACGCCGGCTGCGGGGTCGCCAACGCGCTGGCCGGGGTGCTCAACGGCGCCACCCACGTCCAGGGGACGATCAACGGCTACGGCGAGCGGTGTGGCAACGCCAACCTGATCTCGATCATCCCCAACCTCCAGCTCAAGCTCGGCTATGACTGCCTGACCGAGGAGCAGCTGGCCGCGTTGACCCCGGCGGCCAACTACATCGCCGAGCTGCTCAACGTCACCCCGGACCCCGACAGCCCCTACGTCGGCCGCAACGCCTTCGCCCATAAGGGCGGGATGCATGTCGCCGGCGTGACCGCGGATCCCGCGACCTTCGAGCACATCGCGCCCGAGATCGTGGGCAACCGCCGGGAAGTGCTCATCTCCGAGCTCTCGGGCCGCGGGACGGTTCAGTCCCGCGCTCGCGACGCCGGGATCGAGCTCGACGACGCCGCCGCGGCGCGGCTCCTGGGCCGGGTCAAGGAGCTCGAGCACCACGGATATCACTTCGAGGCCGCCGACGGCTCCTTCGAACTGCTGATGCGCCGCGAGGCCGGCGACTACGAGCCCCTGTTCACCCTGGAGTCCTGGCGGGTGATCGTCGAGAAGCGCGCCGAGGGCCGGGTCGAGACCGAGGCCACGATCAAGATCTGGGTCCCGCCGGAACCAGATGGGGTCGGTGGCGTCGGGCAGCGCTACGTTCGCACCGCCGAGGGCAACGGTCCGGTCAACGCACTGGACCGCGCGCTGCGCGACGCGCTGGCCGAGATCCATCCCGATCTGCGTGAGATCGATCTGGTCAACTTCAAGGTCCGGATCCTCGACGAGACCAAGGGCACCGAGGCGGTGACCCGCGTCCTGCTCGACGCCTCCGATGGCGACCGCGTGTGGGGGTCGATCGGCGTCTCGGAGAACGTGATCGAGTCCTCGTGGGAGGCGTTGGTGGACTCGCTGGAGTACGGCGTGGCGCTCAGCCGCCGTCCTGCGCCGGTGACCGCCCCGGGCGCGTGATCGACACCGACGCCCCCCCGGAGCCGATCCCGCTGGCCCAGCCGGTCCTCGGGCCCGAGGAGGAGGCGGCGGTGCTGGCGGTGCTGCGCTCCGGACAGCTGTCGCTCGGCCCGGTGCTCGGCGAGTTCGAGCGGGCGTTCGCCGCCACGGTGGGCGCCCCGCTCGCCAGCGCGGTGTCCAGCGGCACCGCCGGCCTGCATCTGGCGCTGCGCGCCGTCGGGGTCAGCGACGGGGACGAGGTCGTGACCACGCCGTTCTCGTTCGTGGCCTCGGCCAACGCGCCGATGTTCGAGCGCGCCCGCCCGGTGTTCGCCGACATCGATCCGGTGACGCTCAACCTCGACCCCGCGGCGGCCGCGGCCGCGGTCACGCCGCGCACCACGGCGCTGCTGCCGGTCCACGTGTTCGGCTATCCGGCTGACATGGACGCGCTGGAGGCGCTGGGGCTGCCGATCGTCGAGGACGCCTGCGAGGCGCTGGGCGCCACCTACTCAGACGGGCGGGTCGTCGGCTCCCGCGGGCACCCGGCGGTGTTCGGCTTCTACGCCAATAAGCAGATCACGACCGGTGAGGGCGGGGTCGTGACCACCGACGACGCCGCGGTCAAGGCGCGCATGGACTCCGAGCGAAACCAGGGCCGCGCCCCGGACATGGGCTGGCTGGACCATGACCGCCTGGGCTTCAACTACCGCCTGTCAGACATCGCCTGCGCACTCGGGGTCCAGCAGCTGCGGCGCCTGGACGAGCTGCTCGCCGGCCGCTCGCGCGTCGCCGCCCTCTACGGGGAGGCGCTGGCCGAGATCGAGGAGCTGACCCTGCCCTGCCCCGACGCCCGCGGCAACCGCCGCGGCTGGTTCGTCTACGTCGTCCAGCTGCCCCGCGGCGTCGACCGCGACGAGACGGTCCGCGCGCTCGGGCGCCGAGGCGTGCCGGCCAAGCCGTACTTCCCGGCGATCCACCTGATGACCTTCTACCGGGAGCGTTTCGGTCACCGCGAGGGTCAGTTCCCCGTCTGTGAGGACGTCTCGGCGCGGTCGATCGCGCTGCCGTTCTTCCCGCAGATGAGCGAGGGGCAGGTGGCCCGGGTGGCCGCCGAGCTCGCCGGGGTCCTCGGGCGCCCGGTCGGCGCGACGGCATGAGCGCCACCCCGTCGGGCGGGGCGCCGGCGCGCAGCGCCACCCGCTTCGCGCAGACGTCGGCGGGGGCGTTTCGCCGCCTCAACGACTCGATCGGCTTTGACTGGCGGCTGAGCCCCTACGACGTCGATCAGTCGGTCGCCCACGCCGCGATGCTCGCCGCTCAGGGGATCATCGACGAGGCCGATCGCGAGCAGCTGCACCGCGGCCTGGAGCAGGTCCGCGCCGAGCTCGCCGACGGCAGCTTCCCGTTTGACGACAGCGACGAGGACATCCACATGGCCGTCGAGCGCCGGCTGACCGAGATCGTGGGGCCGGTCGGGGGACGTCTGCACACCGCACGCTCGCGCAACGATCAGGTGGCCACCGACGTCGCGATGTTCGTCCGCGCCCACGCCCACGAGGCCCGCCGGCGGATCGCCCGGCTGGCCACGACGCTCGCCGACCGGGCCGAGGCCCATCTCGACTGGCCGATGCCCGGCTACACCCACCTGCAGCGCGCCCAGCCGATCTATCTGTCCCAGCACCTGCTCGCCTACGTGTGGATGCTGATCCGCGACCGTGAGCGCTTCGGCGGCGTGGTCAGCGCCTGCAGCACGCTGCCGCTCGGCGCCGGCGCCCTGGCGGGCGTGAACTTCGACACCGACCGCCGCGCGGTGGCGGCCGCGCTCGGATTCTCCAGCGTGAGCGAGAACTCCGTCGACGCGGTCTCCAACCGCGACTTCGTCCTGGATTACCTGTCGGCGGCGGCCACCTGCGCCACCCACCTCTCGCGCCTGGGGGCCGAGATCGTGCTGTGGTCCTCGGAGGAGTTTCACTTCTGCGAGGTCGCCGACGCCTGGGCGTCGGGTTCGTCGATCATGCCCCAGAAGAAGAACCCCGACGCCGCCGAGCTGCTGCGCGCCAAGGCCCCGCGCCTGGTCGCCAACCTGACCGCGCTCTACGGCGTGCTCCACGGTCTGCCGCTCACCTACAACAAGGACATGCAGGAGGACAAGGAGCCGTTGTTTGATTCCTGCGACACGCTGGAGCTGTGCCTGGAGGCGGCGGACGGGATGGTCTCGACGCTGACCTTCGACCGCGACCGCCTCGCCGCCGCCGCCGCCGATCAGATGCTCGCGGCCACCGATGTCGCCGACCTGCTGGTGCGGCGCGGGATGCCGTTCCGCGAGGCCCATGGGGTGGTCGGGGGCCTGGTCAGAGTCGCCCTGCGGCAGGGCAAGACGCTGTCAGAGCTCAGCCCGGCCGAGCTGGCCGAGCAGTCCCCGCTGCTCGACGATGAGTTCTACCGCTTGCTGGAGGGCGCGACATGGCTGGAGAGCAAGATCTCCGAGGGCGCGACCAGCCTCCCGCGGGTGCGGGAGCAGCTGGCGCGCGCCCGCGCGGCGCTGGCCTGAGCCGCGCGTTCTATGACCGGCCGGTCGTGCAGGTCGCCCGCGACCTCGTCGGCTGCGTGCTGCGCCACGGCGAGACCGCGGGGGTGATCGTCGAGACCGAGGCCTATCACGAGACCGAGGCCGCCTGCCACGCCTACGTCGGGGTGACCCGGCGCACGGCCACCCTGTTCGGCGCGCCCGGGACGGCCTACGTGTACCGGTCCTACGGGATCCACGCGCTGCTCAACGCGGTCTGCGAGCCCGAGGGCGTGGGCGCGGCGGTGCTGATCCGGGCACTCGCGCCGATCTCGGGCCTGGACCTGATGCGGATCCGCCGCGGGGTCGGCGCCGAGCGCCAAGCAGGAGATCGCAGACCGCCTGGGAGGGACAGCGATCTCCAGCTCTGCTCGGGACCGGGCAAGCTGACCGTCGCCCTCGACGTCGAGCTGCACCACAACCAGACCGATCTGCGGGCCGGGCCGATCATCATCTCCCGGCGCCCGGCCGCCTGGCGCCAGGTGCCGATCGTCGCCGATCGTCGGATCGGGATCACCCGGGCGGCCGAGCTGCCATGGCGCTTCTGCGCCGCCGGCAGCCGCTATCTCTCGCGTCCGGTCGCGCGGACCTGAGCGCCGACCGGCGCGTCAGCCGCCGCCGAGGCCGGCGCCGCCGGTGCCCCCGCTCGCACTGCCGCCGCCGGTCCCGCCGGTCCCGCCCGCCGTTCCACCGGTACCACCGGTCCCAC
>CAZZYU010000112.1:6459-9164 GCA_964658375.1 uncultured Acetobacteraceae bacterium | reverse complement strand
GCCCGTCACTGACGCTCAGGCGGGTTGAAACACTGACTCGACGCGCTGCGCGGCCCGCACGAGCGCGGGCCGCGTGGCGAGCCTGGCGAAGTACGCCTGAAGCGGTGGCGGGGACTCCTCGGAGACGAAGTTGCTGCGCTCGGAGGCGAACAGCACGCCGGTGGTGACGATGTCGGCGACCGTGAGCGAGTCCCCGACGAGGAACTCGCGGCCCTCAAGGGCATCGGAGAACGCGGCGGCCACC
The DNA here is from genome assembly GCA_964658375.1 of uncultured Acetobacteraceae bacterium. GTDB lineage: Bacteria > Actinomycetota > Thermoleophilia > Solirubrobacterales > Solirubrobacteraceae > Palsa-465. The sequence continues at coordinate 8,920 of CAZZYU010000112.1, read as the reverse complement.
GAACGGTAGAGCTCGCGCGAGTCGTCATCCTTACGGAACAGGTAGCCGATCGCCGCCCTCTCGAGCTCGGTCATCGCGGTCAGCGACCACTGGTAGGCCAGGTCGCGCTCGCGGGTACCGACGGGAGCGAGAAAGCCCGCGTCGGGGTGATGGTCGGCGAGCGCGAAGAGGATCGCCGTGGAGTCAAACAGGATCGTGCCATCGTCGAACTCGAGCACGGGCACGCGTCCCAGCGGGGAGCGCCGGCGGTGCTCGGCAGAACCGGTGTCCTGGACCGCGATCGTCTCGTAGTCGGCGCCGAGCTCCTCCAGCAGCCAGGCGGCGCGCATCGGACGGCCCGAGGTCTTCGGTCGGTAGTAGAGCTTCATCGTGGCCTCCAGGGGGCGTGTCAGGGGTTTGAGACGACGAGGCGCAGTCCCACGTCGTAGCTGTCGAGAGTTCGGAGCTCGCCGTGGCGAGCATCCCAGGCGCCGCTGTCGAGGTCCCGGCGCAGCTCGTGCAGGACCCTGTCGACGACCGGTGGCTCCATGCGCGCGAAACCCGACGTCGCGGCGCGCGCCGCAGGGTCGAGCACTCGCTCAGGATGCGCCCAGAACGCCGCGCACATCCAATCCGGGGTGTCTCGCGCGAGCGGGACGGTCTCGACGCGCGTACCCTCCCCCAGCCAGTCCGTGAGCTGGTCGATCGGTGGCATGGTCCGTCTGTCGAGCGCAGCGCCCTCGGGGAGGTAGTCGGCGAACAACCACATCCGGGTGCTGATCGTCGAGTCGAACGTGAGGATCACGACCGGCCCGTGAGCGACCCGCCGCAGCTCCTGAATGCCGCGGCGCTGCTCTTCGTCCCAATGATGGATCGTGACGATCGCCATCGCGGCATCGACGCTGTCATCACGAAGCGGCACACTCCCGGCGCTGGCCCGGATCGCAGGCGCGCGATCGGACCGACGCTGGGCAGCCATCACGTCGCTGGGTTCGATCGCGATCACGTGCCGGTCAGGCGGCTCATAGGATCCCGCGCCGGCCCCGACGTTGACCACCGTCCGCGCATCGCCGAGCGCTGCGTTGAGCCGCTTGGCGATCCGCGGGTCCTCGCGCCGGGTCCTCGCGTACCCGTGACCGATCCGGTCATAGCGCGGGGCGTCGACGCTCATCGGGCTCTGCTCATTGGCTGGGATTATCGCGCCGGAGGACAGGCTCACTGATCGTCGCCTCGTCCTCTGTCCGTCCCAGGTCAAGGCCGGCGCTCAAGCCGACGATAAAAGGTCGGTGGACATCACCGAGGCCGGCCAGTCCGCGGTTGAAGATCGAGCCGCTGGGCTGGGTCACCGCGTCGCTGCGCAGAGCCGGTCGGAGCTGCTGCTCGCCGACGCGGTGCTGCGGCAGACCGACGACGCGATCATCTTGACGTCGGCCGAGGGGATCATCAGCTTCTGGAACCGGGGCGCGGAGCGGTTGTACGGCTACACCTCCGACGAGATGGTGGGCTCCGCGATTACGGTGCTCGTCCCGCCCGAGCGCGGAGATCGGGGGCGACGGCTGTTCGATCTCGCGCTCGCCGGTGAGCCGGTGGTCCAGCACCAGACGATTCAGGTACGCAAAGACGGCGGTCGCGTCAATGTGTCGTTGACCGTGTCGGCGCTGCGCGACCACGACGGCCGGGTGTTGGGGGTCTCGACGATCGCCCGAGACGTCACCGCCCGCGTCGACGCAAAACGCAGCTTGCGCGATCGCGAGCGCCAGCTTGCCGATGCGCAGTCGCTTGCCGGGGTCGGGTCGTGGGAATGGGACCTGGCGGAACCGACGTTCACGCTCAGCGACGAGCTGTGCCGGCTCGTCGGATTGCCGACCGGGTCTCGCCCCTCCTACGAGGAGATCACGGCGCTGATCCACCCCGAGGACCGCCCGCGCACTGCCCCGGCGCCCGAGCTGGTTCACGAGGGCGCCATCCAGGTGTTCGACTACCGCATCGTTCGCCCTGACGGTGCGGTGCGGCATGTCAGCTCACGCCGGTACGGGCGGTTTGGCGAGGATGGCACGCTCACCCACCTGTTCGGCACCGTTCAGGACGTCACCGAACGACAGCTGGCGGAAGCCCAGCTTCGCGCGGCCGTGGAGGAGGCTGAGATCATGCAGACGGCGTTCTCCGACGCGCCCGGCGGAGTCGCGTTGATGAGCCTGGATGGCCGGTTTCTCCGCGTCAACGAGTCGCTGTGCCAGATCCTCGGCCGCCCCGAGCAGGAGATCGTCGGCTCGACCTCAGAGGGGTTCTCGCACCCCGGCGACCGTGCCACCACCGCCGCGACCTACGACGCGTTGAGGGACGCGGGCGCCCGAGTGCGCGGCGAGAAGCGATACGTGCGCCCGGACGGGCATGTCGTCTGGGCCTCCACGACCGCCACGGCCCTCACCGGGCCCGACGGGGAGCTCACCCACATCGTGGCTCACTTCCGAGATATCACCGA
>CAZZYU010000112.1:0-6359 GCA_964658375.1 uncultured Acetobacteraceae bacterium | reverse complement strand
CCGGGCCCGACGGGGAGCTCACCCACATCGTGGCTCACTTCCGAGATATCACCGAACAGCGGACCGCCGAGGAGCAGCTACGGGCCAGTGAGGAGAATCTGCGCAATGTCGCGGCGGTCGCACGCGAGCTCCCGAGCCATGAGAACCCGCGCCACGCGATCTGTGCCGCCGCCGCCCTGATCGCCAGCGCGGACATCGTCCAGCTGTGGGAGCCCGACGGGGCCGACCACCTGCAGCTCACCGCCGCCACCGGCCTTGAGCTCTCCCCCGATGAGCGCTTGCCGCTCACCGGAGAGATCACCGCGACCGCGATGACGTATCACAGCCGCGAATCCGGTGTTTTTCTCGACCTGCACGTGCCCGGCTTGCCGATATCGGTCCGTTTGCGCGACCAATTCGGGGTGGCCTCGGCACTCTATGAACCGGTCATCGGCCGTGATGGTGCGCTCGGCGTGTTGGTCGTGATGTGGAAGACCGCGATCACCCACGCCTCTGCTCAGGTCATCGGCGCAGTCGGTCTGCTGGCGACCGAGGCCGCCGCGGCGATCGAGCGTGCCGACCTGACCGCCCGTCTGAGCGCGCAGGCCCGCACCGAGCAACAGCGGCTGCGTCAGCTGCTGGAGGGCGCTCCGGACGCGATGATCATCTCAGACTCCGCGGGGCTCATTCACACCGTCAACGATCAGACGCTCCGGTTGCTGGGGTACAGCCGCGAGGAGCTGATCGGCGAATCGGTCGACCAGCTCGTGCCGATCGGCCTGCGCGGAGGGCATCCGCGCCTCCGCAGCGGCTTCATCGCGCAATCCAACACCCGGCCGGTTGCCGTCAAGCGCGCCCTGACCGCCCGACATAAGGACGGCACCGAGATTCCGGTGGAGTTCACCCTCAGCCCAGTGCACACAGACGAAGGCCTGCTGGTGATGGCCGCGCTGCGTGACATCACCGATCGCCTGGCGGCGGAGGCGCGTCTTCGAGCCGCCGAGGAGCAGTTCCGCCGCTCGTTTGATGACGCGCCGATCGGCATGATGATCGTTGGTTTGGATGGGCGCTATCTGCAGGTCAATGACGCGTTCTGCGCGATCGTCGGCCATCCCCGGGACGCGCTGATTGGCCTGTCGCGTCAGGCGATCACCCATCCCGACGATCTCGCCGAGGACGAGCAATCAACGCGTGAGCTCTTGGCCGGAACGGCGAAATCGTTCGTCCGGGAGAAGCGGTACATCACCGCCGCCGGGCACGCGGTATGGACCGCGATCAGCGTCACCGTGATCCGGGACGGATCGGGCCAGCCCACCCACTTCATCACCCAGGCGCAGGACATCACCGAGCGTCGCCAATATGAGACCCAGCTGCGGCACCTGGCTGACCACGACCCCCTCACCGGATTGCTCAATCGGCGCAGCTTTGAGCGCGAGCTCGTCAGCCACGTGGCCAGGGTGAAGCGCAGCGGGGCGACCGGCGCGATGCTGATGATCGACCTGGACAACTTCAAGTACTACAACGACACCCAGGGCCACAGCGCCGGCGATGACCTGATCGTGCGGATCGCGCAGGTCTTCCAGACTCGCCTGCGCGAGACCGATGTGCTCGTCCGTCTCGGCGGCGACGAGTTCGCGGTCCTGCTCCCCAGCGAGGATCGCGAGAGCGCGACGCTGGTCGCCCAGGACCTGCTGGAGCTGGTTCGCAACGAGGCCGCGGCACCGATTCACGGGGACGCTCGGCCCATCACCGCCAGCATCGGTATCGCCTGCTTCAGCGACGGCGACCGCCTCACGGGCGAGGAGATCATGGTCAACGCCGATCGCGCCATGTATGAGGCCAAGGAGAACGGCCGCAACAGGTGTGCGCAATACAGCCCCGGCAAGCACGAACGCTCGCGCATCGAGAGCCATGTGAGCTAAGCCGGCGAGCTCACGCGGGCTAGGCTAGGGCCACGACCTGCGACTTTCTCGGCATCGCATGGGCGGTGACGGGCTCGAATCGCCGACTTCCTGCCTGTAAGGCTCGCCGCTCGCGCGCGGGACCCGTCACCGAGCACGAGGGGAGGGGGTCGGTTGTCCCGGAAGCCGATGAAGTGCGCGGTCAAGCCCGGCGAGCCTATGCCCTCAGCGGCGAACTCGCGGGAAGCGAAATTCTCTCGTCGTGGCCGAGCCGCAGGTGGCTGTTCTCGTCTTGGTCACCGTCGGGTCATCGCGGTGGCGTCGACGGAGCCCTGAGCTTGGGGCGAGGACGACAGGTCGCGGGGCGTGACGAGTCCGTTGCGCACGGCGAGCATCGCGAGGTGTGCGCGCTTCTGGTTCTGCGCGAGCTTCGCGAAGCCGTACTTGACGTAGAGCCGCCCGAGCTGTTCCTTGACCGTGTCGACCCCCAGGAGCACCTCACCGGCGATTGCCCTGTTGGTCGCTGCTACCCCGCCGTCGGCGAGCATCGGACGGCACAGTGCGATCAGGATCCGTCGTTGCGTCGCGCTCAGGTCCTCGATGGTCGGTCGGTCGTTTGCCAACGCGGTGTCGGGGTCAGGGCCGGCTGTGGGGGAGATGAACGCCAGCACGGTCCCGCCCATCTGCACTCGGTCGCCGTCGACGAGGCGGCGGGTCTCCTCTATCCGTTGCCCGTTCACGTAGGTCCCGTTACGGGACACGTTTCTGATCAGCCACTCGCGGCCGGCGGCGCTCAGCTGTGCGTGGGCGCGGGAGACCTCAAGGTCCCCTCGCAGGCGCAGGTCCTGGCCGTCGCCTCGTCCGATGTTGACTGTCGTCCGATCGTCCGCGCCGGGGGTGAACAGCGTGAACGTCCCGTCGAAAGCGCGATACGCGACGAACGGCTGGCCAACGCGGGCGGCGGCGGCGAACGCCACACCTTCCTCCGGTCGAAGGGAGTACTTGGCAAGCGGGTCGCTGCCGGTGCGCTCCATCGTTACGCAATCCTAATAAAGCCGTCCACGCTTGTCGATTTGCTGGGTGTACGCTGAGCCGGCTGTTAGGCGGGTCGCTGGGGGGCGCACTCGAACCGAGGTGGCCGAATGAGCGACATGATGTTCGACGCGTATGACTCCGATGGGCGTCCAGTCGGTAGGTTCCGCACGCGCGACGAAGCCGATGAGGCCAGCCGACACGCGAATGCGGCACGCCGGCAGCGGGACGCGGAGATCGCGGACGAGAACGAACTGCTCCGTGCCAAGCCATCGACCGATGACAAGCGTCGCGTCGCCGCGCTCGGTCCCGGGTTACACCTCAGCGTCGCCGCGCGCGCCCGGCATGGAAGCGGGTCATTTGTCTTTCGTGGCATCTCGGTGGCCCCGTACACCATTTACGGACTTTTCCTGCTGATCGTCGCTGTGCCCGTCACCATCGTTGCCTGGGGCTCGCTCGTGCTCACCGGGCAATACCCCTTGGTGCTGTTTGCGTTCAACGCCCGGGTCCTACGCTACCTGGTTCGTCTCACCGGATACTCGCTGCTACTGGTCGACACTCGGCCCCCGCTTTCGGGCGCCGCCAACCCGCTGTACCCCATCCAGGTGGACGTCAACGCCCTCCCCACCTACAACCGGATGCTCGCGCTCGCGCGCCTACCGCTGTTGCTTCCGCTCGCCGCTGCGACATTCCTGGCGTCCATCGTCGTCCTGCTCGCGGTGATGGTGAGCTTTGCCGTGGTCCGGCTCACCAGGCGACAGCCGGGCTTCCTCCGGGCGGCTGAGATCCGCTACCTACGGCTCTATGCGCAGTTCCTGGCAGCCGCGACCCTGCTCAGCGAAGCATGGGTGCCGGGCCGCTACTAGAGGTGACGTCTCTATCTACAGCGACCAAGGTGGCGCTCACGTCCACCTGTTGGTAGGTGTGGTCATTCGGTTGTGCCGCGTGTGTCGCCGCTCACGCCGCGAGGCACATCGCCTTGCTGTTGTCCGCGTCCGCCTCGCGGATCAGCCGAGCGAGGGCCTGCTCAAGGGCTCCGGCGCCCAGGATCGCGTTCGCCGCGGAGGCGAGCACTTGCCCGAGCGGGCGCCGAGCACGCGTCTGGATCCGCGCGCGCAGGCGCCGACGTTCACTGTCGATGCAGTAGTCGACAGCGATCTCGAACGGCCCGGAGGCCCGCAGGCTCAGTCCACTCGCATTGGCGGTGTGGACCTGCACGTCAAAGCGGACGGTTCGGCCCAGCAGCCCGCCGTCGACGCGCACTCGGTCTCCGGCCCGCAGCCGGTCTGCGCCGTCGGCGATGTGGAACGGGACCGGAGTCCACCGCTCGATTGCGTCGATCTCTGTCAGCGCCGCGATCAGCTGCTGCGGATCGCAGTCAAACGGCCGCGTGCTCTCGAATGTGCTCATCTGCGTTCCCCTTCGCGTGTGGTGGTCACTGACACCGGGAGCGTCTCGTGGGACCGCCGGCGCAAACAGACCCCACAGGTGGGTTGTCGTCCCCCCTGCCGTGCGGTGAGGGAGAACCCGGACGGTTGGCCTGGTGACTGATTCCTCACCGCCCCCGCCGGCTGCCGCGACGCGGTCGGGCACTCTGGCTCGCCGGCGCCTGCGCTGGCGCGTCGCCGGCCTCGGGCTCGTCGCAGTCGGCTCGGTGCTCGTGACTCTCGCCGTCCGCAGCTCGCCGCCGCTGCGGGCGCTGGAACGGACGACGGTCGACTTGCGCTTCGCGATTCGCGGGCGCGAGCGGCCAGACCCGCAGATCGCGCTCGTCGGCCTGGATCCGACGAGCGTCGCCCACCTCCCGCGCTACCCGTTCTCGCGCCGGATCCATGCGCGGGTGCTGCGCAACCTCCATCGCGCCGGGGCCCGCGTGATCGTCTATGACTTCGAGTTCGACCAGCCCACGACGACGGGGGCCGACGATGCGCTGTTCAAGGCGGCCGCCACGGCATCGCCCGTGGTGTTCGCCACCTCGTTGATCCGCGCGGGCGGCCAGACAACGGTTCTCGGCGGGGACGCGAACCTCGGCAGCATCCACGACGCGGCGGCGTCGTCGTTGCTCACGCCCGATCCCGATGGAGTGATCCGACATCTGTCGGCTGACAGCTACGGGCTCGGTTCGATCCCCGAGGTCGTGCAGCGGGTCGTCCAGCACCGCGAAACCTCCTCGTCGTCGCTCCGCACTGCGGGGTCCTGGATCGACTACGCCGGCCCCCCCGGTACCTACCGGCCGATCTCGTTCTGGGACATCTACCGCGACCACTTTGACCGCGCCGCGGTCCGCGGCCGGATCGTCCTGGTTGGCACGACCGCCCCGGTCCTCCAAGACGTCCACCCGACCCCGGTTGGGGGCGCGATGTCCGGTGTCGAGATCTGGGCCAACGCGATCGCGACGCTGCTGCGGGGACTGCCGCTCACCAACGCTGTCGGATGGCTCGAGCTCGTGCTGATCCTGGGTGCGGCGGCCGCCATCAGCGCGGTCGGCATCCGCTGCCGTCCACTGTGGGTCGCGGCCGCCGGGTTGGTCTGCCTGGCCGCGTGGGCCCTCGCCGCGGTCCTCGCCTTCAACGGCGGTGTGGTGCTCGACGTGCCGCCCGTGGCGCTCGTCCTCCTGCTCTCCACCGGTGGCGCGTGCGCGGTCGCGTCCGTTCACGACGCCCGGGAGATGCAAAGGCTACGAGCGCTGTTCGCGGCCGGCTCCCCCGAGCTGGTGGAGGATGTGCTGCGCGGCGGTCAGCGTCTCGGGCTGGCCCCGACCGCGATCATCGCCGGCTACCGACTCGAAAGCGAGATCAGCCGGGGCGGCATGGGAATCGTGTACCGCGCGCGGCAACTCGAGCTCGACCGCCCGGTCGCGATCAAGGTGATCCTGCCCGAGCATGCCGAGGATCCCGTCCACCGAGCGCGGTTCGAGCTCGAGTCACGGGCCGCGGCGGCGCTCGAGCACCCGCACGTGATCCCCGTCTACGCCACCGGCGAGCACGAGCGGATCCTCTACATCGTCATGCGACTGGTCAACGGCAGCGACCTCGGCCGCGAGCTCGCCTACGTCGCGCTCGATCCGCAGCGCAGCGTGCGGATCATCGAGCAGATCGCGGCCGCGCTCGACGCCGCTCACGCGATGCGCATGGTCCACCGGGATGTCAAGCCGGCCAACGTCCTCATCACCGGCGAGCGACCTGAGCACGCCTACCTGACGGATTTCGGCGTCGCCTCGTGGTCTGACTCCGGAGCGCGGATGACCCGTGAGGGTTGGGTCGGAACCGTCGACTACGCCGCGCCGGAGCAGATCCGCGGCGAGACGGTCGACGCTCGCGCCGACATCTACGCCCTCGCCGCGCTGCTCTATCACTGCCTCACCGGCGAACCGCCCTACCCACGCGAGGGCGCGCCCGCGGTGATGCTGGCGCACCTCGGCGATCCTGTGCCGTGCGCGAGCGCGCG
>CAZZYU010000111.1:0-9274 GCA_964658375.1 uncultured Acetobacteraceae bacterium | reverse complement strand
CGCGCGGCTGTAGCTCAGTTGGCTAGAGCGTCTGCTTGCCATGCAGAAGGTCGAGGGTTCGAGTCCCTTCAGCCGCTTGATCAGAAGCTCCGCTTAGTAGTGGGGCTTTCTGGGTTTCGGGGGTCGAAGCGGGAGCCGCCAAACCGCGATTGGGCATCAGAATTGGGCATCGGACGCGATGTTCGCTTATTGCGGGACTCTTCGCTCAGCACCCAGTGCGTGGTGTATGTGTGTCAGTGCTGGAAGTCGTCCTGGCGGTTCGGAGAGATCAGGCGCCGGACCTCGTGGCCAGCACGCGCCAGACGGAGCGGAGGTCAGGGAAGGTTCGTGAGGACCCGCCGAAGGCGGCCCGAAGGGCGATCTTGACCTCAGCGACGCCGGCGCGACCATGAGGCAAGTCCGGAACCGAGCGCCAGTTCGGAAAGTTGCGACGACGAAGGCGCTGCCAAAGTCGTCGCCGGCGATTTGGAGCCGTCAGGCAGGGATGACGAGGCGTTCGCCGGGGATGCAGTCGGCGACAGGTCCGTGGTCGTCGAAGGCGATCAGCAGCAACTGTGGGGCCGCCTCGGGATCCTCGGCCAGCTCGGCAAGCGCCTCCATTGCCTCATCCTCGTCGTCGTACGAAACGACGAGGTTGCCGGTATCGAAGATCGAGAAGATCATCGTTCGATCGTAGCTCTCCGCTACTCGATTGGGAACACGTCCAGGACGCATTCAGCCAGCTGCCGCGGCAACCCCCAGACCGACCAGTGGCCCGGACCGCTCGTCTTTGCCCGGCAGGTCCCGAGACCGGGCCGGAGCGCGACCTGAGCGATATGAGTCCCGACGCGATCTGGACGCCGCCAGGCGGCCCATCGGATCGGCTCGGGGGTGGCGAACATCGATAGCGACATGTACAGCGCGATCGCCCGACGTTCGGCCGGGTGCGGGCGCCGATCTCGTTCGTAGTTTGAGCGCATCGCGTCGATCAGGGTCGCCGGCTCTGCTCCGTAGCAACCGCGGTACAGCGTGATCGGCTCGGTCACCTCGAGCACGACGATCGGGAAGTCGCTCACAGGGCCGGCTCCTCGATCTCAGCCGGCTGTTTGGGCCAGGCGGACGGTCAAAGGCCGGTCGCTCGTGCGTTCAGAGGCCGAGCTTGCGCACGCCAGCTTCGTCGAGGCCGAGTGAATGACCGACCTCGTGGCGTACGGTCTCGACGATCTTCGCGTGCAGAAGTGCTTCGTGTTTGCCGAAGTCGCGCGTAAGTGTGTCTCGGTAGATGACGATCTGGTCGGGCGCATCGTTGGCCCCGCTCCAGGGAAACCACTGCACGACCTTGCTGAGCTTCTGCGCACCCGGCACGAACATGCCATACGCATGGTGTGCAGCACCGTCGTCAGAGACGGTGACCGCAACGCCGCGCAACTGGTCCTCGATCTCTGCTGGGAGCGCGTCTAAAGCAGCGCGGACGGCTGCTTCAAAGTCGCCTTCGGAACGGATCGGCGCGTCCGCCGGAAGGTCCGGTCCGGGATCGGCCTCAAGCGCTTGCTCCTCCCCGCCCGCGAGTCTGTCGACCCTGTCCTCGAGTGCCTCGAAGGACTCCTCGTCCATGCCCTTGATGTCGTCACCTGACGTGCCCACCGGGCTGCAGGCTACCGACGCGCCAGACGAACCAACGCCCCCTGATCGCCTTGCGTCGCGACGGTCACGCGAGGGCCCAGCAGGTTTTGACGGGTACACTGCCGCCGCGATGCGGCTCTCGGAGTTGTTCCCAGACGTGCCCGGGGACATCGCGAAGGTTGAGGTCACGGGCCTGGCCTACGACGAGCGGGGGCTGGCTCCCGGGGTGTTGTTCTTCTGTCTTCGTGGCCCGTTCAGGGACGGGCATGATTTCGCCGCTCAGGTTGTCCGGGCCGGTGCTGTCGCGCTGGTCGTCAGTCGTCCGCTCGCGGTCGATGTTCCCCAGATCCAGGTGGATGATGTGCGCGCCGCCGTGGGACCCGTGGCCGCGGCCTTCTACGGCCACCCGACCCGGGAACTCGAGCTCGTCGGCGTCACCGGCACCAACGGCAAGACGACGACCACCTACCTGGTGCGAGCGCTGCTCGAGGCCGACCACCGCCAGACGGGCGTGCTGGGGACGCTCGGCAGCACGATCGGGGGCCTCGGGCGGCCGGCGGATGCCCCCACCGTGCATCCTGCGATCGATCTACAGCGAACGTTCCGGAAGATGCTCGACGGCGGAGACCGAGCATGCGCGATGGAGGTCTTCTCGCAGTGGCTGGCAGTCGCGCAGGTCGACTCGGTCGCGTTTGATGTCGCGATCTTCACCAACCTCACCCGGGACCACCTCGATTTCCATCTGACGATGGAGAACTACTTCGCCGCCAAGCGCCGGCTGTTCATCGAGTGGCAGACGGACCACGCCGTGATCAATTCAGACGACTCGTATGGCGCCCGCCTCGCGCGGGAGCCAGAGCTGGACGGAAAGGTCGTGACGTTCGCGCTGGAGGACAGGGACGCGAGCTTTCGCGCGACGGACGTGAAAACCGGGCTGACAGGTTCGAGTTTCACCGTCGTGGCGCCAGACGGCGAGCATCGGCTCACCTCACCGCTGCGTGGGCGATTCAACGTCTACAACGTCCTCGGTGCGTTCGCCGCCGCGCGCACGCTCGGTGTGCCCGCAAGCACCGCGGCCGGCGCAATCGAAACCGCCGGTCAGGTCCCGGGACGGTTCCAGAGCATCGACGAGGGGCAGCCGTTCGTGGTGCTGGTCGACTACGCACACACGCCGGACTCATTGGAGAACGTGCTCTTGGCGGCCCGGGAGCTCACGGAGCACCAGCTCCACGTCGTGTTCGGCTGCGGAGGGGACCGCGATCAGGGCAAGCGGCCGCTGATGGGTGAGATCGCGGCCCGGCTCGCTGATCAGGTGATCGTCACCTCAGACAACCCGAGGTCCGAGGACCCGGAGGCGATCATCGCGGAGATCCTCCGCGGGACCGACCACGCCGTCGCCCACGAACTTGATCGCCGCGACGCGATCAACGCCGCGATCGACCACGCCGAGCCGGGTGACGTCGTCGTCATCGCCGGCAAGGGCCACGAACAGGGGCAGGAATTCCAGGAGGGTCACAAGGTGCCCTTTGACGATGTCGCGGTTGCTCGTGACGCGCTTCAGAGCCTCGGCTCGCGCACTGAGCACCGCTGAGGAGTCCAACACGCGGCAGCAGTCGGGCGCAGGAGCCGTCGCCCCGCCGTTCTACGGTTCGTCGATGACGATCGTGCGTGCCCAGGCAGGTCCGAGGGGACTAGTAGACCCGTGGCCGCTCCCTTGAGAAAGGAGTCCGACGATGACCCGGCTGGCGGAGGGTGGCTCGGAGGGCCACGGGGTGTAGCCGTCAGTGAGGACGATGATGATGTTCGGACGCGGTCGCAGCGTGCCGGCGGCGGCGATGCCCTCCCCCATGTCGGTCCCGCCCCCTCCGGCAAAGTTCAGCTGGCGAGCCTGGGTCACGCGCTGGGTGGCGTGGACGGCGGTGTCGACAGCGAGCACCGGGACGCGCCCGCGACGCGTGCCCGCCCGGATGAGGATCGCGTCGATCTCGGAGAGCGCCCGCCCGAGCAGCTGCTCGTCCATCGAGCCTGAGGTGTCGCAGACGATGGCGAGCTCGGGGATCGGACGCACGAGCGATGGCAGGATGAGGTCGTCGTTGAGGTGCGCGCGCCGGGCGGGACGTTGGTAGGAGTAGTCGACGGCGCCGGCGGCGTATGCGATCCCGCGCCGGATCTCGGCGGCGAGCGCGCGTCGCCAGTCCGTCCGGGAGGGCAGCACCGACTCGGCCCAGCGTTGCCAGCCGCCAGGAACCGTCCCGGGCGGGCGGCCGTGGATGTCGGCGGCGACCTGCAGGCGCAGCAGCTCGCCCTGACGGGGGTCAAGCCGCCCGTGGCCGTCCCCGGGGCGCTCGTGGCCGTCGGCGCCCGAGCCACAGTCCCACCGACGCGGGCCGGCGCGACCCTCGGCGTAGTAGTGCTCGGCCAGCTCACCGTCGTCGCAGCCGAGATCGGCCGGGCGATCGCCCGCGGACCCCAGCGGCACGAGCGACTCGGCCGCGAGGTCGTCGTTGATCTCCGCGTCGGCCGCGCGATTCCACTGGCCCCGGTGTCCATCCTCCAGCGCCCCTTGCGCGCGGGCTCGGCCGGCGTGGTCGCGGATGAGGTGCGCGCACAGGTGGATGAGCAGGCGTCCGAGCTCAGGGACCGTGAAGGTCTCGACGAGCTCGGGGTCGGCACGGATCGCCCAGGAGCGGTCGATTGCGATCGTGCCCGCGTCCGGTTCGATGCGGACCGCGGAGGCAAAGATCGCGCTCGCGAGATACGGGGCGTGGGCGGTCGCCCACAGCCGGGCCGCGGCGAGCTTGCGGCGCTCGGCCGCCGGGCTCACTTCAGCAGGCCGGCGTCGCGCAGCAGCGGCGTGAACGCCCCCAGCTCGGGCGGCAGCGGCGCCCCGGCAGGCCGGCAGCGCGCGAGGGTGCGGGCAGCCGCGGCGGCGACGTCAGGCACCGCCGCCGACGCGCGGCCGAACGCCCGCCAGCCGGCTGCCCACCGCTCGGGCGTCGGATCGGCCGCGACGGCGGCGGCCACCGAGGTCAGGGCGGCGTAGGCGCGGTCGCCTCGTTCGGGCAGCACGAACCCGTCGGGGTCGGCGAGCACCACCTCGGGGTCGGGCAGGTCGGACTCCTGCAGCCAGGTCAGATACTCGACGCCGGCGCCGGGTCCGACGCAGCCGCGGACGAGCATCGAGACGACGAGATCGTCGACACCGGCGGCGAGCGCGGCGCACTGCAGCCGGGCGGCCATCTCCCAGCTGCGCGGGCTCGGCCACGCCCGGCCGGCGGCGGCCGCGTCGTCGGGGACGGCGAGTACGAGCATCGGCCGGACGGTGAGAAACCCGGCCACCCAGGCGCGCGTGACGGCCAGGCGCCGCGACCAGCCCTCGCTGACCGTCGCGATCGCCGGCGCCGGCCAGCCGCCGGCAAAACCCGCGGCGACGGTCGCGGCGTCGACCTCCCAATCCAGGTGACAGAAACGGTTGGCCAGGGGCGGGGAGAGCTCCCACCCGTCGGCCGCCTGGTCGGGCGGGTTGGCGGCCGCGACGATCGACACCGCGTCGGGCAGGACGAGGTCGCCGACCGTGCGCTCCAGCACGACTCGCAGCAGCGCCGCCTGCACCGCCGGCGGCGCGGTCGAGATCTCATCGAAGAACGCCAACCCCTCACCGGCGGCGGCAAGCGCGCGTGCCCAGGCGGGCGGCGCGAAGTTCACGTGCGGCCCGTCGGAGCCGTCACGATCGACGATCGGCAGACCGGCGAAGTCCGACGGTTCACGGATCGACGCGATCACCGTCTCACACGACAGACCGGCCGCATCGGCAAGCGCGCGAATGACCGACGTCTTGCCGGTCCCCGGCGCCCCCCACAGGAGCACCGGCACCCCAGCGGCCACGGCCACCCCCAACCCCTCGCCGACCACCGCCTGTGAATCCACGCTCCGCAGTCTGACGCAGGTCTGACAGGCTGCGCGGTGATGTCGGACTTCGACGCCGAGATTCACCTGCGCCTGCTCGGCGAACGGATGCTCGACGACCCGGGGCTGGAGCGCCATCATCACCGCTCTCCACTGGAGGTTCCGGCCCGCGCGCTCGTCTTCGCCGGGGCACTCGCCGCCGAGAAGGCCACGCGGGTCGTCGATGACTACTCCGCCGCGGCTTGCATCCGCGTCGGAGATCGTGGCCTCCGGCGCCTGGGCCGATCGACGCGGCGCGGCCGCGGCGGCCGTCTCACCCCCCGCCGGACGATGGTGATCGACCACGAGCTCGAGTTCGCGGGCGGTCACCTGCACCTGCGCGACATCGCCGTGCGCGCCGACGGGGCGACGGTGCGCTACCACTGGCGGCGCGACGCCCTCAGCTCTCGCCGTGGCGGCTTCGCTCGACACCCGGTCGGGTTTCCCTGGGGCAAGGAGCCGCTTGAGATCGTCGACCCCGCCGGCAACCGGCCCGCCATCTCCGCGGGCAGCGGCGGCGGCAACGACGACCACTGGGACGGCCTGCTCGAGCTGCGAGGACCCGTGGCGGCCGACGCCGCCTGGCTGCAGGTCGATGGCGTCCGGATCGACCTGGACCGCCGCACGACGCGCTGGGAGGCCCACGTCGAGGCGCTCGACGCTCTGGACCCGGTCGAGCGCTTCCTGTGGCGCCATCTTGCCGTCGGCGAGATGCCGTTTCACCAGACCACCGACCTCGAGCCGGCGCTTGAGGCCCTCATCGCCGCGGGAACCGTCCGCAGTGGCGCGGTCCTGCTCACCCGGCTGCGGGCCGTCGCCGCGCGCATGCCACGTCACCGACACCGCCCGCCGGGCCAGACAAGCGTGTCGACCAGAGGACTGCCCGAGCCGTGGCGCTCGCTCCTGCGGCGCCTCGGTCACGACGACGGACCCGCGCGCACCCTCGTCGTCGGCGCCGTCGCCCCGCCGTGCGACGGGTTCCAGCTTGCCGTCCATTCCCTGACCTCTGATCTGACCGGGTTCGAGATTGAGTTCGAGGTCACGCCCAACGCGCTGATGGACCCAGCCGTCGACGAGCTACCGGTCGCGTGGTGGGCCCGCGACGACCGCGGCAACCGCTACCTTGGCGACCCTCACGGCTGGAGCAGCGGCGACGGCAGCGCGGCGGGAACAATGCGCTACTGGCCGTCACTGGACCCGCGCGCCACCCGCCTGGAGCTGCTGATGTGCGTCGACGCCAACCAGGCGGTCGTGGCGGTCCAGCTGTGCCGCGACGCGGAGCCGGGCCGATGATCCACTGGTGGACCGGGCTCCCGCCGGCCGAGGCCGCGGTCACCTGCGCCGAACGTCGTCACATCCTGCGATGGGACGCCGGACGCCTCACCACCATGGATCACGGAGACCCCGAGCAGGAGGCGACCCTCGCCGCGCTCGCCGGCGAGACCTACCCCTGCCTGGAGCTGCTGCGCGCCTGGTCACGACGACGCGACGATCCCCGCGTCCTGACCCTCGCCTCACGAGGCCCGGGGGATCTGCTCACCATCGACCTCGATCCGCGCAGGCATCGTCCTGGACCGGCCCGCGTCGGCGCCGAGGGGCAGATCCTGCGACTGCTCGCGACCGGTGGTGGCCTGCCTGACCGGCTGCAGGCCACGACCGCCGCGATCTGGACGCGGCGACTGCAGACCGGCCACGCCGCACTCGAGGCCGCCCGGCCCCAGCTCGTCGCCGCCCTCTACGGCCGGGCCCTGCGGACCCTCCGCGCCTGGCTCGGCGAGCCCCAGCTCGCGATCGAGCTCACCATGACCGACCCAGATGCCGAGCGGCGGCTCATCCGCACCCCCGACGGGCTGCGGGTGTCACTGCCGTTCAGCTGGCTCTCCGAGGTCTGGGCGCACGGACTCGCGGTCACCTTCGGACGCTTCTGCCTCGCCGCCGAAGCTCAGGACGGACCGCGCTTCACGCTGCGCGCCCTGGCTCCCGACCTCACCGACGTGATCACCATCGCCACCACCAGCCGCCGCTAGCCGCGTGTCGTCGCCGCCCCCGAATCCGGAATCGGAGTCCGACGGTCCAAGCCAGGAACGGGACCTGCCGAGGGCGCTGCCTCCACCGGCGGCTCGGAAGCTTTCCAGCGAGCTGATCGACGACCTGCATGCCCGCCGGCGGTGGTTGGCCGAGGCGCCCCGCTCCTCGCACAAGGTGATGTGGGATTACTTGCGCCATAACTGGTACGACCGGGAGGCACAGACCTGGGCCGCGGCGCAGGTCAGCGCCGCGGCGGCGCTGGCGTGGCGCGAGCTCGGCCTCACACCCGGCGAAGCCGCCGACTTGGAACGGGACGGCTTCACGCCCGAGGCGGTCGGCGCGCAGTGGCGCCGATCGCGCATACCCGTGCACGAGCTCGGCGACTGGATCGGCGCCGGGCTCACCCCTGAGGAAGCGGTCGAGCAACGTGCGCGCGGGATCACCGCCGCCGATGCGGCCGTCATGCGGAGCCTGCGCCGCACGCAACCGTAGGGATTGCTCTCATCCAGCGAGCGGCCGTCCGGTCTCAAGCAGCGTCTTGAGGCCGCTGATGACCGTCATCCAGCCGATTCCGGAGACTCTCTGAGCGGTCTTCGGTGAGCCCTCGAGCTGGTCGTGCACGACCGTCAGCACGCAGGTGCCGTCCTGCTGCGGTTCGATCTCCCAGGTGACGCGGCTGTGCGGCTCGGCCGCCGTCTCCGGGTCATACAGCGAGCGCCAGGTGTGCTGCAGCCGCCGAGGCGGATCGGCCTCGAGCACCGCGCCGTCGACCAGATGCTGCGAGCGGTCGGGCGAATAGCTGTTGTACGGGGTTCCCGGCTCGAAGGTCGAGTCCACGCACGAGCCGTAGAAGTACTGGGTGGTGAACTCGGGTTGGGTGATCGCGTCCCAGATCTGCTCCGGGGTCGCCCTGATGACCAGTTGGTAGACCTGGGTCACCTGCGGCGTTGTCGTCGTCATCCCGTCTCCTCCAATCGGAACTTGAGCTCTGCGAGCGTGGACACACGGAGTTCGGTGTACTTGTCGATCCAGCGGTCGTGGATCAACCGGATCGGCACCGGATTCAAGTAGTGGTGTTTCTCCCGTCCTGACCGCCGAGTCACGACCAACCCGGCCTCCTCGAGCACCCTCAGGTGCTTCATCACCCCAAAGCGCGTCATCTCCAGCTCAGACTCGAGCTCGGTGAGCGTGCGGCCGTCACGCTCGAACAGCCGGTCCAGCAGATGTCGGCGCGTCGGGTCTGCAAGCGCCTTGAAGATGCCGTCATCGCCGTCCACGAACGAGAGTATACGTGACTTTTTAGTCACATATCAAGCGGCGCGGGAGGCACGGGCATCGGCGGGGTCAGCCGCCAGGACGGTCGTCGCTGAACACGTCGGTGGGCGTTTCAGGCGGTTCAGCTCAGGCGACCGTGATCACGCGCACGCCGGGAACTCGTGCGAAGTCGGCCTGGTTGCCCGTGGCGACTGCCAGACCGTGCGCGAGCGCAGTCGCGGCGATCCAAAGATCGTGAGCGCCGATGAGATCGCCGGCGTCGGCCATCTGAGCCCAGAGGCTGGCGTGCGCGCGGGCGACCGGCTCACTGATCGGGATGGCGCGCAGACCGGCCAACAGATGCTCGACGAACGCACCACGACGTGCCCGGCGCGAGCCGGTCGCGACGCGCTCGAGCTCGACGAGTACGTCGGTGTCGATCAGG
>CAZZYU010000110.1:5320-9417 GCA_964658375.1 uncultured Acetobacteraceae bacterium | reverse complement strand
GCGGGGCCTCGTGAGCGAGCGGTGCGGGGGCGACTCCGACGCGACCGGCTCCGACGCGCTTGGCCTCATACAGCGCGAGGTCGGTTCGGCGAAGGAGGTCGGAGAGCTGCTCGGACGGGTCCCAGACCGCGATGCCGACGGACAGGGACCCGCGACGGGGGGCCGCGGCGGTCAGACGCCGGACGGCGGTCAGGGGGCGGGACTGCCGGTGAGCCTGCGCGATGATCCCAGCCGTCGTCGCCTCCCAACCCCGGCGGTTCAGGAGACCGGTCAACGGGTCGGTGCTGGCGGCCTGGCGAAGCTGATCGGTCACCTGGGTGGTCTCCCGGACCGCGAGCCGCAGAGAGCCCGCGACCGTCGCGCCGACGAGGACCAACAGCGTCGCGAGCGCCCAGTCAACGGGGTAGGCGGGCGAGCCGATGAAGATCATCGGCAGATACGCACAACCGCACAGGACCGCGATCATCCATGAGGCCGGAAGGCCCGTGACCAGCAACGGCACCACACATGCCCCGACCGCTCCCACGAAGAACACCGTGCGATGCGACGACCAGTCCGCGGTGGTCGCCAGCGTCAACGAGCGCTCACGTCCGGTCCTCCACGGGTGTTACGTTGCATGACGGTGACCGACGCCGAGCCCGCCGCGCTGCTGGCCCGCCACCTACCGGTGCTGCGCTTTGACGCGCAGGAGCCGTATTTCGCTGACTCTGCCGCGGAGTGGACGAGCAATCCAGGCAACGTGCTGCGCCGGACCGACGGGACGGTGTTGGCGGCGGCCACACCGCGCAGCGGTGAGCCGCCGTTGTCACTGACGACGCTCGGATCGGCCACCTACTACTTATCCGACGGCTCGCCGATGACCGCGCCGACCTTGACCAGCGACGTGATCGCCGACACCACAGCGCGTGACGAGGCCGCCTACGTCACCGAGGCCCGCGCCCAGCATGGCGTGCCCGACCTTGCCGACCACGCCTACGGCCATGCTGAGACCGGCAGCGACGGACGTCTGTGGCTGGCCTACTGGTTCTTCTACTTCTACAACGACGACAACCTGCTCGGCCCGTTCAGTCACGCCGGCTGCCACGAGGGCGACTGGGAGATGATCCAGCTGCGCCTGAACCCCGTCGGCACCGCCCCCGACCTCGCCGTCTACGCACAACACGGCTACGCAGACGAACGGCCCTGGGACGAGGTCGAGCGGGTCGGCGACCAGCCGGTCGTCTATCCCGCCCGCGGCTCGCATGCCTCCTACTTCTCCGCCGGCGCGCACCGGGCGGGCCGGTCGTTTGATCAGGCCGACGGCCGCCACCCCGGCTCGGCGCTCACCCTGCACGTCCTCACCGAGGCCGACAGCTGGACGCGCTGGCCCGGCCACTGGGGTGGAACGGTGTCCCGCGCCCACGATCTCGACACGGTTACCGAGTCAAGCCCGCGAGGTCCCGGACAGCATGCACAGTGGAGCGACCCGACCGAGCTGCTGGACAGGGCGCGGATGCGCCCAGTGGACGCGACGTCGGATCCGACGGCCGTGCCACCGACTCCGCAGGTCAGCGCCCTGGCGCACGGGGGTGACCTCACGCTGCGCTACGACACCGGCGGCGGCGACCCCGTGGGGTTGATCGTCTCCACCGGCGCCCCCGGAACCCCGAGCGCCGTGCACCGGCTCCCCGTCAGTCGACCCCGCGGCGAGGTGACGGTGGCCGGGGCAGCGCCCGCACCCGGCGAGGCCGTCCACGTGAGCGTCGCCGGAGCCGACGGGACCGCCAGCCCGGCGCAGACCGCGAACCTCGGCGCCGCCTGAGGTGATCCTGTTTCTGCATCATCGCTACCGCGTCGCCGGTGGCGAGGAACGCGCCGTGCACGACCTGGCCTGGCTGGTCCGAGAGCATCTGGGCGAGGACGCCGAGATCCTGGAACGCGACTCCGGCACGCTGCGGCCCCGCGCTGCCGCCGCAGGCATGCTCGCCGGCGGCCTGCACCCCGAGGCGGTCGCGCGGGCGGTACGCCGGACGGGCGCCCGGATCGTCCACGCCCACAACCTGCACCCCACTCTCGGCTGGCGATCGCTGGCCGCGGCGCGCCAGGCGGGCGCCCGCGTCGTCCTGCACCTGCACCAGTACCGGCTCGTGTGCGCGATCGGGGTCTGTTTCCGCGACGGGGCCGAGTGCACCGAGTGCCACGGGCGCAACACGCTGCCGGGCATCGTCCACAACTGCCGGGGCAGCGCGGCCGAGGCGGTGACCTACGGCGCCGCGCTGGCGTTGTGGCAACGGCGGCTGGTCGAGCAGGTCGATGCGTTCGTCGTGCCGAGCGCGTTCGCCCGAACCCGGCTGCGCGAGCTGGGCGCTCCGGTGCGCGACGCGTTCATCGTGCCCCACGTGGTGGCGCAGATCGCGCCGACGCCTCAGGGGGATCGCGAGGGCGGCGGAGCGCTGGTCGCCGCCCGCCTGGCCCCGGAGAAGGGCCTCGACGTCGCGATCGCCGCCTGTGCGCTGGCCGGCATCCCGCTCACCGTCGCCGGCGACGGGCCCCAGCGCGACGCGCTGCAGCGCCAGGCCGCTGCCGGGCAACCCGGGGCGGTTCGCTTCCTCGGTCGCGTGTCAGAACCCGTGCTCGCCGAGCTGCGTGCGCGGGCGGCGGTGGCGATCGTTCCCTCGCGATCGGCCGAGACGTTCGGACTGGCCGCCGCCGAGGCCATGGCCGCGGGAGTGCCGGTCGCCGCGTCGCGGATCGGCGCCCTTCCCGAGCTCGTCCCGGAGTCGTGGCTGGCGCCGCCCGGTGATCCCGCCGCGCTGGCGACGGTGATCGGCCGCGTGCGCGACTATCCGACCGCGCCGGCCCACGCGCTGCATCGGGCCCAGGCGCGGACGGCGCCTGAGGTGGTGGCGCCCGCGCTACGCGCCGCCTACGACGCGGCGATTGCGGCGCCCAGGGTTCGACCAGATGGCGCCTGAGGCCGAGACCGAGCTGCTGCGCAGCCGCTGTGAGACCGTGCTGCGCGCAAACTGGCGCGAGGGCGTGAGCCGGCGAGGCGGTATCCCGTATGCCTACACCTGCCCGAGCCCGGGTCACTATCCCTGGCAGTGGTACTGGGACTCCTGCTTCACCGCGATCGCCTGGCGGCATTTTGACCCCACTCGTTCACGGCTCGAGCTGCAGTCGCTGCTGGCCGCTCAGCGTGAGGACGGTTTCATCGGCCACACGATCTTCTGGGACCTGCCGCTCACCGGCATCCGCCGCTTCACCTACAACGTTCTGAGCCGCGATGCCCTGATGACGGCCTCGATTCAGCCGCCCGCGCTCGCGTGGGCATGGTCGCTGGCGGTCGGCGACCCGACCGCTGAGCCCGGCATCCTGCATCAGCACCGGTGGCTTGAGGACAATCGCACGCTGGACGATGACGGTCTGATCTGGATCGTGCAGCCCGACGAGTCAGGACTGGATGCCTCGCCGCAGTTCGACGGCATCTGGGGAGCGCGGTGCCACGGGCTCCCGGGCTTCGTGACGCTCGTGCACCGCAACCGGCGCCTCGGCTACGAGCTTGACCGGATCGTCGCGGCGGGCGGTCCGGTGTGCTGCGAGGTCACCACCAACGTCCTGTACAGCCTGTCGCGCACCGCACTCGGCCTGCCCTCGCTGACCGACGCCCTGATCGAGCGCACCTACGACTCCGAGCGTGGCCTGTTTCTGCCGCGCGCCCGCCCAAAGCCGGCTGAGAAGCCGGCGGCCACGATCGCGGCCCTGACGCCGCTGGCGCTTCCCGATCTGCCCGCGGCGATCGGACATCGCCTGGCGGAGCATCTGCTTGACGCCGGCGAGTTCTTCTCCGAGGTGCCGCCGGCGTCGGTGTCGATGGCGGAACCGAGCTTCTCGCCGACGGACGTCGGAGCGCTCAGACTGCGTCGGTACTGGCGCGGACCGACCTGGGTCAACGCCGCCTGGCTGTGCTGGCTGGGGCTCAAGCGTCTGGGCTATGAGGACGCCGCGAGTGAGCTGACACGCCGGTTGGCCGTCGCGATCGCCGGTTCGGGCCTGCGTGAGTACTACCACCCGCACACGGGCGCCGGGATGGGCGCGCGGGACTTCGGGTGGTCGGC
>CAZZYU010000110.1:0-5220 GCA_964658375.1 uncultured Acetobacteraceae bacterium | reverse complement strand
GACGAGCAGTGGAAGGCGAAGCTGACCCCTGAGCAGTACGAGGTGCTGCGCCAGCACGCGACCGAGCGTCCCTTCACCGGCGAGTACGTCGACGTCAAGGCTGACGGCACCTACCGGTGCGCCGGCTGCGGCGCCGAGCTGTTCTCCTCGGACACGAAGTTTGACTCGGGGACCGGCTGGCCCAGCTTCTACGAGCCGGCCAACGCCGAGAACGTCGAGCTGCACACCGACCGCAGCTTGGGCATGACACGCACCGAGGTGCGCTGCAAGCGCTGCGGTGGGCACCTGGGCCACGTCTTTGACGACGGTCCTACGCCGACGGGCCAGCGCTTCTGCATCAACTCATGCGCGCTGGACCTCGACGCCGCCGCCAGCTAATCCGCGTGACCAACCGGAGGATCGCCGCCCTCATCCCCTGAGGCCGCGGCGGTCCGCCGCTTACGCACCTGCCAGACGACGAGCGCGATCACGGCGACCACCGCGATCGCGATCAGGGCGTAGGTGCCGACCTTGGTGATGACGTCCGCGGCGGCCTGACCGCCGTAGTAGCCGACCAGCCCGTAGGTCAGCCCCCAGGTGATCGCGCCCGCCGCGTTGTAGAGCAGAAACGTCGGATAGTGCATCCGATCGATCCCGGCCAGCCACGCGGCGGCCGAGCGCACGCCGGTGATCCAGCGCGCGAAGAAGATCGTCTTGTTGCCGTGCTTGGCAAAGAAGCGCTCGCCGGCTGCGACCGCCCGCGTACGCTCGCCCTGGAACGGTCCTCGGGCGGTCAGCACCTCGCGTCCGAGACGGCGCCCGAGCTCGTAGCCGATGGAGTCGCCGACGATCGCCGAGGCGATCCCGATCACGAGCACCAACCAGATCTGGAGCTTGCCCTCGCTGGCCAGCACCGCGGCCAGGATCAGCGCCGTCTCTCCCGGCGACGGGAACCCGAACGACTCCAGGCCGATGATCGCCGGTAGCGCGTAGCCCAGGCCACCGGAGATCGAGATGATCGCCCCGATTGCGACCATCATCGGCTCGCGCGTCTCACGTGCCCGCTGATGCGGCCGGCGTCGCGCCCGCTGACGCGACCGGACGAGCGACGCTCGCGGCGACCGGCGGGCTCCGCATCACCGCCATCAGCGATAGGCCGAAGGGCAGCGTCCCCCCGCGCCGCAGCCAACCGGCCTCCACCGTGAGCGGCCACTCCAGGGCCGAGTTCAGCCACACCGGGCCGATCGCGAGGTCGTTGCGGTACCCACTCTCGCCCCCACGTCGACGGCCGGCGAGTCGCACCGCGGCCGCTGGACCCAGCAGGACGCTGTTGAACGAGCTGATGCGCGCCATCTCCCAGCCGGCATCTCCCGCCGCCGCGCGCAGCGTCGGGCGCGAATACCGCCGGTAGTGGTGGTTGGCCTCGTCGTGAGTGGACCACAGCGCCGGGTAGGCGGGGACGGTCACCAGCAGCCAGCCACCTGGCCGGCACACTCGCCGCAGCTCGGCGAGCGTCACCCGGTCATCGGGCGTGTGCTCGATCACGTCAAGGCAGGTGATCAGGTCAAAGCTGGCGTCGGGCCACGGCAGCTCCTCCAGCCGGCCGGTCCGAACCTCCCCCAGACCACGGGCGCGCGCCACCTCCGCGGCCTGCTGGTTGAGCTCGATGCCCGACACCGAGCCGTAGGCCGCGAGCTCCTGCAGCGTCCGCCCGGAACCGCAGCCGGCGTCGAGGATCGAGGCGTCAGACCCCAGCGCCAGGCGGTCGAGCTCGGCGCGGATCACCTTGCGACGTCCGCGGTACCACCAGTGGCGCTCGTCGGCATCGAGCATCGCCTGCATCAGCATCTGGTCCATGGCGACGGGGATGCTGTCAGTTCTCAGGCGACGGCGACAGGATCCTGGTCGGGGGTGAGCGCGCCGGGCAGGCACAGGGTGAAGCTGGCCCCCGTCGCCCCGGTCGGCTGCTCGAGCACGAGGTCGCCGTCCATCCGCCGTGCCAGCTCGCGGCCGATCGCCAGCCCCAGGCCGAAGCCGGCCTGCCCCGCGGTGTCGCGACCGCGGTTAAAGCGTTCAAAGATCGACTCTCGCTCCTCCTCCCGGACGCCTGGACCCTGGTCGCAGACGCTGATGCGGGCGTCAGGCCCGTGCTGGAGGGTGACGGTGATCCGGGTGTCGGACGGGCTCACCCGAAGAGCGTTGTCGAGCAGGATGCGCAGGATCCGGGCGATCGATCCCGGATCGCCCAGCGCCCACACCGAGTCCTCGGCGCCCTCCAGCGCCCAGCTGACGCGGCGCTCCTCGGTTCCGAGCTCAAACTCGGCGAGGACGGCCCGGCTGAGCTCGTGCAGCTCGACCGGCTCGGAGCGCAGCTCCACCTGAGCGTCGATGCGCGACAGGTCCAGCAGGTCGGCGGCGAGGCGCCCCAGGCGGCGAGACTGGGCCCGCGCGCGACCCAGCAGCGCCCGCGCATCCTCCACGTCGGGATCGGCGTCGCGCAGATCATCGTCGAGCAGCTCGAGCATCCCGTCCAGCGAGGTCAGCGGCGTCCGCAGCTCGTGCGACGCGGTGGCCACGAACGATCGGCGGGCCTGCTCCTGACGTCGCAGGCGCTCCTGCATCGAGGCCAGCGCACGCGCGAGGTCACCGACCTCGTCGTTGGCGGTGTCGACGGGCACGACTGCCTCCGGGGCGTCGTGCTCGACCTCCAGCGCCGCCTCGCGCAGGCGACGCAGCCGCCGCACCAGCCGCCATGACAACGGGATCCCGAGCAGGAGGGTGAGCACCAGCCCGGCCAGCGCCGCATCGAGGAACGCCCGGTTGACGACGCGGACAGCGTCGGGGATCTCGGCGATCGACTTGCGGACCGCCAGCACGTACTGCTGCTTGCCGACGGGCGGCGGGCAGGTCCGGGAGAACGGGATCGCCTCGCGCGCATACTCGGTGCCGCCGATCGCCCCGATCGTCCGCTGCGTCGTGTGGCTGTCAAACGCCGCGACGGCGTCGCTGTAATTATCTTTGCTGTCCTCCGGAACGCCCAGGTCGGCGCCGGCCGGGAGCAACGGCACCGTCGGAGTGGCCGCGCTGAGGACGATCACGATCCCTCCGTCGATGTGGCGTTCCAACGCGTCGCGCTCGGACCGCAGCGCGCTCTCCTGGGTGACCGGCGCGCACAGCGCGACGGTGTGGAAGTACTTCGTGCTGCCCCGCATCTCGCGTTGCAGGGTCGTCTGCTCGGCCTTGCGCAGGCTGTGCTCCAGCGGCCCCAGCAGCGCGACCGCGGCGACCGCGAGAGTGGCGACGGCCGTCAACAGCACCACCCCGGCGATCCGTCCGCGCAGGCCGAGCGCGCTGCGGGCCCGCAGCGCCAGCCCGCGCACGACTAGTGCCCCCGGAGTCGGTACCCGGCGCCGCGGACGGTGAGGATGTAGCGCGGCTTCTCCGGCTCGGGCTCGAGCTTCTCCCGCAGGTGGCGGATGTGGACGTCGATCGCCCGCGGGTCCCGGTAGGCGCTGTCGCCCCAGATCGCCCGCAGCAGTTCCTGGCGGTTGAGCAGCCGGCCGGGGTCGGCCATCAGTGCGTCGAGGAGCGCGAACTCCGAGAAGGTGAGCTTCACGGGAGCGCCGTCGATCGTCACCTCGCGCTGGGCGCGGTCCAGGGAGATCGGCCCGACGGTGAGCACCTCGTCGCCCATCGCCCGCGTGCCCGCCCGCCGCAGCACGGCACGGATCCGGCTGCGCAGCTCGGCCAGCCCGAACGGCTTGGTCACGTAGTCGTCGGCGCCCGCCTCCAGGCCGAGGACCGCGTCGGCCTCGGAATCCAGCGCGGTGAGCATGATGATCGGCACCACGTTGCGCCGGCTGCGCAGGGTGCGACAAACCTCGTAGCCGTCGGGACCGGCCCCGAGCGCGACATCGAGCAGCACGATGTCAAAGCTCTCGGTCGTGGCCCGGTCGATCGCCGCTCGGCCGTCCGCCACGGCCAGGACCCGATGGCCCTCTCGCGAGAAGGACCGGGTCAGCATCTCCCGCAGGTCAGACTCGTCGTCGACGACCAGGATGCTCAGCGAGGCGTTGCCCCGTGGTGCCGCCACCTCGCCGGCCGCCTGGTCAGACGGCGAGGCGCTCATCGACATGTCGCACCGCTCAGAATCTCGCCACCTCGAGCTCGCGGGGCTCGCTCACGCCGACCTCGGGTGCTGGCGCGGGTGCGCGCGACCGACGCGGCGACGCGCGCCCGGTGTCGGCCCATGCCCACAGCGCGACGACCCAGGTAAGCGTGGCGAGTCCGACGTGGACCCACACCATCTCGGCCGGGAGCTTCATCTCATACTGGACGCTGCCGACCAGGCCCTGGGCGGCGATCAGGATGGCGAGCACGGTGAGCGGCTCGGTCGGCTCGAGCGTGCCGAACTGGCGGCGCTTCAGAAACCAGGCGGCGATCGCGGCGAGCCCGAACAGGATCCCCACCGTCGCGTGCTGGTGGACCGCCCACTGCAGGGTGTCGGCCCCCTTGAAGTGCAGGCGCTTGACGCTCTGGCCGACGAGGCCGCCGGAGTGCGGCCCGGCGGCAGTCGAGACCGTGCCGGCGAAGATCGTCAGCGCGCCGAGGACGACGGTCGCGCGCACGGTCCACACCAGCCCCAGGTTGGACGCCCGCGGACGGGCACCGACCGGATAGTAGGAGCGCCAGACGAGCGCGACGGCGGCGATCAGGATCACCATCGAGAGGCTGAAGTGCGACATCACAAAGCCGGGCGCGAGCTTCTCCCGGACGGTGAAGCCGCCGAGCACGGCCTGGGCGAGCACCCCCAGCGGCAGCAGGGTGGCCAGGATCGCCAGATCACGACGGAACGGGCGCCTGGTGAAGGCGAGGATCATGGTGAGGATCGTCCCGAGGCCGACCAGTCCCGACAGCGAGCGGTTGGAGAACTCGATCAGGGCGTGGGTCTGGTCGGGCGGATAGACCCTGCCGTAGCAGCGCGGCCAGGTCGGACAGCCCAGCCCGGAATCGGTGAGCCGCACCGCGGCGCCGGTGAGCACGATCAGCGACAGCAGCACGAGTGACGCGACCGCAACCCAGCGGAACTGCTCGGGAGTGACCGCCAGGCGCCTACGCATAGACAAAGGGCAGGTCGGGCTCGCGTTCGGCGAGGGTCGGTGCGGAGCGATCGCGCTCGGAGCCGATCAGCTGATCGGAGTCAGGCCACTCGATCCCGATCGCCGGGTCGGCGTAGGAGAA
>CAZZYU010000109.1:0-9449 GCA_964658375.1 uncultured Acetobacteraceae bacterium | reverse complement strand
CCAGTTGAAGCCCATGCCCCCGGCTCCTGGGATGAGCACCGCAGACGTCATCTCGTCAGTGCTCCGGAGCCGCGATGCGTTGCACCGCCGCCTCGTATCTCGGCGCGACATCCCTGGCGAAGACCGTGAGCAACTCGCGCGCCGCCGGGGTGGGCAGCTCGCTGGGAACGAGAACACTGATGCCGTCAGCGGCCGCCAGGGCGATGTCGGTCGCGAGACGCTCCGCGATCTCATCCGGACCTCCGGTCGCCGGATGCTGGTGCACGAAGGGACGCTTCGAGCCCAGCTCCACTCCACTGGGGTCAAAGCGGTCGAAGTACCAGCCGAGCAACCCGGCGTTCCTCTCCGCCCAGGCTCCTTTGGTGGGAATGACGTAGCGACTGATCCACACCGACGGCGTGACACCCGGCCGAGCCAGCTCGTAGCTCTGGCGGTGACGTGCGATCTGTTCGTACTGCGCCGGCTCGAAACGCAGGCCGACCTGTTCGGAATTGAGCGTCGAGCCCAGCAGCGAGAGGCCCAGCGACCCCGCCCGTCGCGCGCTGGCCAGAGTGCCCGCCCCATAGGAGAGGCGGTCGCGAAGGGCAGGCCCGGCGGGGCTGACGTAGGTCAGCTCGTCCTGGGCGCGGCCCGGAGCCGAATCAGAGCTGTCGATGGGAATGCCATCGCCGCGAATGTAGGAGATCAGCGTCGCGATCTTGTCCCACTCCTGGTCCTTGGACAGCGTCTGCTCCCGCGCGCTCCATCGCACCTTGACCTTGTCACCGAACGAGGAAGCCGACAGTCCGATCTCGAGTCGCTGGTTGCTCAGGTGGTCGAGGGTGAGCAGCTCTTCGGCCAGGCGCAGCACGTCCTCGTAGGCGATCGGGATGACGGCGGTACCGAGGCGGATCGTGGTCGTGTGTTGCGATGTCGCGGCCAGTAACGCGATGTGGCCTGACACGTTAGGTTGGAAGTGCCGCACCCGGATCGACGCGCTGGCATATCCCAGCGACTCGGCGTGCACTGCGAGGTCGATGAACTGGGCGTAGGCCTCAGCGGGGGTTCCGTCCCGGAACGCGACAATGCTGTTGAAGCCGAGCCTCAGGGGACCCTTGCGCCGGACCGCCTGCCACTCTGGGTTGTTGAGATCGGCACGGCGCGTCGGGAGATCGACGGCGTCGCCGGTCGGGCGCAGGCCCGCGTCAGTCATGTCGTGCCTTGCAGGTCATCATCGGTGCTTGTAGACCCGCGGCGGGCCGCCATCGCAACATACAGACGGCCACCCTCACGCGAGTCGCAGATCCCTGTTGGTGGCGCCAGCGCAGTTCGCGGCGTCAGGCGCCCGGCGCCCGGCGCCCGACCGTAGCCTTATTCGACAGCCGCCGCCACGGTTGACCCGTAGGCGACGTTGAAGGCGCCGCCGCCGCTCGTCAGTGCCGAGGGAGTTGCGGTGACGCTCGTCTGAGTGTCACCGGCGCCGGAGTCAGCCGCGGTGAAGGAGTGAGAGCCGAGGGTGATCCGCGTCCGGGTCCACGGCGCCCGGGTCAGCGAATCAGCCACGCCGGCGGTCGTCGTGGCGGCCGCGGCGAGAAACCGGGCGCTGCCGAAGTCGGCGAGCGGGAGGATCGTGCAGTCTGGCCCGTCGCAGTCAGACGGCGCCTCGGCGATCCAGTCCGCCGAGGTCAGGTCAAGCGAACGGTCGACGATCGTGCGGGTGAAGCGCTCGTCGCGGGTCGTGTCAGCGAGCGCGACGGTGACGCGGCTGCCCAGAACGGTCACCGACGCCGTGAGACGGTCACCAGACGAGATCGTCATCCGGATCGCGTGGCTGTCGGCGGGCACGAGCTCGTACCACGCGCTGGACGTCTGCCCGCCGTCGGCACGGCAGTCGAGCTCGGTGCCGATCTGCTCCAGCGCCGTAGAGGACTTGAGGTAGCCGCCGATGCCGACCCAGAACGACGAGTAGGTGTCGGTGGCCGACAGGCACGACGCCGTCGGCTGGCGCCAGCTGGCGGTGGCCGCGCGGAAGCGTGCGTCAGTGGGATGGACGGCGTACCCCGACCAGTTCGTGCTCGTCGTCGTGTTGGTGGTGGTGGTCGCGTGCGCGGCGGGGG
This sequence comes from uncultured Acetobacteraceae bacterium, assembly GCA_964658375.1. GTDB lineage: Bacteria > Actinomycetota > Thermoleophilia > Solirubrobacterales > Solirubrobacteraceae > Palsa-465. Next base: position 7,353 of record CAZZYU010000109.1, on the reverse strand, counting down.
GCGTCAGCAGCGTCGCGGTCAGAATCGCGACGCTCAGCGCGCCGACTCGTCGAAGCGTGGAGGGGACGAGGGTCACGGGGTCTCACCTGGGGTCGAAGCGGTCATGTCCGTTGGCTGGGACGCGGGCGGGGGAAAGAACTCACGACGCTCTGATGCAGGTCTTATGTCCGAGACCGGTGTGAGTTCTCGCCGCCGGCTGCGTCTCAGGGGACGTCAACCCCAAAGGAGGTCTCTTGATGAGATTCGGAAAGAGCGTCGTGGCCACGGCCGCGTCGCTGGCCGTCATGGCCGGTGGAGGCGGCGTCGCGTACGCGGCGACCTGCCCGGGCATGGGCTCGACCGGCGCCAGTGGCACCACCGGCACGACCACCGGCACGACCACCGGAACGACGACGACCGGGACGACCTCGGCGTCGACGAGCAACACCCGTCGTCACGCCCGCCGTCACGAGGTCCGTCACCTGACGCGCCGGTAATACCCGGGAGGGCCGGGAGGTATCCGCCTTCCGGCCCGCCCGCCCCTCCCTCACCCCCCTTCTCGCCACTGGACGATGCCCGTGCCCCGCCTTCGACACATGCCGCGCCGCCTGGCCCTTGTCGGGCTGCTCGCGTTCGCCGCCTCCGTCCCAGCAGCCCACGCCGCCGCGCTGACCCCCGTCGTCTCCGGACTGAACCAGCCCAAGAAGCTCACCGTCACCGCCGACGGGGACCTGGTCGTCGCCCTATCCGGTGATGGTGTCGCGCCGAAGGGCTGTACCGACGGCGAGCAGCGCGCCTGTCTCGATCGCTCGGGCGCGGTCGATCTCGTCACCCCCGCCGGTCACGTTCGCCGGCTGCGTTCGGGCCTGCCGTCGATCGCCGAGAGTCACTCCAACAATCAGGCCACCGGACCGGTCCAGGCCGAGCTGCGGGACGGGATCCTGCACGTCCTCTTTCAGAACACGTCGATCAATGCAGCAACCGGAGACGAGATCTACGGCAGCGGCGGCGCGCTGCTCGACACGCTCACCGGGTTCGGAGGATCGGGAACCGGCAGCCCGGTGCTCCAAGCCGATCTCGGCCCGTTCGAGGCTCGTGAGAACCCTGATCATGGCGAGGGGACCAACGTGACCGACGGTGAGGACGCGGCCAAGGACTCCGATCCCTATGGCTTTGTCGCCTATCGCGGCGGCTACGCGGTCGTCGACGCCGGCGCCAACGACGTCCTGTGGGTCTCGTCCAGCGGCGCCATCCACGTGCTGGCGGTCCTGCCGACGATCCGCGAGCGAGCGGCCGCGGGAAGCTTCGGGTCGGCCCAGAAGCAGCCGATCGAGGCTGCCGCCCAGCCGGTCCCCGACGCGATCGCTGTGGGACCCGACGGCGCGCTCTACGTCGGCGACCTCGGCGGCGAGCCCTACGACCAGGCCACCTCGACGATCGACCGGATCGTGCCCGGCCATCCGACGACCGTCGTCGCGCGCGGCTTCACCGCAGTCGACGACATCGCCTTCGACGCGTCCGGTCGGATGCTCGTGCTTGAGCTCGACCGCAGAGGGCTCGACGATCCGGGGCTTGAGAAGAACCACCCCGCGGCCGGGGCCCTGTACCGGATCAGCGACACCGGGCACAACCGGCGGTTGCTGCGCTCCCGCGGGCTCACGCTGCCGACCGGGCTCGCCATCCACGACGGCGATGTCTACCTCTCCGTCGATGGGCTCTCGACCGGCGGAGGTCAGATCGTGCGCTTTCGGGAGGGTTCGTGAGCCCCGAGCGGCCGACCCGGCGGATTCTTACGCCAGGCCCACGCGAGCGGTCGATGCTGCCCACGACCATGCTGTCTGCAATCGTCCTGCGCACCCAGTCTGACGAGAAGCTTGCTGTCCTGGCGGCCGGTGGCTCGGAGGCCGCGTTCGAGGCGATCGTTCAGCGCTACCGGCGCGATCTGCTCGCGTACTGCTCGCGGTTGCTGCTCTCCGACAGCCGCGCCGAGGATGCCGTCCAGCAGGGGCTGCTCGCCGCCTGGACGACCCTGCGGACCGGGACCGAGGTCCGCCAGCTCAAGCCGTGGCTCTACCGAATCACCCACAACCAGGCGATCAGCGCGCTGCGTCGCCCGGGCTGGGATTTCGTCGAGCTCTCCGAATCACTCTCCGGCCGCGATGCACCCGACTCAGACCTCGACCGACGAGCGCTGATGCGCGAGACGCTCGCCGCGGTTGCCGCCCTCCCCGGCGCTCAGCGCCAGGCGATCCTGCGCACCGCGGTCGAGGGCGAATCGTATGCCGCGGCCGCGAACGCGATGGGCGTGAGCGACACCACGCTGCGCGGACTCGTGCACCGAGCCCGTGTCAACCTGCGCTCCGCGGTGGCAGGCGTCACCCCGACGCCTCTCGTCGTCTGGGCGGCCGGTATCGCTCGCCGACACGCCGGAGCGGTCGGCTGGCTGACCGACAACCTGGCGACAAGTGGCGGCGCGGGAGCGAGCGTCGGCGCCGGCGCGGTCGTCGTCAAGACCGCGGTCGTGCTCGCCTCCTCGGCAGCCATCGTCGGTGGTGGCCTCACCGTTCACGGGACGCCGCCGGCGCTGCGAACCGTCCACCGGCACGCACAGGCCCATGCGCCGCAGCGCCGCCCGACCGCGGGCAGCGTACGGACGCACGCCGCGAACACCATCGGGCCGACGGCGGCCTGGCCGGTAGGCACCGGCACGACATCACCCACACCAAGTCCCGCCACCCGTGTGCAACGGGCGGCGGGTCAGCCCGACGCCTCCACCGGGGGCAACGCCTTGGCCAGGACGCCTAGCGCCGTCCGCTGGGCCACCCCCGAGAGCCGAGACCGAACCTCGCCCTCACGGGCCTTGACGACGCCAGGACGCCTCGCGCCCGCGGGCGCTCAAGCCCGACAGTCCCGTTACCAGTCGCAAAACTCCGGGTCATCCGCTGAGCGGTCGTCGACCCCCACGTTCGGGCGACAGCCGGGCGGCAACGACCCTGCACCTGATCCCGCCGCGCTGAGCAACACCGCTCCCGCATCCGCCGCCGGCGCGGTCAATTCGACACGCGCCACCACCCCCGGACTGGATCTCACCGCCACGTCAAGCCCCGACGGTCCGGCCTGGCGGGGCGGCGCGATATCGGTTCACCGAACGATCGGGACGGCTAGACGGCCGCGCGTTGGCGTGGGCGGGTCGCATCAGCTAGCGTCTGCGCGCGCCTGAGGCTCATCTCGACAACGTTGTCGAGGTGTTCGTGATCCCAGGCCTCGTGGACCAGTTCGCGGCGGGCATCGGTGATTGCGTCAGGAGCATCCCTGGCCAGCGCTGCGAGCCGGCGTCGGGAGGGCGCGACACCCAGCCCCGCGTCATCGAGCATTCTGTCGATGTGGCGGCCTTTGACGTAAGCGGGCCGGTACTCGCCACCGACCGACATCGCCATCTTGCGGTCCATCTCCTTGACCTTCCAGTAGGCGGCCGTGTTGAGGACGTCGTAAACCGGCGCGAGCGTCGTAGCGCCCTCTGGCGTGTAGAGCAGCGAGAAGTTCTTGCCATGCGCATCATGGTTGGCCGCAATGAACGACAGGGCCCACGCGTCGAGCAGCCGCGGAAGCTCACGCGCTGGAACCGGCGCCGCGGAGCGCAGCACCGCGAAGCAGTCAGTGAGTCCAGGCCCGCCCTCGCGCTGGTATTTCTGCGTGCTCGGGATCGCCAACGCCTGGCAGACGTCCTCCTGGTGCAGTCGCTTGACATGACCGTCCTCAACAGTCCGGTCGTAGCGCTCGACCAGCAGTACCTCGCTATCGCCGACTCGGAGCGGACGCGACGTCGCGCAGGTGATGCCCAATCGCTTCCCGACCCTGGACCAGAGCGCCTCGTTGAGCACGGTGGCCGGAAGTCGGGAGATCGGGGTCTTCAAGATGTGGGTCGACGGCATGTCGCCGGTGGGCAGGCCGACACGGCTGTTCTCGACGACGACAGGGATCTTGTCCTGCGCGCCTGCGAGTGACAGCCGCAGCTCGCCATCGGGCTCGGCGTACATCGGGCGTGATGGCAGGTCGTGTACGAGTTGTCGGAGCTCGTCATCTGACAGCCACCGCACGCCGGATTCGCGTGTGGGCAGAGCCTGTCCTGCGGGGTAGATGGTGATCGCGCCGGCGCAGTCGCCGCCGAGCTGCTCCAGCAGGGAGAAGTCGTTGGTGGCGCTGACTCCAAGCCGCTGACCGAGCAGATCTCGTAGGTCGCCCTCCGGCAGTAGGCCACCGAAGAACGCGTGGACAGCCGTCTGTGAGAACGCTCCGTCCAGCGGCAGTGACTGAGACAAGGCGACGCGCCCGGTCTCCTCCCAGTCCGACGCGTAGGTGAAGTTCAGGACTCCATCCTGTTCGGTGAGCTGGCCGGCGACCTCACCCGAGAACCAGACGTCAAGCGCCCTCGCGGTCAACGATGTTCACCTCCAATCCCACGGCAGCAGCGACGCGCAGGACCAGGCCTAGCTCCACCGACGATTTCCCGTTCTCCAGGTCGTGCACAAACCGCAGGCCGACCCCGCTCGCCAGAGCGACGTCCTCCTGGCGCAAGCCCCGCTGTTTTCGCGCCGCGCGAACGTGCTTGCCGATGTCAGCCGTGCTCGTAGTCATCTTCCCGTACGGGAAGGCTAACACCGATAGCAGAGTGGCCGCTCGAAATCTTCCCGTGCGGGAAGATATGTAGCCGCGGCGATCGTCGCGCGATTGTTCTTCCCGTACGGGAAGGCCGCGTCGCCGACGGACGCTGTCGGCCCGGCCGGTGCCGCGGGTGGCCGACCAGGGCGGGTGAGCGACGTGCCACCCGCCCGGCCAGCACCATCCGCCCAGGTTCAGACCAGGTCGAAGCGGTCCGCGTGCAGGACCTTGGAGAACGCCTTGGCGAAGTCGTGAACGAACTTCTCCTGGCCGTCGCTGGAGGCATACACCTCGGCGATCGCGCGCAGCTCGGCGTTTGAGGCGAACACCAGGTCAGCCCGGGTGCCGGTCCACTCGCCCTTCGGTCCGGTGCCCTTGTAGTTCGGACCCTCGGCCGTCCAGGTCGTGCCCATATCCAGCAGGTTGACGAAGTAGTCGTTGCTCAGCACCCCCACGCGGTCGGTGAACACGCCCAGCGACGAGTTGTCGTAGTTGGTGCCCAGCACGCGCAGGCCGCCGATCAGGACGGTCAGCTCCGGCGCGGTCAGGCCCAGCAGCTCCGCCCGATCGACCAGGTGGTGCTCCTGGCGCAGCTTGGTCGGCGCACCCGAGTCGTAGTTGCGAAACCCGTCAAAGCGCGGCTCCAGGTAGGCGAAGGACTCGACGTCGGTCTCCTCCTGGCCGGCATCGACCCGTCCCGGCGTGAACGCGACCTCGACGGGGGTGCCGCCGTCCGCGGCGGCCTTCTCGACCGCGGCGACGCCCCCCAGCACGATCAGGTCGGCGATCGAGACCGATCGGCCGCCTTCGCCGAACGTGCCCTTGATGTCCTCCAGCTTCGACAGCACCTTGGCCAGCTGCTGCGGGTTGTTGACCTCCCAGCTCTTCTGCGGCTCCAGGCGGATGCGAGCGCCGTTGGCGCCGCCGCGCTTGTCGGAGTTGCGGAAGCTCGACGCCGACGCCCACGCGGTGGACACGAGTTCTGACACGGTCAGACCCGACTCCAGGATCGCCGTCTTCAGGCTGGCGATGTCCTGCGGCGACAGCGTCTGCGCCGGCGCCTCGGGCAGCGGGTCCTGCCAGATGAACGTGTCGGCGGGAACCTCGGAACCGAGGTAGCGCGACACCGGACCCAGGTCGCGGTGGGTCAGCTTGAACCAGGCCTTGGCGAACTCGTCAGCCAGCTCCTCGGGGTGATCGAGCCAGCGTCGCGTGATCTCCCCGTAGATCGGGTCGACCTTCAGCGCGATGTCGCTCACCAGCATCGTCGGCTTGCGCGGGGCGCCACCCTCGTTGGGGGCGGGGATGATCGCCTCGGCGTCCTTGGCGACGTATTGCCAGGCATCGGCTGGCGACTTCTCCAGCTCGAACTCATAGCCGTAGAGGTTCTCCAGGTAGTTGTTTGACCACTTGGTCGGCGTCGTCGTCCAGGTGACCTCGATGCCCGACGTGATCGCGTCCTCGAGCTTGCCCGAGCCGTAGGAGCTCTTCCAGCCGAGGCCGGTCTCCTCGAGCCCGGCGGCCATCGGCTCAAAGCCGACGTTGTCGGCCGGGGCGGCGCCGTGGGTCTTGCCGAAGGTGTGGCCGCCGACGATCAACGCGGCGGTCTCGATGTCGTTCATCGCCATGCGACCAAACGTCTCGCGGATGTCCCGGGCCGATCCGGCGGGGTCGGGCTGGCCGTTGGGCCCCTCGGGGTTGACGTAGATCAGGCCCATCTCGGAGGCGCCCAGTGGCCGCTCCAGCTCACGGTCGCCGCTGTAGCGCGCGTCGTTGGTGACCCAGGTGTCCTCGGCGCCCCAGTAGACGGAGGTGTCCGGGGTCCACTCGTCGACGCGGCCACCGGCAAAGCCGAGCGTCTGGAAGCCCATCGACTCAAGCGCCACGTTGCCGGCGAGGATCAGCAGGTCCCCCCAGGACAGCGCCCGGCCGTACTTCTGCTTGACCGGCCACAGCAGCCGCCGCGCCTTGTCGACATTGACGTTGTCAGGCCAGGAGTTCAGCGGCGCGAAGCGCTGCTGGCCATGGCCGCCGCCGCCGCGTCCGTCAAAGACGCGATAGGTGCCCGCCGAGTGCCACGCCATGCGGATCATCAGCCCACCGTAATGACCGAAGTCGGCCGGCCACCAGTCCTGTGACTCGGTCATGATCGCCTCGATGTCGGCCTTGACGGCCGGCAGGTCCAGTGCCTGGAACGCCTCGGCGTAGTCGAAGTCGGGGTCGAGCGGGTTGGCCTCGGGGGTGTTGCGGTGCAGGATCTGCAGGTTCAGTCTCTGCGGCCACCATTCCTGGTTGGCGTCACCCTCGACCGGGCGGATGCGCCCGTGGTCGACGGGGCACGTGGCCTGATCGGACTGCGGCTCGTCCATCTGGCCGAAGACGGCATTCGGTTCATGCTCATGCGTGTCAGACACGGGCGTCCTTTCGACTAGGTTTCGGCAATCGGGCTGGCGGCGAGGCACTCGGGACAGAGCCCCCAGAAGATGACTTCGGCCTCGTCGATCTTGTATCCGTGGTTCTCGGATGCGGTCAGGCAGGGACTCATACCAACGGCGCAGTCCACATCAGAGACGGCTCCGCAGGAACGGCAGACCACATGGTGGTGGTTGTCGTCAATACGCGCCTCGTAGCGGGCGACCGAGCCCGAGGGCTGGATGCGCCGCAGCAGACCGGCCCGGGTGAGGGCGGCCAGCACGTCGTAGACGGCCTGGTGGC
>CAZZYU010000108.1:6413-9460 GCA_964658375.1 uncultured Acetobacteraceae bacterium | reverse complement strand
AAGCAGAACCGCATCGTCTCGAGGATCTCGGCGTCGGTGACGGTCACCACCTCGTCGACCAGCGCGTGGATGACCGGCCAGGTGAGCTCTCCGGGCGTCGCCGTCTGCTGGCCGTCGGCGATCGTCGGCGTCACCCGCACCCGCTGACGTGTACCGGCGGCCAGCGAGCGCGCGACGTCGTCGGAGGCCTCGGGCTCGACGCCGACCACCCGGGCGTCAGGGCGCAGCGCGGTGAGCGCGGTCGCACAGCCCGAGATCAGTCCGCCCCCACCGACCGGGACGACGAGCAGGTCGAGCTCGCCCGCCTGGGCATCAAGCTCCAGCGCGAGCGTGCCCTGTCCGGCCATCACCCGCGGATCGTCGTAGGGGTGCACCGGCTCCAGGCCGCGGTCGGCGGCCAGCTGCGCCAGCAGCTGCTCGCGATCCTCCTCGTAGCGGTCATAGCCGATCACCTCGGCCCCGTAGCCCTCGGTGGCGGCGCGCTTGAGCGCCGGCGCGTCGTGGGGCATGAGGATCGTCGCCCGGGTGCCGCACAGCCGCGAGGCCAGCGCGACCGCCTGGGCGTGGTTGCCCGAGGACGCCGAGCAGACGCCCCGCGCCCGGGCCGACGCATCGAGGGAGGCGATCGCGTTGTAGGCGCCGCGGAACTTGAACGCTCCGCCACGCTGGAACGTCTCGGCCTTGAGGTACAGCCCGGCACCGACGCGCGCGTCCAGCGTGCGGGAGGTGATCACCGGAGTGCGGTGGGCGACTCCCTCGAGCCGGCCAGCGGCCCGCCGGATGTCGTCAAGAGTCAGGTAGCCGGGGGCGGGTGGACGGACGCGCGGCGAGTCGGGGGTCGGGTGACGATGGGGCACTCCCCGCGGAGCCTAGAAGCGACTCAGAGACTCTGGAGCCGTTGCGCCGACGCGGGGCGACGGGGGGTGGATCGACCGCCCCCGGCACCTCTACCGTAGTGACGTGAGCTTCGACGCACCGGTCACCATCCGCCACGTGCGCTTCGCCAACGAGCAGACCGGATGGGCGGTGCTCGACGCGGCCGCCGCCGACGGCACGCCGGTCGCGCTCGTGGGACCGCTCGTCCACCTCGAGGAGGGTGAGCGGGCGCGGGTCGTCGGCGACTGGGTCGACGACAGCCGCTACGGACGCCAGGTCAAGGTCGCCCAGGCCAGCCCGCTGGCGCCCGACGACCCTGAGATGCTGGCCGGGTATCTGCGCCGGATCAAGCACGTGGGCGCCCGGCGCGCCGCCGACCTGATCGCGCGGCTGGGTCCTGCCGAGGTGCTTGACGTCATCGACGCCGACCCTGAGGCGGCATTCGGGCAGGTCGGCCTGCACGGAGATCGCGCGCGCGAGGCCGCCACGTCGTGGCGCTCGATCCGGGTCACGCGTCGGCTGCACATGCTGCTGGCTCCCCACGGCCTGGCGTACCTGGCGGGGCGCATCCACGACCACTACGGCTCCGGGGCCCACGATCTGATCACCGCCAACCCGTATGAGCTCACCAGCGTATTCGGGGTCGGCTTCACGATCGCCGACCGGATCGCGCGCGTCGGCGCCGCCGCCACCGGTACGCCGATCGCACCCGGCCAGCGAGAGCGGGCCGCGGTCATGCACGCGCTCGCGGAATCCGAGCGCAGCGGCTCGAGCTGCCTGCCGGTCGAGGACGTGCTCGCCGCAGGCCGGTCGCTGCTCGGTGACCCGATCGGCGCCGGCGTGGTGGCCGAGCTGGTGGCGGGCGGCCAGGCGGTGCGCGAGGGCGACTGGGTCTACCGGGCCGCGACCGCCGAGCTGGAGGCCGAGCTGGCCACCCGGATCCATGCCCTCGTACGCTCCCCGCCCGCCGAGCGACTCGGCGACCCGCCCGACGATCCGCACGACGGCCTGACCGAGGAACAGCGAGCGGCGTTGAACGGTGCCTTCACCCACCGCGTGTCGGTGATCACCGGCGGTCCGGGAACCGGCAAGACCGCCTGCATCAAGACGATCGCCGCCAGCGCGGCGGGGCGCGGTGCCCGGGTCATGCTCGTGGCCCCGACGGGCCGGGCGGCGGTGCGGATGAGCGAGTCCGGCGGGCTGCAGGCGCGCACCGTGCATTCGGCGCTGGGGTGGATCCCCGGTGAGGGCCCCACGCGCGACGAGTCCGATCCGCTGGGCTGCGAGCTGCTGATCGTCGACGAGACCTCGATGGCCAACCTGGAGCTGCTCGTCGTTCTCCTGCGCGCGGTCGGAGACCAGACCCACGTGGTGCTCGTCGGCGACGCCGACCAGCTGGCCCCGGTCGGCGCGGGCAAGCCGTTCGCCGAGCTGGTCGCGTCAGAGCTCGTGCCCACCACCCGGCTGACGCACATCTTCCGCCAGGCGGCCGACTCGATGATCGTCCAGGGAGCGCACGCCATCCGACGCGGCCTCGAGCCGGACTTCGCCCACGTCGAGGGGATGCGGCGCGATCTGTTCCTGATCGAGCGAGGGTCGGCGCGCGACGCGCTGGCCGAGGTCGTGACGCTCGTCTCCGAGCGGCTGCCCCGCCACTACGACGTCGACCCGGTCCGCGACATCCAGGTGTTCGCGCCGGTCTACCGAGGCGAGCTGGGGATCGACTCGATCAACCGCGCGCTGCGCGCCGCGCTGAACCCCGACGGCCAGCCGGTGCGCGGTGGGCGGCTGCGGATCGGCGACAAGCTGATGATGACCGGGCGCAACCTGCACGAGCTGGGACTGATGAACGGAACCGTGCTGCGGCTCCTGGACGAGACCACGGGGTCTGCGCGCGGCCGCGCCGGCGGCGATGACGACGCCGACGACGACGCGGCGCTCATCCTCGCCGCCGACGACGCGGTGTTCCGTCTCCCGCCCGAGGAGGCCGACCAGCTGCGGCTCGCCTACGCGTGCTCGGTGCACCGCGGCCAGGGGATCGAGCTGCCGATCGCGGTGATCATCGCCCACCCGGCGGCCGGCGCGTTCTTCCTGCGCCGGGAGATGCTCTACACCGCGGTCACCCGCGCCAGCGTCGCGACGGTGATCGTCGGCACCCGCCAGGTGCTCGC
>CAZZYU010000108.1:0-6313 GCA_964658375.1 uncultured Acetobacteraceae bacterium | reverse complement strand
TGACGGTCAGTCGCAACGAGACGGTGCCGGCCGCGCTCGGCGCGCCGCGCACCGAGATCACGTCGCCCGGAGCCATCCACGCGGGGCTGACGCCCGAGAGCAGGTCGATCGCGTCGCCGTCCTCGCGCACGAGCAGGTTGCGCAGCAGGCTGATGAACTGCCCCGCGAACGTGCCGTGGGGGGAGAGGTTCAGCGGATCCCGGCGGTCGCCGAACGGCCGCAGTCCGTCCTCCCAGCCAAAACCGGGGGCGGTGGTGTGGATGAGCTCGGCATAGAACCCGCGCAGCGCCGCGGCGGTGTCGCCGGACTCCAGCTCGGTCTCGTCGATCGGGAAGCCGAGGTAGTCGTGCAGCATCCCGTCGTAGGTGGCCAGACCCTCGCGCGCGTGCGCCTGCTCCCAGGCGACCGTCGCGGCGACCTCACGACCGCGGGGGTCGACGATCGCCAGCGGATAGCCGAGGTTGTCGTTGCCCCAGTCAAATCCGCCCGCCTGATCCAGGGCGGGCGGGACGTGGCCCGCGCGGGCGTCGGCGGCGGCCAGCGCGACGCGCAGCGAGGCTTCGAACCGGGTGTCGATCGGGCCCCACGCCGCAACCAGGTCCGGGCGGCCGGCGAACCTCGCCAGATCGATCGCGCTGCGCAGGCCGACGGCGGCCCAGATGTCGTCGCCGGTGATGTGGGCGCCGGCGAGCTGCTCGTCATCGTCGATCGTGCTCGGCGGCAGCAGCCCCAGCGGGTCCAGGGCGCTGGCCTGCGCGATCCAGTTCACGGCGGCGGCGACGGAGGCCAGCTGCCGGCTGGCGAACGCCGCGTCGTGAGTCAGCCGGGCGTGCTGGTCGAGCTCCCACAGGGCCTGGCCGACGCCGTCCTGCTGGCCGGGCCGGCTGATGAAGAGGCCGTCGGGCTGCTGCCAGTGGCCCAGAAACGCGAGGTTCTCCGCGGCCGGGGCGTGCAGGCCGATCTGGTCCAGCGCCACGGTCTCGATCGCGGAGTCGCGGATCCAGTAGGACTGGTACTGCAGGCGGTTGACCGCCTGGACCCAGCCCGACGCCGTCAGATACCGCGCCTGCAGGATCGCCAGCGCACTCGCGTCATAGACGTCGTTCACGCGCGATTCGGGGACCTCGATGCGGGTCATCCCGCGCTCCTGGGCGGCCCAGTAGGCGACCAGCCGCCGTCGCGCGGACGTCAGGCCGACCGCGTCCAGGGCCTCATCGGCGGTGGCGGAGGCGGCGGGCGGCGCGAGCGGGATCTGCCAGGTCCAGGTGGCGCTCTGACCGCCGGCCAGCCGCCGCGCCTCGATCTGCTGGGCGCCGATCGCGTCCGGAGTGGCCGCGGCCGCGGTGGTGACCGCCGGCGTCTGAGGGCCGCGCATGAGCAGCAGGCCGTCACGGTCGACATCACGGCCCTGAGCCCGGTAGCTCCAGGCGGTGTCAAACGGCACGCCGAGTTGCAAGAAGTAGCCATCGCCCGTGCCGGCGAGGGGTCGCTCATAGCGGTAGTCGCCGGTGACGACGCCGTGGAACCCGACGCGGGTCGGTCCGCGCGAGTAGGCGACCCGGAGCGCCACGCGCGCCCGCAGCGGCGCGCGGCGCTCGTCGGTGGCGGTCAGCGACAGGTAGGTGACCGGCTGTCCGGACACGGGGACGGTGAACACGCGCTCGGTGTAGACGACGCCCTGCGCGGTCAGCGCAGACCGGAAGAGCGGCACCGTCGGGGTATCCAGCACGCGGGTCGGCTGCGACCATGACCGCAGTCCCATCCCGATCGCCGGCTCATACTCGGCCCAGCCGGTGTACACGTCGCCCTGCGGGGTGATCTCCCCGCTGGCCTGGGCCCCGGGAAGCGCCAGCTGCTCGACCGGCGCGGCCAGGTAGCCGGTCAGCGGCACCGGCGCGGTCGCCGCCCGGGCAGACCGGCTCGTGGCCGCGTCGCCGGCCGCCGTCAGCACGATCGCGAGACCGACGACCGCGCCGAGACGTCCGAGCACCGCGGGGACCTTACCCCGGTTCAGGCGACGAACGCCCAGCTGGAGAACTGCATCGTGTAGAAGACGATCGCCACCGCTCCGAGCGCCACCGCGGGCGCGACGAGCCGGCGCCGGCCCAGGAACGCACCGGCGGCCATCCACAGGGGGAAGATCGTCAGCGCGAAGCGATCGAATGACCACAACGGCTCGCCCTGCTCGGGCGAGGACAGGCACATCAGGATGACGAGCCCCGAATAGACGAAGTACTCGGGTGCCATGCGCCGCCGGCACGCCTCCACCCCGACCAGGCAGCCGATCAGGATCCCGCCGAGGATCACGTCCTGGGCGAAGGCCTTGAACGGTCCGTCGATCGTGGGGTGATAGATGAGCCCGCCGCCGGCCACGTAGACGATCCCCCGGCCCATCGCCAACAGCGCGAGCAGCAGCCCCTCGATCGGGGTGGTGGTCAACCGCGACCAGCTCGCCTGCTCGGCGTGGAACTCGCTCATCGGCCCGTGGCCGGCGAGCGCGAGCACCCCCATCCATCCCACCAGTGCCACGGGCACCAGGACGAGCCACGCCAGCGCTCGCCGGTCTGCTCGGCGCTCCCGCCACCAGATGATGACCAAGGGGGCGATCAGCACGATCCCGGTCGGACGCGTCAGGGTGGCGAGCGCCGCCAGCGCACACGCCTGTCGCCAGCGCCCCTGGCGTGCCGCGTAGAAGGTGCCGACCGACAGCGCGAGGAACAGCGACTCGGTGTAGACCGCGGTGAAGAACAACGTCAGCGGCGCGAAGCACAGCAGCAGGACCGTCGCATCTGCGGCGCGGCGTCCGAGCTCCAGCTCGGTGAGCCGGCGCAGCATCTCCAGCGCGGCCACGAACGCGAGCATTGACACGAGCACGCCGGCGACCACCGCCGAGCGGGTGAACACCGAGGCGACCCGGATGAGCATCGGATAGAGCGGCAGGAAGGCGAGGCGCGGCGAGGCGCCCGCCCCGTAGCCATGCTGGGCAATCGCCAGGTAGAAGCCGGCGTCGAAGCGGTCCACCGACCCGGCGAGCAGGTGTCCGACCGGGCCCAGCGCGGTGCGCGACGTGGCCACCATCCCCGCGGGTGCATGCGGTGTGAGGGTCAGCACCCCGACCATTCCGGAGACGAGGACGAGCAGGCGCGAGACCACCAGCGCCGGTGCCACGACGCCGACGGTGGCGATCCGCGCTCGCAGCCCGACGACGCGCGGGGCCCCCCCGACCCCCCTCAGCTCCGCCGATGAGGGGTGCGTGAGGCCGGTCATCCGCTCACCCGTTCATAGATCACGGTGGTCGCGGTGCGGCTCGCCGCGACGAATCCGGGCATGCGCGCCATCAGTCGCTGCGTCGGGGACCCGGGGGCCACAAGCGCGACACGGACCGCCGGCGTGACCGCGCTCGCGCCCGACCGGTCGCCGGCCAGCCAGTCCAGGTAGTCGGCCTGGACCTGATGGGAGAAGGCGTCGATCGGGTCTCCGGCCCAGATCCGTCCGCCGGCCAGCGCCACCTGCTCGTCCATCGTCCCGCTGGCGAGCACCGGCGAGCCGTGGGCCAGGGCGACGGCGTGGTCGACCATCGCCGAGCTGGCCTGCGCGGGGGCGGGGCCGCGAGCGATCGAGACGACGAGCAGCACGCTGGCCATGGCCGCGGCGATCGGCGCCAGCGTCCGCAGCGATCGAGACGGAGCCAGGCGGCGAGCCGCGGGCGCGACGGCGAACATGAGCAGCCAGACGCCGTTGCGATCGGCGCGCCCGGTGAGCATGGCCAGCGCCAGCAGCACGCCGCACTCCCACAGCCGCGGACGGGCGCGCCACACGCGCCACACCAGGATCAGCGCGGCCAGCGCGAGCACGATGTCCAGCGGCGAGCTCAGCGACAGCGGCCCCCACTCACCGGTCCCCCGCTGGGCGGCGGTGTTGGTCAGGACCCCGTGGTAGTAGGCGACGGTGCGCAGACCTGCCGGGGTCACGCACAGGGCGGCCGCCGAGGCGACGCCGACCGCGGCGGCCAGCCACGGCTGGTGGCGGCCGCGCTCCAGGACGAGGTATGCGACCACGACGCCGAGCCCCAGCAGCGCGCCGCCGTGCAGGTTTGACCACAGCGCCAGCAGCGGGACGACCAGCCACAGCCGCCGCGAGGGCGCGCGGGACTGGGCGCGCAGCAGGAGCAACAGCGCCGGGAACATGACCAGCGAGAACAGCTGGACCCGGGCGATCGCCAGGCTCGGCATCGCGCCCACCCCGGCCACCAGCAGCGCGGCGCTGGTGCCGACGGCGTCGGCGCCGTCCGCGCGGGCGTCTCGGGCCAACAGGACCAGGCCCCCGGCGGCTGCCGCCAGCTGGGCGAGCATCAGGCCCCGGTTACCCAGGACGGCGTGCAGCCCGTCGAAGATCAGCTCGGCGAGCACCAGCGAGTTGGGCCACCGACCGGTGGGGGTGCCGGCGAACGGAATGCCGTCAGGAATGGCGCGCCGGTGGACGATGACATGGCCGAGCGCGACCAGCCACTGCGCGTCGGAGCCGACGCGGCCCAGCAGCGCCGCCAGCGCGACGATGGTGACAATCGTCGTGGCCAGCACCGCGCGCCCGCTCACGCGCGAAAGGTCGATCTGCCTGGACATCTCCAGGACCTATCGGGAACCGGAGCCTCGTCTCACCTGGACCTTGGTGGGGGCCGGCAGGCCCGGCGCGGCGGCCGAGTCGACAAAGGTCGAGGTCGACCCGCCCCATCGTCTGTTGGGAGGCGACGCCGAACGCACGATCCATATCCCATGTCGTCGTTGGCCTACGGACTTCAGGCTGCCCGCGAGCGGTCGCGCGGGCGCCGACGCGGCCGGTGGCTGAGCTCGGTGCTGGCCGATCACGGCTCCGACGTGCTGCTCGGCGTCGTGGTCGCGGTGTTCGGCATCATCCTGCTCGCCGACGTTCCCAAGGACTACAACGTCGACAGCTGGCTGGCGCTCGTCGACGGCCGGCTCGTGTGGCAGTCCGGGATTCCCCACCGGGACCTGATGAACGCCATCAGCTTCGGCCACCGCTGGACCGACGAGCAGTGGCTCTCCCAGCTGGCCAGCTACGCGATCTACCGCGTCGGCGGCCTCGGCTTGCTCGGCGCGGTCAACGTCGCGCTGATCCTCGGGTCGGTCGGTGCGGCGGTCGCCGCCGCCCGCCGGCGGGGTGCGCCGTTTCGTTCGGTCCTGGTCACGATCCCGATGTGCGTCGCGCTGATCTCCCCCTCCCGGGAGATCCGCACCCAGGAGTTCGCGATGCCGCTGTTCATGGCGACCGTCTGCCTGCTCTCCGCCGACAGCCGCGCTCGCTCGCGCCGCGTGTTCTGGTGCATCCCGATCCTCGCGCTGTGGGCAAACGTGCACGGATCGGCCACCCAGGGCGCCGGCCTGGTCGTGCTCTACGCGCTCACCGTGCTGTGGCAGCGCCGCGCGTCGCTGCTCCACGACGTCCGGGCCTGGCGCCGTCCGGTGGCGCTCGCGCTCGGCGCCCTGGCGGCGATCCTCATCACCCCCTATGGCCTGCACATCATCGGCTACTACCACACGACGATGGTCAGCTCGACGCTCCGCCAGTTCGTCTCCGAATGGCAGCCGGTCACCTCCAGCACCCCGTCCACGGTCGCGCTGGCGCTGCTCGTCGGGCTCGCGCTGTGGTCGTTTGGTCGCAACCCGTCGGCCACGACAACGTGGGAGAAGCTCGCGCTGCTCGTGCTCGCCGCGGGCACCGTGGAGGTCGTTCGCAACGCCCTGTTCCTGGGACTGCTCGGGCTGATCGTGGTGCCGCTGTCACTCGCCTACGGTGCGCCGGCAGACGCGAGCCAGTCCACGGACGCCGGCAGCCGCCGTGCGGACGCCGGCCGCCACGCGGACGCCGGCATGCGCATGCGGGTGCGGATCAACGGCGCGCTGGCGGCGCTGGCCGCGCTGGGCCTCGTGGCCGGCGCCGCGGTCGTCATCGCGCTGCCGAATTCGACGGTGCAGGACGCCAAGCAGAGTCCGCGGATGGCGGCGGCCGTACAGCGGGCCGTGGCCACCGACCCGTCGCTGAAGGTGATCGCCGACGATCGTTACTCCGACTATCTGCTGTGGCGCGATCCGGGGCTGGCCGGTCACCTCGCCGCCGACGTGCGCTTCGAGCTGCTCACCACCCCGGAGCTCAGCCGTCTGGAGGCCGTCTTCACGGCCGCCGGCCCTGACTTCGCCCAGGGCGCCCGCGGCTACCGGTTGCTCGTGCTCAACCGCACCGTCGACGCCGACGGGGTCAAGGCGTTCCTCGCCGAGCCAGGCGCCCGCGTGCTGTA
>CAZZYU010000107.1:0-9934 GCA_964658375.1 uncultured Acetobacteraceae bacterium | reverse complement strand
TTGCCAGCACCTGCGGATGCTCGATCACCTTGGCGCGGGTCAGCGTCGGTGCCGCGGGAACATCAAACTCCCGCATGAGGGTCATCCACTCATCGGTTGGCTTGGAGCCGAGCGCGGACTGGACGAGCGCGAGGCGCTCATTGATGTTGTCTGAGCGGCCGACCGCGGTCGTGAAGCGCTCGTCCTCGATCCACTCCGGATGACCGAGCGCTCGGCACAGCGCCTGCCACTCGGCGTTGCTGTTGGTCGCGATCGTCATGTAGCCGTCAGCGGTCTCATAGATGAGGTCGATGAAGCTGCCGCCCTTCTCGATCGGCACCGGCTTGTCGACGAACGTGAACGCGCCCATGTCCGATGCCCACAGGAAGGAGAGCACGCCCTCGAGCATCGACATGCGAATGTGCTGACCGCGTTGGCTCTGCTGGCGCGCGAACAGCGCCGCGGTCACGGCTTGGGCCCCGAGGATTGCGGTGAGCTTGTCGGGCAGGATCGTCCTGATCAGCCGCGGGCGCTCCGAGTCTGACCCAGCCTGGATGGTCGTCAGGCCGGTGATGGCCTGGATCAGCGGGTCATAGACACGCTGGTTCGCATCCGGCCCAGTCTCCCCGAACCCGCTCAGGGACAGATAGATCAACCTCTCGTTCAGCGGCGCGACATCCTCGTAGCTGATCCCGAGCCGCTCGACCACTCCGGGCCGAAAGTTCTGGACGACGACGTCAGCGTCCTTGACCAACCGCTTCAGCACCTCGACGCCCTCGGGGCTCTTCAGGTTCAACGTCAGCGATCGCTTGGACCGATTCACGTTGACGAACATCGCCGACATGTCACCGGAACGGTTGGGTAGCGATCGAACATGGTCCCCCTTGCCGGGCACCTCGATCTTGATCACGTCAGCGCCCTGATCACCCAGGATGTCGGCCGCCAAGGGGCCGGCCATCATCGTGCTGAGATCGAGCACTCGAACGCCGGACAACGGTCCACTCATCTGCTCCTCACCTCTCGTCCTCGTGTTGGAGACGCCGCCGGCGCTGGCCGTTGGACCACGCCGGACGGGTCATGTGGTGTGAGTCGGCTCGCTCCCTGCGCGGCGCCACCTGGCACATGCAGGGAGGACCATGACGAGTTCTATCAGGTCTAAGCTTCTTAGACCTAAGAGGAAACGCGGTGACTACTCCGGTTCGTCGGACGGCTCGAAGCGCGACAGGAGCTTCTTGAGGATCCTGCGGAGCTCGTCCTGCTCTGCCGCGGTGAGCTGATCAAGCAGGCCGGCCTCGTGACGCATGACGTCCGCGAGGGTCACATCGACCACCTCCATGCCGGCCTCGGTGAGCTGAACGTCGACGCGCCGGCGATCGCTGCTGTGGAACTGGCGTCGCACCAACCCTGCGCGCTCGAGCTTGTCCAGTCGCTGCGACACCCCGCCTGAGCTGATCAGGGAGTGATGAGTCAGCTCACCCGCCGTCATCCGGAAGGGTGGGCCTCGACGGCGGAGCATCGCCAGGACGTCGAGCGTGACGCGGTCGGTGCCGTGCTCGCTCAGACGATCGGCCCGGGCGTGCTCGAAATGTCGCCCGATCCGCCAGATGCGCGACACAATCCCGACCGAGCTCACGTCCACGTCCGGACGTTCTCTGCGCCAATCACTCTCGATGTGGTCGATTGCGTCCATCTCGGCACCGGCCCTGTCCACAGCGGCTCGGGGTCGCACCATCGTGACACGTTGACCGATCGGCATCACTCGCGCCCACCGTGCCGGGGCATCGAGGGTCCCCGCGAGGGCGTGAACCCCCGTCGGCTGATTCAGGCTCAGCCGGTCAGCCGGTCAGCCGCGAGCGTCGGCCGGCAGCGGCGGCTGCTCGCGCTTGGCACGGCGCGCGGCGGCCTCCTGCTTGAGCCGGCCCTGGGTGCCGGCCGCTTCGGCCGAGCGGGCCGCCCGCAGCTCGTCGGCGGTCGGCCGGTAGGCGGGGAGGCGTTGATCCTGTCGGGTGAACTGGTGTGTCTGTGGCATTGACCTGCTCCTACGCTTGCTTGATGATCGTTGTCTGGTCGGCGTCGGGCGAGGCGACCAGCGCGCCTGCCGGCAGCACATAGCGCGCCGGGGTCGCGGTGCCCGTCTGGCGGGCCGTACGCGAACCGGCTCCGTGCAGGCCGCCGCCGTGCAGGCCACCGGCCGCCGGCGCGGGGGCCGCGGACTCGGGCCGCCCGTCGTGATCACTGATCCAGGTCAGGATCGCCGCCGACTCGTCACCCTCGGCCACGATCGCGGCTCGCTCGACGACCTCGCCTCCGGAGGCGTGGCGGCGCGAGAGGCGTCGCAGCAGAGCCCGGATCGCGTCATCGTCCATCGTCACCAGGTCTTCTCCTCGTCGCCTGCGACGGCACCGGGCCGCGTCACTGACCGCATGGGCCACCTCCCTCGTCGCCTCCGACTCTACGCCCCGAGCCCTGAAAAGCAAGCGACGTCCCGCGCGACACCCCCGCAAACACCGTCTCAGCAGGGGTAATCTGAGACCGTTCAGGGCAGCCTGTGTGAATGGCGTCTGATCGCCTGAGCGCAGTGCTGGCGAGCATCGCCGACGTCGGTGACGAGGTCGTGTCGCCGATCGATCGGGTGTGCGTGGCCGCGGCGTCGTTGCTGGCGCTCAGCGGGGCGGGCATCTCGCTGATGGTCGGCGGCGAGCTGCGCGGGAGCGCGGGCGTCTCGGAGCCGGGGGTGGCGGCGGTCCAGGAGCTCCAGCTCGAGCTCGGTCAGGGCCCGTGCGTCGATGCGTGGGCTGAGGGCATTCCCGTGCTCGAGTCAGACCTCGCCGATCCCGATCAGCTGCGCTGGCCGGCGTTCGCCGAGCGCGGCGTCGCGGCCGGTCTGCGTGCGGTGTTCGCGTTTCCGATGCGCCTGGGGGCGATCCGGCTCGGGGTGATCGTGCTCTACCGCGACCGGCCGGGAGCGCTCACCGAGGAGGAGCTCGCGCGGGGACTCGTGCTCGCCGACGTCGCCACCAACATGGTGCTGGCGCTGGCCGCCGGGGCGCCGCCCGATACCGTGCCCGCGCGGCTGGCCGGCGAACCGCCGCACTGGGCGGAGGTCCACCAGGCGACGGGGATGATCTCCGTGCAGCTGGCGATCCCGATGGACGAGGCGTTCGTCCGGCTGCGCGGCCACGCCTTCGCCGCCGAGCAGCCGCTGCGCGCCGTCGCGGCCCAGGTGATCGCTCGCCGGCTGCGTTTGGATTCGTCATCCTGACCACTCACGCGGCGTAGAATCAACTCTGTGTCAATACGCACGATTTCGGGTGAACGTCCGGGTCGCGGAGTCGTTCCCGACAGCTGACCATGACGCGCGAGCAGCGGATCGTCGAGACGTTCGTCGAGCTGTCAGACACGATGGCCGACACCTTCGATCCGGTCGAGTTCCTGCACCGCCTGTCGGCGCGCTCGGTGCAACTGCTCGATTGTGCCGAGGCGGGACTGCTGCTGGCCGACGCGGCAGGACAGCTGCGGGTGATGGCGTCCTCCAGCGAGCGGTCCGATGCGCTGGACCTGCTGCAGACCCAGAACGAGGAGGGGCCGTGCTTTGAGTGCCATCTGCGCGGAGAGCGGGTCTCCAGCGCCGATCTCAGCGTCGATCAGACGCGGTGGCCGCTGTTTGCCCCTGCCGCGATCGCCCACGGGTTCGGCTCGGTGCAGGCGTTTCCGATGCGGGTCCGCGGCCAGACGATCGGGGCGCTGAATCTGTTCCGGGCCGGCGTCGGGGAGTTTCTGTCCGACGATCTGACCCTCGCTCAGGGCATGGCGGACATCGCCGCGGTCGCGCTGGTCCAGGAGCGCCTGGTCCGGGAATCCCGGGGGCTGGCGACCCAGCTGCAGGGCGCGCTCACCAGCCGGGTGGTGATCGAACAGGCCAAGGGTCTGCTCGCCGAGCGGGGACAGATCGGAGTCGAAGCGGCGTTCGCGCTCCTGCGGAGCTTCGCGCGCTCCCAGAACCGGCGTCTGAGCGACGTCGCGCGGGATCTGATCGACGGCAAGCTCGACACGACGCGGCTGCTCGATCCCTTTCGCGCCGGACCAAGGCCATCGTCGGGCTGATCGCCGGCCCGGCGACGTCTGCGATCATCAGCGTCGTGACCGAGGCCCCACTGCGCACGGTGTCCTGCCTCGTCGTCGCGGCGCTGTCGATGGTGCTCGCCGGCTGTGGCGACTTGCGGCTTCCCGGCTTTCACGGCTCGGCGTCCGCCCGGCCCGTCGGCCAGGACGGTCCGGCGGCGGACTCCTCGAAGGTCGCGGTGATCCGCACGTGGGCGCGGGAGCTGCAGCGGGGCGACGTGCGGGCTGCGGCGCAGCTCTTTCACCTCCCGAGCGTGTTCTCCGACGGAGCCCCGACGTTGCGCCTCAGCACCCTCCAGCAGGCCGAGGTCGCCAACGCGTCGCTGACCTGCGGTGCCACGTTCATCTCGGCGTTTGCGCAGGGCCGCTACGTCAACGCGTTGTTCCGCCTGACCGACCGCCCCGGTGCGGGTGGCGGAGCGAACCGGTGCGGCGCGGGTGTCGGGGACACCGCCCGCGTCGACTTCCTGATCCAGGGCGGGCAGATCGTGCAGTGGCTGCGGGCCCCGAGCCGGGCCGGCGACCCCGGCGCGCCGACCACGTCGACCGCGACGCCCACCGCCCCCACCCCCACCGCGCCCGGTCCGAGCGGTAGCACGATCTAAGACCGCGTGAGCAAACGCCCCGCCGCCTGATCGATGCCCACCCCGGACCCGGATCCCTACCGGACGCTCGGCGTCGCGCCCTCGGCGACCGACGAGCAGCTGCGCGCTGCCTACCGGCGCCTGGCCCAGCGCCACCATCCCGATCACAACAACGGCTCGCCCGAGTCCGCGCGGCGCTTCTCCGCCGTGCAGGAGGCCTACGCGCGCGTGCGGGTGCTGCGGGCGCAGCACCTCCAGGCGCAGGCGGCCGCCGACGGCGGGCCAACCGACGACCGCTTCGACGCGCGGCTGGCCGAGATGGAGCGTGAGCTCCAGCTCGCGCGCACCCGGCGTGAGCAGGCGATGCGCGACGCCCAGCGGGCCGCCCAGCAGGCCGCGTCTCGCCCCGGCGCCACGCCCGGGCAGGCGCGCCCCTCCGACGAGGAGCTCGGCTACGTCTGCACCGATGACAGCTTCTCCAAGATCCTTGACGACTTCGCCGACGAGGTCTCGGCCCGCCTCTCCGAGGCCGCCGACGCGCCGCGCTCGGAGCCGCGCGGGTCGCGAGGGTCGCGGGGGCCGCGCCTGGTCGCCGACTGGATCGACGAGCTGGGCGCCCGACTGACCGGCGAGCCGAATGACCGACGACAGGAGAAATGAGATGGCGACGATGCGAGCAGTGGTGGTCTCGGAGGCCGGCGGTGACCTCGAGCTGCAGGAGCGTGAGGTGCCGTCGCCCGGCCTGGGCGAGGCGCTGGTCCGGGTGCACGCGTGCGGGGTCTGTCACAGCGACATGTTCGCCAAGGAGGGCGCCTACCCGGGGGTCAGCTTCCCGGTGGTCCCGGGTCATGAGATCGCCGGCGAGATCTCCGCGCTCGGTGACCACGTGGACGGCTGGGAGGTCGGCCAGCGCGTCGGCGTCGGCTGGTTCGGCGGTAACTGCGGCTACTGCGAGCCCTGCCGCCGCGGCCAGCTGATCGACTGCGAGAACATGGAGATCCCGGGGGTGACGATGGACGGCGGCTACGCCGACTACGTCGTCGTGCGGGCCTCGGCGCTGGCCGCGATTCCCGACGACCTCGCCGACGAGGACGCGGGGCCGCTGCTGTGCGCGGGGATCACGACGTTCAACGCGCTGCGCACCAGCGGAGCCGGCGCCGGCGATCGGGTGGCGGTGCTCGGGGTCGGCGGCCTCGGCCACCTGGCGGTCCAGTTCGCCGCCCATCTCGGGTTTGACACGGTCGCGATCGCCCGCGGCGCCGACAAGGAGCAGCTCGCCCGCAAGCTCGGCGCCCGGCACTACATCGACTCGACCGCCGGCGATCCCGGCGAGGCCCTGCAGGCCCTCGGCGGCGCCGACCTCGTGCTCGCGACGGTGACCAACGCCGAGGCGATGGGCGCGGTCTTCGGCGGTCTGCGCCCGCAGGGCAAGCTGATGATCATCGGCGCCTCGATGGACCCGCTGCCGATCCCCGCCGCCGCGTTGATCGCCGGCGACAAGGTGATCGAGGGCCACGCCTCGGGCACCTCGATCGACTCCGAGGACACGCTGCGCTTCAGCGTGCTCTCCGGGGTGCGCCCGATGATCGAGACCCTTCCCCTCGAGCGGGCCGCCGAGGCCTACGAGCGGATGCTGAGCGGGGACGCGCGCTTTCGCATGGTCCTCACGATGAACACACACTGACCACCGTCGCCAGCGGGTACCGTCTCAGCCGATGGCCGAGCTCACCTACCGATTCGTCTGCGTCCCCGGCGCGCTGGCGGGGGCCGCGCGGCCGTGGAGCCGGGAGATGCTCGAGGCCGGAGAGCTCGCGCTCCTGCCCGACGCCGGCGGTTTGGCGTCGATCGACGAGGTCGCCCACGCGCTGGGCCTGACCAGCGTCTCGGTGATCCGGGGCGAGCAGTCGCGCGAGGCCCAGGCCGACACCGTGATCGCCTACGCCGACTCGCTCCCGCTGGTCTGGATCGGCGACGGCTTCTCTGAGCGGGTGACCCGGTGGGCGCACGAGCGCGGGCCGATGACGCTGCTGGTGGAGACCGACGGCGCCCTGTCTGACGATGAGCGCAAGCGGATCGCACGGTTCGTCGCCGCGCTCGGACGCCAGTCCGAGTAGCCCGCGACGCTCCCACCGGCTCCGATGACCACCGTGACCGACCCACGGTCTGCGTTCAAGCCGCGGCCGACATCTGAGCCGCGCCGCTATGCGGCCCTGGACCTGGCCCTGGAACACGGGCTGGCGCCCGATCGGCTGCTGCGCGTGGGCTCGCGCTGGGGCGCCTGGGCCCGCGAGCGCGCCGAGGCCCGCGGCGGCGTCGCCGCCCAGCAGGAGCGCCTGCGCGCGCTCGTGGCGCGGATGTCGAGCGGACCGATCGCCGAGCTGCCCGAGAAGGCCAACGAGCAGCATTACGAGCTGCCCGCCGAGTTCCTGGGGCTGATCCTCGGTCCGCGGCGCAAGTACTCGGGCTGCCTGTGGCCCGACGGGGTCGACACGCTGGCCGGTGCCGAGGAGGCGATGCTGGCGCTGACCTGCGAGCGAGCGGGCGTGCGAGACGGGATGCGCGTGCTCGACCTCGGCTGTGGCTGGGGGTCGCTGTCGCTGTGGCTGGCGCAGCGCTACCCCGGGTCGTCGATCGTCGGGGTCTCCAACTCCCACGGCCAGCGGGAATGGATCATGGCCGAGGCGGCGCGCCGGGACCTGGACAATGTGCAGATCGTCACCGCCGACGTGAACGACTTCGCGCCCGAGGGGCGCTTTGACCGCGTCATGTCGATCGAGATGTTCGAGCACATGCGCAACTGGCGCGAGCTGCTGCGCCGGGTCGCCACGTGGCTGGAGCCCGACGGCGGACGCGCGTTCGTGCACGTCTTCAGCCACCGCACGCTGCCCTACCTGTTTGAGGGCACGTGGGCCGCGGCCCGGTTCTTCACCGCGGGACTGATGCCCTCCCACGACCTGCTCCTGCACTTCCAGGACGATCTCGTCGTGCGCGACCAGTGGGCGGTGCCCGGAACCCACTACGCGCGGACCCTGCAGGCGTGGCTGGCCCAGCTGGATGACAACGCAGAGCGCGCGCTGGCGGTGCTGCGGGCGTCGGGCCGGTCGCCGTCGCAGGCACGCCGACTGGTGGCCACCTGGCGCCTGTTCCTGCTCTCGACCGACGAGCTCTGGGGGTATCGGGGCGGTGACCGATGGCTGGTCAGCCACTACCTGCTGGAGCCGCGGGCGCGCTGAGCCCGGCGCGGCGCCGTCAGCTGTCGCCGGCGTGGCGGCGAGGCGGCCGCGGGATGAACCCCGACGTACGCAGGATGTAGTCGCGGTACTCGGGCCGGCGCTCGCCGATGCTCTTCTCCAGCAGCGCGGCGCCCGAGCCCTTGATCAGCAAGAAGCTCATCACGAGCGGGCCGATCACCGTCCACCACGTCCCCCCCGCGCCCAGCGCCACCAGCCACAGGCCCCACCACACGCAGAAGTCCCCGAAGTAGTTGGGGTGACGGGTGTAGCGCCACAGCCCCTGGTCCATCACCCGGCCCTTGCTGTCGGGCCGCGCCTTGAAGCGGCGCATCTGCTCGTCGCCGACACCCTCGAAGAACAGTCCGACGACCCACACGACGATCCCGACGCCGGCCAACCAGTCCAGCCCGGCCGGGCGCTGGGCGGCGACCTGCAGGGGCAGCGACACGATCAGCACGAGCAGGCCCTGCAGCCCGAAGATGCTCGCCAGCGACCAGGGCACGAACGCCGCGCCCTTGCGCTCGCGCATCTCGGCGTAGCGTCGGTCCTCCTCGCGGTCGCCGAGCTTGCGCACGAGCAGGTAGCCGCCCAGCCGCAATCCCCACAGCGCGGTCATCACCAGCAGCAGCCAGCGCCGCGCGTCCCCGCCGCGGCCGGCGAGCAGGCACACGACCGCGACGACGACGAACGCCGGGCCCCAGACGGGATCGACGATCGAGACGTCGTGGACCGCCACGCTGATCGCCCACAGCCCGATGAACATGACCGCGATCGCGACCACCGCCACCACCGTGACGTGCCCGGGCGCAGCAAAGACGGTCGACGCGGCGATCATCGGGGATGATGCTTCCCGTGATCGCGGTGAAATCATCCCCCGGATGACCGCGGCGCCGGCGCCCAGCGCCCTGGGGGGCGTGAGGATCCTCGACTTCTCACGGGTGCTCGCGGGTCCGTTTGCGACGATGATGCTCGGCGACCTCGGCGCGGAGGTCATCAAGGTCGAGCGCCCGGGGATCGGCGACGAGACCCGCAGCTGGGGGCCGCCGCACGACGCCCACGGGCAGGCGACCTACTTCCAGTCGGTCAACCGCAACAAGTCAAGCGTGACGATCGACCTCGCCACCGACGCCGGCCGCGCCCGCGCGCACGAGCTGGCGGCAGGCGCCGACGTGCTGGTGGAGAACTTCCGCCCCGGCGTGATGGACGGCCTCGGCCTGGGCTACGCGCAGCTGCACGCCGAGCTGCCCGGCCTGGTCTACTGCTCGATCACCGGCTTCGGCAGCGGGGACGGCGCGCGGCTGCCCGGCTATGACCTGCTCGTCCAGGCGCTCGGCGGCCTGATGTCGATCACCGGCGCGCCCGACGGCGAGCCCCAGAAGGTGGGCGTGGCGCTCGTCGACGTGCTCTGCGGCCTGTTCGCCGCCACCGGGATCCTCGCCGCGCTGCGCCACCGCGAGGCCACCGGTGAAGGCCAGCGGGTCTCGGTCGACCTGTTCAGCTGCCTGCTCGCCGCGCTGGTCAACCAGGGGTCGGCCTACACCGTGGCCGGCGTGGTGCCGCGGCGGATGGGCAACGCCCACCCCTCGATCAGCCCCTATGAGCTCTACCCGACCGGCGACGGCGAGCTCGTGCTGGCGGTCGGAAACGACCGCCAGTTCGCCGCGCTGTGCGAGGTGCTCGGCGCCCCTGAGCTGGCCCGCGACGCGCGCTTTGCCACCAATCCCCAGCGGGTCGCCCACCGCGACGAATTGAGGGTCGCGCTGAACGCGCGACTGTCCGCCCGACCAGCGGTTGAATGGGCCAGCGCGCTCACCGGCGCGCGGGTCCCGGCGGGGGTCGTCAACGACATCGCGGGGGCGTTCGCGCTCGCCGACTCGCTCGGCCTGGAGCCGACCGTCGCGGTGCCCGTCGATCCCGCGGACCCGGCGGCGGGCTCGGTGGCGCTGACGCGCAACCCGATCGGGCTGTCGGCGACCCCGGCCAGCTACCGCAGCGCCCCGCCGCCGCTCGGCGGCG
>CAZZYU010000106.1:0-10032 GCA_964658375.1 uncultured Acetobacteraceae bacterium | reverse complement strand
AGCCGACGCCCCAGATTGAACCGGTCTCCGCTGCGTCACGGGCTCAAGCGGCGCGGGGGGGTTGACGGGCGCTATGGCTCGGCATTCAAGGTTGCGGCCAGTCCGACCGATGAGGCCCTACACGTATAGGCGACAGTCAGGCGGGTCGGATGAGCAGACGGCGTATGCGTGGTGCGGTGGTCGTTGTTGGCGGGATGCTGGCGGGTCTGTCGTGGGTGTCTCCAGCTCTGGCCAACGGCGGAACGCTGTCGATCATCGCCGGCACCGGAAGCTCGGGCGCGCCGACCCCCGGCCCCGCCACCAGCTCCAGGCTCGCTTTTCCGTACGGGGTGGCGGTCGACACGGCCGGGAACCTCTACATCGCCGACACCAACAACAGCGAGGTGGAGAAGGTCAGCCCATCCGGGACGCTGTCGATCATCGCCGGCACCGGAAGCTCGGGCCTGCCGACCCCCGGCCCCGCCACCAGCTCCAGGCTGTCCTACCCGGCCGGGGTGGCGGTCGACGCGGCCGGGAACGTCTACATCGCCGACACGATCAACAGCAAAGTTGAGAAGGTCACCCCGACCGGGACGCTGTCGATCATCGCCGGCGCCGCAGGTTCGGGCGCGCCGACCCCCGGCCCCGCAACCAGCTCCACGCTGTTCCACCCGTACGGGGTGGCGGTTGATGCGGCCGAGAACGTCTTTATCGCCGACACCAATAACAACAGGGTTGAGAAGGTCACTCCGCTGGCCCCGAGCAACTCCGTGGCGCCGGTCATCAGCGGCGTCGATCAGCAGGGCAGGATCCTGACCACCACCGACGGCACCTGGACCGGCGATCCGGTCGGCTTCAGCTACCAGTGGCAAGCGTGCGACGGCTCAGGCGCAAACTGCACCGCGGTCACGGGCGCGATCACCCAGTTCTACACCCTGACCAGCTTGGATGTGGGCCACGAGCTGCGGGTTCTGGTCACCGCCAGCAACGCCGGCGGGCCACAGACAAGCGCCAGCGCACCGACGGCGGTGATCACAACCGCGCCGACGCCGTCGACTCCGTCAACCACGCCGACGCCGTCAACTTCGTCACCTCCGTCACCGCCTGCAACGACGGTGAACGTCTCGTCCTGTCCAATCGCGGTCGCACATCCCGGTGCCCAGACCGGTCGATGGCTGGGTCCGGTCGCGCTGGGCATGACCGTCGCTCAGGCGCACCGGGCGCTCCCCGGCTACACCGTCACCCGCAACGGCTTTGATCGCGCGTGCCTGGCGGGCGGACAGGGAGCGATCCGGGTCGGCTACTCCTCAGGCCGGCTGCTCAAGACCCTGACCGCCCACCAGCGCCACGACGTGAGCGACAGGGCGGTGCTGGCGCTGACCGCCAACGCCCACTACACGCTGGATGGAATCAAGCCCGGCACCGCTCTCGCAGACGCGCGTCGGCTGCTGGCCCATGCGCAACGCTTTCAGATCGGCCTGAACACCTGGTATGTGCTGCCAGGCGCACACACCTCAGGCGTCGTGAAAGTCCAACACGGAATCGTGGGTGAGGTCGGGATCGCCGACCGATCGTTGACCGCCAGTCGAGCCGATCAGCGCCGGCTGCTCTCAAGCTTCTCGATGTAGACCATCTCCCCCACCAATGGCGAGACCGGGACTCGAACCCGGGACACCACGATTTTCAGTCGTGTGCTCTACCAACTGAGCTATCTCGCCGTGGCCGCGCGATGCTAGCGGCTGACCGGGAGCGGCGGCCTGATCGAGAAGGCGTCGACAGGGGTCGATCCGGCGGCCGTCACGGCCGTGTAGACGACGTCGGTGCGGCCCGGGCGAGCGGTCACCGTCATGAAGCCGTGCGCCCGGTCCTCGAACGCCTCGAGGGTCACACCCGGGACGCCGGCAAAGCGCGCGGGCAGCCGGCCGATTCCGTGACCGAGGCGGTGCAGCTCGGGATAGCCGCCGGCCCCGGCGACGATATGCGGGATCTCGCGCTCGCCGAGGCGCCGGACGAAGCGCTCGTAGACGTGGGCGTGGCCTGAGAAGATCGCGTCGGGACCGCGGCCGGCCCGCGCCGCGCACGCGTCGAGCATGTCGACGAGTTCGAGGTTTGAGCCGTGGGTCACGTCGGCCGAGTAGACGGGCTGATGCAGGGCGAGGATCAGCGGGACGTCGGGCGGGGTGTCGCGCAGCTCGCCGGTCAGCCAGTCCAGCTGGGCGTCGGCGAACTGGCCGCCCTCCGGCACGTTGGCCCACACCCCGACGATCCGCAGCCAGTCGTGGACGAGCGTCCAGTGGACGTGGGGCTGACCGGCGGGAGGGCGAACGGGCGCGCCGGCCTCATGCAGCGCCGCCGTCTGTGCACAGAACGTCTTGACGAACGGGGCGAGCGAGACCTCGCCGGAGACAAAGCCCTCGGCGTCGTGATTGCCGGGGACGGCGACGATCGGCGCGGTGTAGTCGGCGTAGGCGGCGTGGAACTGGGGGCGGTAGTTGGCCTCCTCCCCGTGGGGATAGACGACGTCGCCGAGGTGGTAGAAGAAGCGCGGAACCGGATCGCGCGCGCCTGAAGCCTGCCGGCCCGCCCGCACCTGCGCCGCCATCGCCGCCGCCACGCGGCGCTGGGGGCGCGGGTCGCGATAGCCGCCGGTGTCCCCGACGCAGTGAAAGCTCAGCGCGCCGGCGTCAGCGATCTCCGCTGCCGCCTCCGGACCGACCAGGTCGTTGAGCTCCCGGCGATAGGGCGGAGCGCCGGCGGGGTCGGGCAGCGGTTGAAACCGTGCGTCGGGGACGATCGAGCGCCGCTGGGTCATCCGCTCCTCGGCGCTGGGACCGGTGACCGACGTACCCGGCCACGCCGACCGCAGCGCCGCCACCGCTCGTTGCCGCCTATCGGTCATGCCACCGATCGATTCTCACGCGGCCGCGGCAGCGCGGCGTGATGAATCTGTGACCGTCATGCGCGACAGCAGCTCCAACGCGCCCGCCTTGTGCAGGGGCTCGTTGAGGTTGCCGCACTTGGGGGACTGAACGCAGGACGGACAGCCCGACGCGCACGGACACTCGCCGATCACCCGGCGGGCATCGGCGACCAGCCGCCCGAACTGGTCATAGCCGCGGCGCGTGATCCCGACCCCGCCGGGGTGGCCGTCGTAGATGAAGATCGTCGGCCCCCCGGTCTGGGGGTGGGCGTTGGTCGACAGGCCGCCGATGTCCCAGCGGTCGCACATCGCGATCAGCGGGAGCACCGCGATCTGCCCGTGCTCAAGCGCGTGCAGCGCGCCGAGCAGCGCGTCGGCCGGGAACGGTCGCGCCCCGATCAGCTCATCGAGCTCGTACCACAGCGCCCGGGTGCGGAACTCGGTCGTCGGCAGGTCCAGCCCCTGGAAGTCGATCACCGAGCTGTCCTGGAGCGTCTTGCGCTGGTAGCCGAGCACGGTCTCGGAGTAGATGACCGAGCCGTAGGAGAGCGTCACGCCGTGGCTGTCGCGGCGATCGCCGAGTCGCTCGATGTAGGTCATCGACTCGCGTTTGGCCTGCGTGAAGTAGTCGCCGTTGAAGCCCTGGAGCACCGCGCGGCGCGACCCGAGGTCCAGCTCGGCCACCAGGTAGGACCGCCCGAGGTGCAGATAGACGGCGCCGTCGTGCACGGTCGAGTACGCGCGTGAGGCCTCGATCGTGCCGAGCACCTCACCCGAGGCGCCGTCGAGCAGCACGAAGCTGTCGGCCGAGGCCGAGCGCAGGGCGACCCGTGCGGCCGGATAGTCGTCGGCGCGCCGGGGCACGAAGCCGGTCGCGCGCTCGCGCAGCAGGCCCGCCTCGGCCAGCTCCCGGGCGACGGGCTCCCAGTCGGGTCCGAGGTAGGGCTCGTCCTGGGCGCTCAGCGGCGCCTCGTGAGCGGCGCACAGCAGATGCTCGGCGAAGATCTCGGGGCTGTGGGGATCGAGGATCGCCGCCTCGACGGCCCGGTTGAGGAAGTCCTCCGGGTGGCGGCAGAAGAACTGGTCCAGCGCGTCCTCGCCGGCGATGTAGACCGCCAGCCCGCGGCCGCGGCGGCCGGCTCGCCCCCACATCTGGCGCAGGCTGGCCACCGTGCCCGGAAAGGTGACGCAGATCGCGGCGTCCAGCTCGCCGATGTCGATGCCGAGCTCCAGGGCGTCGGTCGACACGACCCCGAGCAGCTCGCCGGTGGTCAGCCGCCGCTCGATCTCCCGGCGCTGGGCGGGGGTGTAGCCGGCGCGGTAGGGCTCGATCCGTTCGGCCAGCTCGGCGGGGAGGCGGTCACGCGCGTGACGCAGGATCAGCTCGACGCCCTTGCGCGACTTCATGAAGCAGATCGTCTTGGCGCCCTTGGCCACCAGCTCGGACAGCACCTCGGCCGCCTCGTACAGGGCCGATGCCCGCACCCCGAGCTTCTCGTCGAGCAGCGGCGGATTCCACATCACCACCCTGCGTTGCGCGCGGGGAGCGGCGTCGGAATCGACGAGCTGGAAGTCGTCCAATCCGGTGAGCGTCTGGGCGAGGTCGACGGGGTTGGCGATCGTGGCGCTGGTCAGCAGGAAGCGCGGCTCGGTGCCGTGGATCGCCGCGGCGCGGCGCAGGCGCCGCAGCACGTTGCCGACGTGGGACCCGAACACCCCGCGGTAGACGTGCGCCTCGTCGACGACGACGAACGCGAGGTTGGAGAACAGGTCGCTCCATGCGTCGTGGTGGGGCAGGATCCCGACGTGGAGCATGTCGGGATTGGTGATGATCAGGTTCGAGCGTTTGCGGATCGCCGAGCGCTCGTGGCGCGGGGTGTCGCCGTCGTAGATCGCGGGGCGGATCTGCTTGGCCAGCCCGAAGCGGTGCAGTGCTCGGGCCTGGTCCTGAGCGAGGGCCTTGGTCGGATACAGATACAGGGCCCGCGCGCTGCGGTCAGAGGTGAGGACCTCGAGCGTCGGCAGCTGAAAGCACAGCGACTTGCCCGAGGCGGTCCCGGTGGTGACGATCGTCGGGCCCTCGACGGCACGACGAAGTGCCTCGGCCTGGTGGGCGTAGAGATGCTCGATGCCCATGTGCTCCAGGGCGCCGGCGACCGTCCAGTTCAGCTCTGAGGGGATGGAGACGTAGCGCCCCGCGCGGCCGGGGTCGACGTCGTCATGGACGAGCCGCTGGTCGGTCTGGCCGGTGGCCAGCAGCTCCTGCCAGGGCTCGCGGTCAGGGTCAGATGTCCGGTCGCGGGGCACTCCTGACCAGTATGGCGAGCGGTCCCCGCCGCTTTGGCGGTGCGGGTCCTACGGGGTGGGCGGCTGGTAGGTGACCGGGGTCAGCGGGTTGCCGGGCGCGATGTTCGAGCAGTCGCTGGGCGCCGGTTGGCCGGCGAATCGGTCGGCGAGCCACGCCAGCGACGCAAGCTCCCACGGCACGATCGTCTCCTCGTGCGGGAGCAGGTTGTACTGGGAATACTGGACCGGATCGCCGGCCGCACACGCCTCTCGCGCATAGGTGCGCACGTCGCCGGTGATCATGACCCCGTCGCCGGGTCCGATCCCCGGCTGGGTGCCGCTCGTTCCGTCAAGCTCGCCGCCGGCCCCCTGCGCGATCAGCAGCGGCACCTGCGGCAACGCGTCGTGGCCGAGGATCAGCCGATTGACGATCCGCACGAGCACCGGAATCGACTCCGGGTCGGCGTATCGGGGGAGGACCAGCTGCGAGAAGGTGAGACCGGGGTAGTCGTCGTCGGCCTTGGTGATCCCGTCCTGCTGCATTCCCGCGATCACCTGCGCGCCGTAGGCCGACAGGTAGGGGGCGAGCAGGACGTGGTAGGCGCGGGCGATGCCGATCATCGCCATCGGCGCCACGCCGGCCCAGCCCCGGCTGCCGCTCACGTAGTCCAGGTTGTGGGCGGGCTCGACGAGCACGCCGCCCATCGTCGCGCCCACCAGCCGCTGCTCGACGTCGGGCGCGTAGCTGGGGGCCAGCTGCGCGGCCCAGCCGGTCGCGATCGCGCCCCCCGAGTAGCCCATCAGCGCGACCGGCGTCGCGCCCGACAGCCCGGTGGCCGGCGAGGCCAGCGCGGCCCGGATGCCGTCAAGGGTCAGCATCCCGTATTCGGGCCCGACGGCGAAGTCGGCCGCCTGACCCTCGGTGTCGGCAACGTCGATGGTGTCGCCGGCCAGCAGCATCGGCGCGATCACCGCCGCCTCGAGGCTCGGCAGCCCACGGCCCGCACGCAGTGGCGCCCCCGCGAACGTGTAGGAGGGTTCGTCGTTGCGGGTCAGCGCGTCATAGAAGGAGTTGTAGGCGACCAGACGCGGTGCCGGACTGGGATGTGGCGGCAGCAGCACCGAGGTCACGTTCGTCGTCGGGGTGCCGTCCACGGTGCTGGAGCGGTAGAGCAGTTGCACCAGGGCGATCCGCGGGAGCGGGATGCCGATCAGGTGAAAGCTCGTCGTGCGCGTCTTGAGCACCGTGCCGGGGGCGATCTGGGCCAGCGGAGTCGCGCCGGTGTAGCGGTAGAACGGGTCCTGGGCGGGGGGCGGTGGCGTGGTGGGGGCCGTGGCGGCGGTGGCCGCGGCGGGCGCTTTGGCGTCCGCGCGGGTCGCCAGCCCCAGCGCCGCGCAGAGCACGACGGCGGCGGCGGCCACGAACGCGATGACGTGTCGGACGCGGCGCGATGCGGTTGGCGTTGATGCTGAATCGACGGTCACGGCATACCCCCTGTCAGAACTTGCTCCCCACCCGGTACGCGACCATACCTGCGCCGACCCACTCGGTCAACGATCTCGCAGCGGTGACCAGCCGGTGACCCCCTGGTAGCGTCGCCCGCCCGGATGCGCTGCCTGTACGTCGACCTCGATGGCACCCTGCTCGGACCCGACGCGTCGCTGCTCACCGGCGCCGACGGGAGCTTCAGCCTGCTCGCGGTGCGAGCGCTCGAGGCCTGCGCCCGCGCCGGCGCCGAGGTCGTGCTGTTCTCCGGGCGCAAGCAGTCCAGCGTGTTCGAGGCGGCGCGGTTGATCGGATCCCGCACGTTCATCTTCGAGATCGGCTGTGGGCTGATGCTCGACGGCGAGCTGGAATGGCTCACCGACGGACTGGAACCGTCGGCGGAGACGGGGACGATCTTTGAGCAGATCGAGGCGTCGGGCGCGCCCGCCCTGCTGATGGAGCGGTTCGCGGGCCGCCTGGAGCCCCACACCCCGTGGTCGGCGCTGCGCGACGTCTCCCACCTGTTCCGCGGCGACGTGTCGCTTGACGAGGTGGCCGTCGTGCTGGAGGAGGCGGACCTCGGCTGGCTGCGGATGGTCGACAACGGCGTGATCGCCGAGGCCCACGCGCTCGGCATCATGCCGGGGCTGGAGGTGGTGCGCGCCTACCACCTCGTGCCCGCGGGCTCCTCCAAGGCCCGGGCGGTCGCGCGCCACATGCGGGCCCGCGGCTATGAGCCCGAACAGTGCATCGCCTGCGGCGACTCGCGGGAGGACCTGGAGGCGGCGAGCGTGGTCGGGACGTTCTGGCTGATGGCCAACGCGCTGGAGCGCGACCCGACACTCGCGGCGACCGTCGGCGACCGTCCCGGGGTCCGGGTCGCGTCGGAGGGCTACGGGGCGGGCGTCTATGAGGCCGTGGTCACGACGCTGGCCGAGGCTCGCGCGCCGCGGGCGTTGTAGAACACGCCGCACGGGTTCTCGGGCGCCCGGTCAGATCGTGTCAGGCGTCGGAGCCACGGCGACGACGCAGCCGTGCCCGGAGTCGCCGCCAGAACCCCGGTCCGACGGCCGGGCGCCAGCGCGCCGGCGGCGGGACGGTGGCGCGTACGACCTGCACCCACTGCTCCAACGGCAGCTCGCCGGAGATCAGCTCGCCCAGCGCGCGCGTGACGGGTGCCTGAACGCCGGCCCGGGTGAGCGCGGCCGCCAGGAGCGGCACGGCCTCCAGCGCCTCCACCGCCTGACCGATTCGCTCGGGAATCTCGGCGGCGGGGACCCCCTCCGCGAGCAGTTCACCGGCGCGCCGATTGCGGCTCTGAGGCGCGAGCGCGGTCGCGACGAGATCGCCGGTGCCGGCGAGGCCGATCATCGACTCGGGTCGGGCGCCCTCGCCCTCGGCGTAGCGCCACACCTCGGCGAAGATGTGTCCGGCCGCAGCCCCCGCGGCGTTGAGGCCCTGGGCCTCCGTGGCGCCGGAGGCGAGCGCGGCGGCGTTCTTCGCAGCCCCGGCGAGCTCCACCCCGATCGGATCGTTGGACTCCTCGCACACCACCCCGGCGCGGATGAACACCCCGGCCAGCGCGGTGGCCAGTGACTCCTCGGTGGAGGCGGCCACGAGCCCGGCGCCCGCGGTGACCATCTCCTGGGCGTGCGCCGGACCGCCGATGCACGCGGTCCGCCGGGCGCCGACGTGACGGCGGATGATCGTCGTCGGGGAGTCGCCGTCGGGCGGAACCAGGCCCTTGGCGAGCGAGACGACCGCCGCGCGATCAGACATCCCCGAGGCGGCTAGGCCTCCGACCACCCCGGCGAGCGCGACCGACGGGATCCCGAGGAACACGTAGTCCGCGCGCGCCAGCGCGTCGCCGCCGACCGCCTCGATGCGCAGCTCGCGCGGGAGCTCGACCCCGTCCAGGTATTGGCGGTTCTCACGCTGCTCGGCGAGCTGCGCGGCCTGCGCCCCGGTGCGGGCCTGCAACGTCGTGCGCAGGCCACCCCGAGCCAGCAGCACCGCCACCGCCGTGCCGAACGAGCCGGCGCCGATGACGACCGCGCGCATCGACCCGGGGGCCGGCAGGTAGATCGAGCGTCGAGGGACGGGCGGCATCT
The DNA here is from genome assembly GCA_964658375.1 of uncultured Acetobacteraceae bacterium. Classification (GTDB taxonomy): domain Bacteria; phylum Actinomycetota; class Thermoleophilia; order Solirubrobacterales; family Solirubrobacteraceae; genus Palsa-465. Next base: position 1,250 of record CAZZYU010000106.1, on the reverse strand, counting down.
GAGCTGTGACCGTGCGCGCTCAGGCGGCGCCGCGGCGCCGGGCCGGCGACGCGCCGGCCGCGTCGTCCTGGCGGGCGACGGCGTCCGCGAGCCCGCGGGCGATCTCGGCGAGGTCACCGAACGCGTCGGCGACGACGGCGGCGTTTGAGCCGGTGATGGCGCGGTTGAGCGCTTTGACCGCGACGTCGAAGCGCTCCCAGGTGTCGGTCGGTCCGCGCCGCCCCGTCCCGGGCCGCAGCTCGTACGGCGGCGCAGCGCTCTCGGCGCCGGGGACCGGACGCCACATCAGGCCGGCGGCGTGCGCGAGCTCCCAGGCGACCTGCTCGGTCGCGGCTGCCTCGGCGAGGTCGTGGAGGCGCTGGGCGAAGCCGGCATCGGGCGGCGCGAGCTTGTGAGCGCGCATCGCCGCGGCCCAGCCGTCGCTGGCCTGACGCACGCGCCGCATGATCTGCGCGCGCTCGCGGTCAAGGTCGTCGTTGAAGCTCACGCTCGCTCCGCGGCGCCGCCCGGCTCGGCGAGACCCACCGGCCCACCGCCCCAGAAGTCGTCGGCGGTCGGGTCGGGCCGGGCCGCCGGTGGCTCGGCCCCGCCGCTGTAGCTCTGCTCCAGGATGCGCTGAAAGTCCGAGCGCTTGATCCGCACCCGCCGCCCGACCCGGAGCGCCGGCAACGTCCCGGCGTCGATCCAATTGCGAACCGTCTGCTGGTTGAGCTTCAGCGTCGCCGCCACCTCGGCAACCGTCAGATAGGACTCTTCAACCTCGTCGCTCACACCGCATCCTTGTCTAATTGAGACAAATTGGAACCAATTGGAGAGTTATACTACTCGGACCGGACGACAGAACAATGTCGGGCCGCAGCGTAAAAGCTCTGCAAAGTTCGCTAAAACGGACCAATGGGGACCATGGACGGCAAGGGGACAGAAGACAGCGAGAACGTCATCCGGCTCCCGCGGGACTGGGTCGGTCCGCCGGAGGAGCTGATTCCGATCGGCACGCGCGCCCGCGCGCGTGCGGGAGAAGACGATCATCAGCATGAGCTGCCGGCAAATCCGAACGACTTCTGGGGGGAGGGCGCCTCGGCCCTCCATTCGGCGATCGAGGATCCGACCCCCGGCGGGACCGGCGACGCCGAGCCGTTCGCATCTCGCCCACCGGCAGGAAGGAACGCCGCGCGGCGCCGGCGCCCGCGCGGTCTGCCGCGGCTGCCCGTCGTCAGCGGGCGGCTGCCACACGTCAGCGGGCGGCTGCC
>CAZZYU010000105.1:0-10119 GCA_964658375.1 uncultured Acetobacteraceae bacterium | reverse complement strand
ACGTAGGGCATCGTCGCGTTGGTGAGCGCGTAGGTCGAGGTGATCGGCACCGCGCCGGGCATGTTGGCCACGCAGTAGTGGGTGATCCCGTCGACCTCGTAGGTCGGATCGGTGTGGGTCGTCGGACGCGAGGTCTCAAAGCAGCCGCCCTGGTCGATCGACACGTCGACAAGCACCGCCTGACGCTTCATCAGCGGCAGCTGGTCGCGGGTGATGACGTGCGGCGCCTTGGCCCCGTGGACGAGCACCGCGCCGATCACCAGGTCGACGTCGGGCAGCCGTTCCTCGATCGACAAGGTCGTCGCAAAGCACGTGTCGGCCCGGCCGTTGAACGCGATGTCGAGCTCGCGCAGGCGGTCGATGCTGCGGTCATAGACGAACACGGTGGCCTCCATGCCCAGCGCGATGAACGCCGCGTTCATCCCGACCACGCCGCCGCCGATGACCATCACGTTGGCCGCCGCAACGCCGGGCACGCCGCCGAGCAGGATCCCGCGGCCGCCGAGCGGCTTCTCGAGCATGAACGCGCCCGCCTGGGTGGCGATCTTGCCCGCCACCTCCGACATCGGGGCCAGCAGCGGCAGCCGGCCGCGGCTGTCCTCGACCGTCTCATAGGCGATGCAGGTGGCCCCAGACTCCTGCAGGCCCTTGGTCAAGCCCGGATCGGCGGCCAGGTGCAGGTAGGTGAACAGCAGGTGACGGGGCTCCAGCCGGGCGACCTCCTCGGGCTGGGGCTCCTTGACCTTGACGATCATCTGGCACTCGGCGAACACCGCGTCGGCATCGGGCAGGATCGTCGCGCCCTGGGCCACGTAGGCGTCGTCGATAATCGCCGAGCCCTCGCCGGCGCCCTTCTGGACGAAGACCTCGTGGCCGGCGTCGACGAGCTCGCGCGTGCCGGCCGGGGTCAGGGCGACCCGGTACTCGTCGGACTTGATCTCGGTGGGGACGCCGATCTTCATGCCGCTGCTCCTGTGGTCGTGTGCATGCGCCGGTGAGCCTCGGTGAGCACCGGACGCAGGATCCCCTCCATCTCCTCGAACTGCTCAGGCCCCGCGATCAGCGGCGGCGAGAGCTGGATCACCGGATCGCCGCGGTCGTCGGCGCGGCAGATCAGCCCGCGCTCGTACAGCTCACCGGAGAGAAAGCCGCGCAGCAGCGTCTCGGACTCCTCGTCGGACCACTGCTCGTCTGAGTCCTGGTCCTTGACGAGCTCGATCGCGTGGAAGAACCCGGCGCCGCGGATATCGCCGACGATCGGGATGTCGCGCAGCGACTCGAGCATCTCGCGAAACGGAGCCTCGTGTGAGCGCACGTTGTCGAGAATGCCCTCGCGCTCGAAGGCGTCGAGGTTGGCGAGCGCGATCGCCGAGGACATCGGGTGTCCGGCGAACGTGATCCCGTGCATGAAGCTCTCGTGGCCCTGCATGAACGGCTCGGCGACCCGGTCGGTCGCGATCACCGCGCCCATCGGCGCGTAGGCGCTCGTCAGGCCCTTGGCGGTCGTGATGATGTCCGGGAGGTAGTCGTACTTGATCGCGCCGAACCACTCACCGAGACGGCCCCAGGCGCAGATGACCTCGTCGGAGATGAGCAGGACGTTGTACTCGTCGGCGATCTCACGCGCCCGCTGCCAGTAGCCCTCGGGCGGGGTGAAGCAGCCACCGGCGTTCTGGACGGGCTCCATGATGATCGCCGCCACGGTGTCAGGCCCTTCGAACTCGATCCGCGCCGCGATCGTGTCGGCGAGGTCGCGGCCGGTCATGCCGTGCGACATGCGGAAGGTGTTCGTGTTGGGCACGTGGCAGCCACCGGGGGTCAGCGGCTCGAACGGCTCCCGCAGCGAGGTGATCCCCGTCGCGCTCAGCGCGCCGAGGGTCGTGCCGTGGTAGGCGATCTCCCGGGCGATGACCTTGGTCTTGTTGGGATGGCCGGTGAGCTTGTGGTACTGGCGGGCGAGCTTGAGGGCGGACTCGACGGCCTCCGAGCCGCCGCTGGTGAAGAACACGCGGTTCAGGTCGCCGGGAGCCAGCTCGGCGATCCGGGCGGCGAGCTCGATCGCGCGCGGGTGCGCGTAGGACCAGTTGGTGTAGAAGCCCAGCTCCTTGGCCTGGTCGGCGCCCGCCTGGGCGATGTCGGCGCGGCCGTGGCCGATGTTGACGCAGAACAGCGCCGACAGGCCGTCGAGGTAGCGCTTGCCGTGCTCGTCCCAGACGTAGCAGCCGTCACCGCGGACGATGATCGGGATCTCGGCGTCCTGGTAGGCCGACATCCTCGTGAAGTGCATCCACAGGTGCCGCTTGGCCAGCTCCTGGAGCGTGGTGTTCCTCGGGGCTGCCTGCTCGGTACTCGCCATGTCTGTGCCTCGCCGGTTCGGGTCTGCCGTTGCCAGACACGCTAGTGGCGACCTGAGGGGTTCTCAACCCGACGTTTGGGCGAACGGATGCCGATCGCTTGTACGTTGCGTCCGCCGCGCGGCGGCGCGGGCTCGTGCGGTGCGTCGGTCGAGCGGCGGCGCCAATCCGTCTTTCGGATACGTTCTCGCTCACGATGCGGCTCAACCTTCATCGCGCGGGATCGGGTCCGGCGCTCGTGCTGCTGCACGGGATCGGCAGCCGCTGGCAGGTGTGGACGCCGGTGCTCGACGCCCTGCAGAGCCGGTTCGACGTGATCGCGCTGGACCTGCCCGGCTTCGGGGATTCGCCGATGCCGCCGCCGGGCACCCCCGCGGGGGTCGATTCACTGTGCGATCTCGTCGTCGAGTCGTTGGGCGAGCTCGGCGTGCAGCGGTTTCACGTCGCCGGGAACTCGCTCGGGGGTCTGGTGGCGCTGGACCTCGCCGGGCGCGGCGAGGCGCTGACGGTGTGTGCGCTGTCGCCGGCCGGCTTTGCCAATCGGGCCGAGACCGCGGTGACCCAGGGCACACTGAAAGTCGCGCTGGCGCTGAGCCGGCGACTCGCGCCGCGGGCCGACGGGCTGATGGTCCGCCCCCGGGCCCGGGCGCTGCTGACCAACACGTTCTTCGCCCATCCGACCCGGGTGCCCGCGGCGGTGGCGGCCGCGGACATGCGCGCCATGGCCGGCGCGGGCTGGTTTGACGCCACGCTGCCGGCGATCGGCCCGTTCACCGCGCCCGACGAAGGCGAGATCTCGGTCCCGGTCACGATCGGGTGGGGCACGAAGGATCGGGTGCTGTTCCCGTGGCAGGCACGACGGGCGGCGCGCGCGATCCCGAGCGCGCGGATCGTGATGCTCGACGACTGCGGTCACCTGCCGACGTGGGACGACCCCGGACGGGTGGCCGAGCTGATGATTCAGGCCGCGACGGTCTAGAAAGCGGCGGCGGGCGCGAGCGCCCCGGGGACCGCAGCACCCGCGGCCCGGGTCGGCGCCGGGGTGAGCCAGGCGGCGACGAGCACGAGCACGAAGGCGAAGACCTCGGCGGCGAGCATCAGCGGATGACCCGACAGCGGGTCGCCGAAGACGACGATGCCGCCGATGATGCCGCCGACGTTGGCAGCGGTGCCGGTGACGGCGATCACCGGGACCGCGTCGCCGTCCTGCAGGCCCTTGGCCGAGGTGAAGAACGCGGCGACCGAGGCGACAACCGCAACGGCCAGGTAGGGGGAGAACAGGCCGAGCGGGCCGTGGGCGCCGACCTCGCCGGAGATCGCCTTGATCGCGACGTCGGAGACCCCGAACATGATCCCCGAGGACGCGCCGAGCATGAAGCCATGGTGACGGGCGCAGACGCCGAACTGGCGCCCGAGCGTCAGCGCGACGCCGACGATCATGAGCGTCCCCTCGAACGCGATCATCCCGGGGACCGAGAAGCGCGAGTGCGCACCGTGGACGGTCGGGAGGCTGAAGCCGAGCAGGAGCAGGCCGATCGCGGTCAGGCAGATCCCGATCCACTGGCGGCGGGAGATGCCCAGGCCGAAGCTGCGCTCGGCCATCACCGCCAGGAGCACGACGCCCCCGGCGAGCACCGACTGCACGATCGACAGCGGCGCCATCGACATCGCGGCGACATGGAACGCCCAGGCGCCGGATGCGATCGCGAAGCCGCCGGCGAACGCCTTGCAGGAGAACAGCTCCTTGGCCGAGCGAAACGGATGCTGGATGTCGACGGAAGGGGACTGGCAGGCGCCGCGGTGCTTGAAGAGGAAGCCGACGTTGGTCGCGAGTGCGCAGGTGAGGGCGAGGGCGATTCCGATGAAGAGAGTCATGAAGGGAGTGGGGATGTTCCTGGATCGCGGCGGGAGCGGCGCCGGTTGACGCCCATCATGTCCGTCGACAGCGGCGTGCGCCCGCTTGAACGAGACGACGCGCCATTCAACCCTTGTTCGAGCGTGGTCCGGGAGGGCGAGGGGAGCGACACCGCGCTCTACCCTGCCGAATCCACCTAAACGTGACTTATGCGCCGCCACCGCGTTCTGTGTGTGATCGATCACCGTGACGTCCCGCGCCGGCGCGGAACCGCTGCACGCCCTCCCCGGCGTGCTCCAGCGAGCGCAGCCCGTGAGCCAGCTCGTTGGCGAGCGCCTCGGCTTCGGAGCACCCGTCCTGCTCCAGCGCCGAGAGCCGGTCGTGGCGCAGGCACTCCTGGGGCAGGCGCGCGAGCGACGCGGCCAGCTGCTGTGCCGCCGGCAGCGCCTCGCCGACCCCGACGACGCGGTGCACGAGCCCGATCCGCTCGGCCTCCTGAGCGCTGACCGGACGGCCGGTGAGGATCAGATCCAGCGCGCGGCTGAGGCCGATCAGCCGTGGCAGGCGCACCGTGCCGCCGTCGATCAACGGCACGCCCCACCGCCGGCAGAAAACGCCGAGCACGGCGTCGGTCTCGGCGATGCGCAGGTCGCACCACAGCGCCAGCTCGAGTCCGCCGGCCACGGCGTGGCCCGCGATCGCCGCGATCACCGGCTTGGACAGGCGCATGCGGGTCGGGCCCATCGGGCCGTCGCCCTCGGCCTCGACGCGGTTGCCGGTGTCGGTGCCGACGGCGTGCAGGTCGGCGCCGGCGCAGAACACGCCCCCCGCGCCGTGGAGCACCGCCACCGCCGCCCGCGCGTCGGCCTGAAACGCCCGGAAGGCGTCGGCCAACGCCGTCGCCGTCGGCCCATCGACCGCGTTGCGCTGGTCCGGGCGGTCCAGCACGACGGTCGTCACCGCGCCGTCGCGCGTGACCGTCACCGCGTCGGTCACGCCGTCCCCGACGCACCGACCGCGCGGCGCACGAACCCGCGCAGCGCGCCGACGACCTCCGCGTCCGGGCGCATGGCGGCGCCGGTCACCGGCGAGAGCGGTCCCACCAGCGCCTCCCCACAGCCGCCGACGACCGCCGCCGCGGTGAACGACACGTCCTGATCGGGGATCTCGCCGGCGACGATCGCGCTGTGCACGGCGGCGGCGACGAGCGCCGTGTAGCGCGCCCGGTAGGCGAGCCGCTCGGCGTCGACGCGGGGGTCGACGGGCTCGGCGAGCAACGCCCAGGCCAGGCGGGGGTTGCGCAGCGCGCGCCGCGCGAAGGTGGCCAGCACCTGCTCGAGCCGATCGACCGCGGGCGTACCGTCGCCCAGCGCCTCCCCGGCCACCCGCATCGCGCGTTCCTCGGTGGCGCACACGGCGCGGAAGACCTCGACGAAGAGCTCCTCCTTGGAGGCGAAGTGCCGGTACAGCGTCCCCGCGGCGACCCCGGCTCGCTCGGCGATCGTCGCCACCGAAGCCGCGCCGTATCCCCCCTGCTCGATCACCTCGCGGGCCGCCGTCAGCAGACGCTCGCGCGTCCCCGGCGTCGTCACCGAGGTCATGCCGGCAGCGCGCGGTCGACGATCGCCGCCGCGTCGACGCCGGCCGGCAGCGTCCCGTAGACGCGACCGCCGCGGTCATCCAGACGCGCCGCGCAGAACGCGTCGGCGACCGCCGCCGGCGCGTGGCGAACCAGCAGCGAGCCCTGAAACGCGAGCGCCAGGTCCTCGACGAGCGCCCGGGCGCCGAACTGGGCCTCGTCGGCCGACGTCGTGCCCAGTGCGCCGAGCGCAGCGCGGACCGCGGCGATGTGGGCGTCGAGCCGCGGCTCGGCGCCGGCGGCCAGCTCGCATTCGGCCAGGAACGCCGCGGGACCCTCTGGTTCGCGAGTGATCGCGCGCAGCACATCGAGCGCGGCGACGTTGCCCGAGCCCTCCCAGATCGAGTTCAGGGGCGAGTCGCGCAGCAGCCGCGGCAGCCCGGAGTCCTCGACGAAGCCGTTGCCGCCCAGGCACTCCAGCGCCTCGGCGGCGTGGGCCGCGGCCCGTTTGGTCAGCCAGTACTTCATCACCGCGGTGCCGAAGCGCCGCAGCGCGCCCTCGGCGGGGTCGTCGTAGCTGCGCGCGATCCGCAGCGCGGCGACGGTCGCCGCCTCGGACTCGACCGCGAGGTCGGCGAGCACGTTGCGCATCGCCGGTTGCGCCACGAGCGGCGCGCCGAACGCGCTGCGATGGCGAGCGTGGTGGATCGCCTCCAGCGTGCCGCGCCGCAGGCTCGACGCCGAGCCCAGCAGGCAGTCCAGACGGGTGTGGTTGACCATCCTGATGATCGCGTTGACTCCCCGCCCCTCCTCCCCGACCAACGACGCGCGGATGCCGCGGAACTCGACCTCGGAGGAGGGCAGCGACCGGGTGCCGAGCTTGTCCTTGAGCCGCTGGAACTCCATTCCGGGCCCGCGCTCCACCAGGAAGCAGGAGAGCCCGGCCGGCGCCTGGGCGAGCACGAGGAACACCCGGCACGGCGGATAGGAGCAGAACCACTTGTGACCGTAGAGGGCGTAGTCGCCGTCGGCGTCGGGCTGGGCGCGGGTGATGTTGGCCCGTACGTCGGAGCCGCCCTGGCGCTCGGTCATCGCCATCCCGGCGAGCGCGCCGTGCTCGGGGTCGTCGAGGGTCAGGCGCGGCTCCCACACGGCAGCGAGCCCGGGCGCGCCGTCGCGCAACGCGGGAACGGCCGCGTAGGTCATCGAGACGGGGCACATGACGCCCGCGTCGGCGTTTGACCACAGCATGAACAGCGCGGCCCGGACGACGTGCGCGCCCGGCCGCGCCCCCGCCCGCCAGGGGAGGCTGTGGATCCCGCGGCGCACCGCACCGCCAAGCAGCCAGTGCCAGGAGGGGTCGAGCTCGACCTCGTCGATGCGATGGCCGAAGCGGTCGTGGGTGAGCAGCCGCGGCTCGTTGCGCTCGGCGCGGCGCCCGTGCTGGTCGGCCTCGGCGCTGCCGGCAACGCCGCCGGCCTCGTGCGCGGCCTGCGCTCCCCAACCGCCGCCCTCACGGGTGAGGGCCTGCTGCAGCGCGAGATCGACGGCGAAGTAGTCGACCGGCTGCAGCGGCGGGGCCTGATTGAGCACCTCCCGCGCCGGGTCGGCGATGTCGATGGTGGCCATCGTCGCCTGCGCTCAGATCACGCCGTCGAGGCGGTGGCCAACGTCCGCTCGGCCACCCGGTCGGTCGCATCGGCGGTCCCGCCGAGCAGCCGCCGGGAGAGCTCGGCGCGGCGGAAGAACAGCGGGGCGTCGTGCTCCCAGGTGGCGCCAGTGCCGCCGTGGACGTTGATCATCGCCCGCGCGGCGAAGTCCAGCGCCTCGCCGGCCGCCGATCGCGCGGCCGAGGCGGCGAGCGGGAACTCCTCCGGCCCGGACTGGCGCGCCCAGCCGGCGTAGTAGCCCAGCCCGCGCGTGTTCTCCATGCGGCGCAGGACCTCCACCAGCTCGTGCTTGACCGCCTGGTAGGAGCCGATCGCGCGGCCGAAGGTGTGCCGCTCCTTGGCGTACTCGACGCTGCGCTCCAGGCACGTCTGCACCGCCCCCAGCGAGTCGGCGGCGATCAGCGCCTGCGCGAGGTACCAGGCGTCGGCGAGGACCTCGGGCGAGACGTCGAGCACCTGGCCGCGGGCACTGGCGAGGCGCACGTGGCCCAGCGGGCGCGTGGCGTCGTAGCGGATCACCGACTCGACCGAGACCCCGGGGGCGTCGGCGTCGACTGCCGCGGCCCGCGGGAGACCGTCCCCATCGACGCCGACGACGACGAGCAGGTCGGCGCCGACGACGTCGGGGACGAAGGCGACAGCGCCGTCGAGCGTCGCCTCCTCGCCCGAGACGGCGATCACGGGGGCCGGCGCGCGCGTCATGCCGGTGGCGGGCTCGACCGTCCAGCGCGGCTCCAGATCCCCGGGGGGCCGGGCCGGCAGGTAGGCGGGCCGGCGCTCGCCGGAGGCGACCTGCGGCAGCGAGTCGTGGCCGGAGGCGTCGAGGATCGCGGTGGCCGGAAGCACGCCGAGCAGCGGCACCGGAGCCAGGACCCGGCCGCACTCCTCGGCGACGAGCATCGCGTCGAAGGCGTCAAGCGCGGCGCCCCCGTGCTCCTCGGAGATGAGCAGTCCGGGCCAGCCGGCCTCGACGGCGGTCGGCCACAGGTCGGGCAGCGTTGCCGGATCCTCCAACGCCGTGCGAGCGGCCTCGATCGTCTTGACCCGCGACAGCGCGCCGCGGGCGGCCTCGCGCAGCAGGATCTGCTCGTCGGAGAGCGAGAGGTTCACGAGGCCACCCCCTGGGTCTCGCGCGAGCGCAGCTCGCTGAAGGGAATGCCCTTGTCCAGCCGTGGCTCGGACGGCAATCCGAGCACGCGCTCGCCGATCGTGTTGCGCAGGATCGACTCGGTGCCGCCGGCCGACTTCAGGCCGGGCAGGAACGAGATCAGGTACGCCCATTCGCTGTCCTCGGCCAGGCCCTCGGGGCCGATCACGTCGGCGCCGAGGTCGGTCGCCTTGATTGCTGCGTTGACCATCGTCACCTTGGCCAGTCCGGCCTCGGGACCGGGGATCTGGCCCTGGGCCAGCAGCGTGAGCGCGCGGTAGCCGTTGAAGCGGACCGCGGTGAACTCGGTGATGACCTCGCCCAGGCGATGACGCACCTCGGCGTCGGCGCGGGCGGCGTGGTCCTCGGCGATCGTCTGAGCGAGGCGCAGCGGTGAGCCGAAGGAGTCCGAGCCGAAGCCGATCGTCAGCCGCTCGAACATGAGCACGGTGAGCGCGGTGCCCCAGCCGTTGCCCTCGCCACCCACGACCGCGTCGGCCTCAAGGCTCACATCGTCGAGGAACACCTCGTTGAACTCGGCCTCGCCGGAGATCTGACGCAGCCCACGGACGGTGACGCCGGGGGCGTCCATCGGCACGATGAACATCGTCAGCCCCTTGTGCTTGGGCACGTCGGGGTCGGTGCGGGCCAGGAGCAGGCCGTAGGAGGCGAACTGGGCGTTGGTCGTCCACACCTTCTGCCCGCTCAGCGACCAGGTGCCGTCCTCGCCGCGGCGCGCCCGCGCCTGGACGGCGGCGAGATCCGAGCCCGCGGCGGGCTCGGAGAACAGCTGGCACCAGACCTCGTCGGCGTGCAGCAGCGGTCCCAGGTACCGGGCCTTCTGCTCCTCGGAGCCGTGCGCGATCAGGCACGGACCGAGCATCCCGACCCCGATCACGTCGAGGATCCCGGGCACCCCGGCGCGGGAGATCTCCTGGTTGGCGGTCACCTGCTCGATCGGGCCCAGGCCCTGGCCGCCGTACTCGGCGGGCCAGGTCACGCCGGCCAGTCCGGCCTCGGCGAGCCGGCGCTGCCAGGCGCGGCGCGCCTCGATGTAGGCGCTGTCCTCCGGGGAGCCCGACGGCGACGGGGCCTCGTCGCGGTGCTCGGTCAGCCACGCGCGCGCTCGCGCGCGGAACGCAGCCTGCTCCGGTGTGTCGTTGAGATCCAAGACTCTCCTCCTCAGTCGGTGAACCGGGATTCACAGCCTACCCGGGATCGACGCCGCGCTCCACCCACGCCTTTCAGGAGGGTCACGATCACTGCCCGAAGGTCTAGTTGGTGTGCCCTTGACCTCGGGTAGCCCGTCGTATCGGCCGATACACCCGCGTGTCCTCGCTTCCGGGTCCACCGAGCACGCGCCTGGGGCTGCTCGGCGCGATCGTGGTCGCCGTCTGTCTGCTGCTCGGCCCCGCCGCGAGCGCCACCGTCGCGCCCGCCGCGGCCGTCACCGCCCGCCACGCGCCGCGTGCCCATCGGCGACATGCGCGAGCCCGCACCCACCGCGCGCGCAC
>CAZZYU010000104.1:2254-11393 GCA_964658375.1 uncultured Acetobacteraceae bacterium | reverse complement strand
ACCGGTGGACCCCGCTGACCCCCGCGCCTGAACCGGCCGCCGCCCCGGCCGGCGCCTGGGGAGCGCCCGCGCGCACGCCGCAGGCCGCGCCCCCGCCGCGCTCCGCGACCCCATCCTCACCCCCGCCGCGGTCCACCACCCCGCCCCCGCCGGCCCCGCCCCCGGCGAAGGCGGTGCCCCCGTCCACCCCGGCGGCGGAGGCCGAGCCGACGCCGTCGCCGGAGCCCGAGCCGCAGGCCGTGCCCGAACCGGCGGCCGACGCAGCATCGACGGCGGACGCCGCCCCGGCCCAGGCGCTGCGCATCTCCGCCGTGCACACCGGGGGGATCGAGACGCTCAAGCCCGGCGATAAGGACATCGAGCTGCGGCTGTCCGACGCCGGGCTGGACGTGATCAAACGCTCAAGCGGCGTGGCGATCGGCCGCCTGGATTGGAGCGAGGTGACCAGCGTCGATCTCGAGTCGGCCAAGCGCGGTCTGCGCGGCAAGCGCCGGAGTCTTGAGGTGCGCACCGCCCGCGGCCAGGCCGCGTTCGACCTGCCCGGGCTCAGCGACGCGGAGGCCGACGAGCATCTGGAGCCGATGCTCGATCGGCTGCGGGCCTCCCGGCTCGCCGGCTGACCACCCGAGCTCGGGCACTGGCCCGAGAGCTCGCCGGCGAGGTGCGCGACGAGCGCGTGCTGGAGGCGATCGCCCAGGTCCCGCGGGAGCGATTCGTGCCCGCCGCGCTGCACGATCGGGCCTATGAGAACGTGGCCCTGCCGATCGCCCGCGGTCAGATGATCTCGCAGCCGCTGGTGGTGGCGCTGATGCTCGAGCTGCTGGAGCTGACCGGGACCGAGCGGGTGCTCGACGTCGGGACCGGCTCGGGATATCACGCCGCGCTGCTGGCTCGGCTGGCGCGACAGGTCTGGTCGATCGAGCGCGACGCCGCGCTGAGCCGCGCCGCCGCCGCCACGCTCGCCGCCGTCGTCGGTGTCGATGCCGTCACCTGCCGGATCGGGGACGGCTGGGTCGGCCTGCCCGAGTCGGCGCCCTATGAGGCGATCAACGTCGCCGCCGCCGGACCGGCGGTTCCCGAGGCCCTGATCGAGCAGCTGGCGGTCGGCGGTCGGCTGGTCGCGCCGGTGACCACCGGCGCCCGGGGCGGCCAGGAGCTCCTGCGGTTGACCAGGACCGCCGACGGCGTGACCCGCGAGGCGTGTGGATCGGTCAGGTTCGTGCCGCTGGTGCGGTCTCGCCGAGCCTGAGCGGCACCGGCTCGCCGAGCCGGGCGCGCATGACCGCGACCGCGTCGGGGTGGGAATCGATCAGGACGAAGCGGCGGTCCAGCTCCCGGCAGACCGCGCCCAGCGTGCCCGAGCCGGCAAACGGATCCAGGCACCATCCGCCCGGCCGCGAGGAGGCCGCCACCAGTCGACGCAGGACGCCGGCCGGCTTCTGGGTCGGGTAGCCGGTCTTCTCGGCGCCGTTGGTCGGCACGATCGTGTGAAACCAGACATCGGTCGGCCGCTTGCCGCGGGCGGCCTTCTCGGCGCTGACGAGGCCCGGCGCCATGTACGGCTCGCGGTCGACGGCCTCGGCATCGAAGTGATGCGCGCCCGGGGTGCGGACGTAGGCGAGGATCGTGTCGTGCTTGGCGGGCCAGCGGCGCTTGGGCTTGGCGCCGTAGTCGTAGGCCCAGATGATCTCGTTCAGGAACGCGTCACGGCCGAACAGGTCGTCGAGCAGCAGCTTGCAGTAGTGGGCCTCGCGATAGTCGATGTGGAAGTAGAGCGTGCCGTGCGGGGCCAGCAGCTCGCGCGCCCGGGCCAGGCGCGGCTCCAGGAAGCCCAGGTAGTCGGCGAAGGAGTCCTCGTAGCTGAGTCGGCGCAGCAGCTCGGAGCGGTAGCGCCGGCCGCCGAAGCCGATGCGCCCGGCCTCCGGGTCCTCGGCGACCGACAGCGTCCGCCGGGCCTGGGCGCGCCCGGTGTTGAAGGGAGGGTCGACGTAGATCAGGTCAAAACGTGCGTCCGGCAGGCGCTCCAGGACGGTGGCGTTGTCCCCGGCGATGACCAGATCCTCGTCGAGGACCGGGGGCACCTCGGCGGTCTGGCAGCGCATCGCTTCTGCGACGCTACCGCGCTCGGCGGTCGCCAGAGTCGCCCCGGTCGCCTGGGTCGTCTGAGCTAGGATCTTGCCCGGTGCCCGACTCCCTGTACTCACGCGCCTCGCAGCACTCACTGACCCAGCGCGTCAGCCGGTCCCCATTCGCCGCGAAGATCACGAAATACGCGATCGGCTCCGTCGTCGCGCTGGCCACCTCGGTCGTCGTGTTCGCCGTCATGGACTGGGCCGGGATCAACACGACGATCGACTCGATCGTCGCCTTCGCCGCCGGCGCCGCCCCCAACTGGGTGCTGAACCGCCGGTGGGCGTGGAAGATCCGGGGCCAGGTCGAATGGCTGCGTGAGATCGTCGCCTACATCGGGATCTCGCTGGTGGTGCTCGTGCTCTCCTCGGCGGCGACCGGCTGGGCGCACCATTGGGCCGCCAGTCACAACCACATCCCCGCGGGCAGCGGCCTGCGGGTCGTGTTCACCACCGGCGCCTACGTGCTCGTGCAGGCGGTGATGTTCGTCGGCAAGTTCCTCGTGTACGAGAAGTGGGTGTTCGCCGGTCAGTCGCGCATCCGCGCGGCCCTGCGGTCGCGCCGCCAGGTGTGGACCGCCGCCCGGGCGAACCGCACCCCGTAGCCGAAGTTCCCGCCCTTCTTGGTGCCCGTGGCGTGCTCGTCGCGGTCGCGCATCGTCGTCGGCACCTCGGCCAGCCGGTAGCCGTGCAGGGCGGCGGAGATCTGCAGCTCCGAGGCCTGGTACTGGGGCTGCTCCAGCACGACGTCGGCGGTCACCCGCGCCGACATCGCGCGCAGGCCGCAGGCGGGATCGGTGATCCGATGGCGCACGAGCACCGAGATGAGCGCGGCGAACACGATCACGCCCGCGTGGCGGGTCGCATCGGTCGTCAGCTCGGTGCCCAGCCGCCGTGAGCCCGAGACGAAGTCGGCACGCCCGGAGAGGATCGGTTCCACGACGCGACCGATCTCGTCGGCCTCGTACTGGCCGTCGGCGTCGATCGTCACGATCACCTCCGCGCCCCGGGCGCGCGCGAGCCAGTAGCCGAGCTTGAGCGCCGCGCCCTGGCCGCGGTTGACCGCGACGTCGCACACCAGCGCGCCGGCCGCGGTCGCCTCCCGGGCGGTGGCGTCCTTGGCGCCGTCGACGACGACGATCACCTCGGTCGCCATCCCGGCGATCTCCGCCGGGATCCCGGTGATCACCGCGGCGACCGTCGGCTCCTCGTTATAGGCGGGGATCACAACCGCCAACGGCGCGCCGACGCCGGGCGGATGCCGCTCCAGGAACGCGTCGACCGCGGGGCGCTCGGCCGGCTCGAGCCTGGCGTAGTCGGCCGCGGAGACCGTCGTGCTGCCGTCGATCGAGCTCATGCCGGCGCCGTGACCTCGGCGGCGGACCACTCCTCCCAGACGCCGACCAGACCGTCGGCGAGCGCGGGGTAGGCAGGCGACCAGCCGGCGGCGTGGGCCTTGGACGGATCGACCACGACCTTGGGCATCTCGCCGGCCTTCGCGGGGCCGTGGTGGTAGGCGATCTCGTGCCCGGTGACCACTTGGACGGCCTCGATCACGTCGAGCACCGACAGCGACTCGCCGGAGCCGATCACCATGGGACCGGACCACTGATCGGAGGTGAGCGCGAGCTTCATCGCGGCGACGACGTCGGCGGCGTGGACGTAGTCGCGGATCTGGGAGCCGTCGCCGTAGACCTCGAACTCGGTGCCGAGGCGGATGCAGCGCATCAGCCGCGCGACGATCGAGTCCTTGGCCTGCATGCCGGGACCGTAGACGTTGGTCAGGCGGATCGGAGCGCAGCGGATCCCGTAGACCGCGGTGTAGGCCGACATCAGCATCTCGTCGGCGGCCTTGGTCGCTCCGTAGGGCGTCAGCGGGTTGAGCACCTGGGACTCGGAGATCTTCGGCGCCGTCATCGGACCGGTCACCGCGTTGGTGGACGCGAAGGCCAGCGAGGTGACGCCCGCGGCCCGGCCGGCCTCCAGCACGGTGTTGGTGCCGACCACGTTGGTGCGGAAGGTCTTCTCGGGCTCCTGGATGGACTTCAGCACCCGGGTCTCGGCCGCGAGGTGGACGATCGAGTCCATGCCACCGTCGAAGGCGCGCCCCACGGCCGCCGGGTCGGCGATGTCGCCGACGACGATGTCGACCGCGGGATCGGGGTGGGGCTTGAGGTCGATCACCCGCACCCGGGCGCCCGCCTGCGTGAGCTGGGAGACGACGTGGCGGCCGATGAAGCCCGAGCCGCCGGTGACCAGCACGCGCCGGCCGTTGAGGTCTGGTTCGGTCATGTGACGCGCGAGACTAGCCGACGGCGACGGTCAACAGCGCGTGGCGATGATACGGGGCCAGACGGGTGATTTGAGCGCGCGTTTCAGCTGTCGCGCGGGGGCGTCTGGGGCGGGAGCGCCGCCTGGGCGGGATCGCCGCTGCCGTTGCTCACCGGCGACGGCGGGTCGTCCGGGCCGGCGTACTCATCGTCGACCGGTCCGAGGTTGCGCCTGACCGTGTCGAAGATCGACAGTCCCTGGCTGACCAGGCCCGCCGCCAGCTCGCCCAGACCGTCGGCGCCGTTGAGCACGGTGATGTCGGCGTTGGCCAGCCCCGCGGCCGCCTCACGGACGATCTGGGGCAGCTGGTCGATGAGCATCCGGTCCAGCGCGACCCGGTTGTGGGAGGCGGCGGCCTCGGCCTGGATCTTCATCCGCTCGGCGTCGGCGACGGCGAGCACACGCGTGCGCTCGGCATCGGCCTCGGCCGGCTTGACCACCTCGGCGACGAGCTGCTGCTGGCGCAGCTTGGCCTGGCGCTCGGCCAGCTCGGTCTGCGCCGCGATCACCTCCCGCTGGGAGTCGGCCTGGGCCAGCGGGCCCGACTGACCGGCCTTGGCCTGGGCCTGGTCGATGTCGGCCTTGTACTGCGCCTGCACGACGGCCGTCTCCCGTTCGTACTCGGCCTGCTTGCGCCGCGACTCCTGGGTCGCCATCGCCGCCGCCTGGTCGGCCTGGGCCTGGGCGATCTTCGCCTGACGCTGGATCGCCGCGTTGTGGGGGGCGGCCATCGCCGCGATGTAGCCGGCGCCCATGTCGTCGATCGACTGGATCTGCAGCGAGTCGACGATCAGCCCCATCTTGACCATCTCGGCCTTGGAGCCGTCGAGCACCTCGGTGGCGAGCTTCTGGCGCTCGGTGACGATCTCCTCGACCGTCATCGAGCCGACGATCGACCGCAGGTGACCGGCGAAGATCCGCCCGGCGAGCACCGACATCTGGTCCTGGTCAGACAGGAAGCGCTGGGCGGCGTTGACGATCGACTCGGGGTCGTTGCCGACCTTGAACGCGATCACGGCCTTGACCGACAGCGCGATCCCCTGCTTGGTGACGCACTGTTCGGCGACCTCGGCCTCGCGCATCGCCAGCGTGAGAAACGTCGCCGAACGGGCGAACGGCATCACGAACGCGCCGTGGCCGGTCACCACCCGGAACGGCGTCCCGTCCTTCTTGCCTCGGCCGCCGGCGATCAGCAGCGCCTCGTCGGGCGAAGGTACGCGATAACCGAACATCAGCACCACCTCATCTCAGGATTCCGGTCCTGAGTCGAATTGCATCACATCGACTGACCGGTCTCCACGCGAATTGAACACCAACACCTCACTGCCACGCGGCAGCGGCTGCTCGGAATATGCGAGGTAGGCCTCGGTGCCGCCGCCGACTCGCAGCAGCACCTCACCGGGCCCCTCGACCCCGCGGGTCGCGACGACGATCACGCCGGACGCGCCCACGGTTGATTGATCCGAGCTCACCCGGAGATTGTCCCACGGCCGTGAGCCGGGCTGGGGACCACTGACGGACGGGCGGCGGGCAAAGATCAGGGTCACCCCTGACGCGAATGCCGGCCCGGTGTGGAATCGTCGGCCCCGCTTGCACTGAAGAGCGGCGCATGAGGTGCTCGGCTGTCGCCGCGTCCGTCGTTTGAGCTACTGGGGGGTCGTCATGGTTCTGGCTGATCGATGGGGTGCACGGGTCGGGTGGGGACGCTGGTTGACGGTGGTCGTGGTGGGATGCTCAGCGGCGCTGTTGGTGTGGCTGCATGCGGGTGGGGCCCTGGGCGGTTCCGCCTCGGGCGTGGCGCGGTCCGCGGGTCCGCGGACGACCGCAGCAGCGGGGCGGCAGTCGCTGCCGCTGTCGGCACGCGGTCCGGTGTCGGCGGCGCTCGGTGCCGATACGCCCGGGTACGCGATCCGGAGACTGCGAGCGGTCAGCTCCCGGCAGCGGCTGTCAGCCGGTTTCTCGGCGGCCGGTGCGTCGATCTCAGGCGACGGACTGCGGGTGCGATTGGGGCTGACCGGCATGGGGCGTGTCGGGAGCGTCGAGCGGCTGGGGCAGACGGACCCGGTGGCGGCGGGCAATCGGGTGGAGTACCACCGCCAGGGCGTGGTCGAGCAGTGGACCAACGGCCCGCTGGGTCTGGAGCAGACGTTCGTGGTCGGTGCGCGTCCGGCGGGATCCGGGCCGCTTGATCTGACCGTCGGGTACGCGGGCGCGGGCGTGGGAGCGCGGTTGGCGGCCGGGCAGGTGCTGCTGCGCGGCGCCCACGGTGAGCTTCGTTACGGGGGACTGGTGGTGACCGACGCGCACGGGCGCAGGCTGCACGCATGGCTGGCGGTGCGAGCGGGCCGCATCGTGATCGGGGTCGACGATGCGGGCGCGGCGTATCCGTTGCGGGTCGACCCGTTCGTCCAACAGGCCGAGCTGACCGCGTCCGATGGCGTCGGCGGCGAGCTCGGCGGCGGTGGGTTCGCGATCTCCGGTTCGACGCTGGTTGTGGGTGCGCCGAACCAGTCGACCGCAACGGGTAGCTTGGAAGGGGCGGCGTACGTCTTCACAGAACCCGCGTCGGGGTGGGCGAACGCCACCCAGACCGCTGAGCTGACCGCGTCCGACGCCGGCATCGAGGATGAGTTCGGCACCTCGGTCGCGATCTCCGGTCAGACGATCGCCGTCGGCGGAGGCTTTCGCAAGTCGAGCGGAACGGGGGCCGTCTACGTGTTCAACGAGCCGGCGTCGGGCTGGACGAACGCGACCCAGTCCGCCAAGCTGACCGCCTCCGACGGCGTCGCGGGCGACGCTCTTGGCGCCTCGGTCGTGATCTCCGGTCAGACGATTCTCGCCGGCGCGAGCGGCCGTCAGGTCGGCACCACCCCGTACGCCGGAGCGGTGTACGTGTTCGACGAGCCGGCGTCGGGGTGGGCGAGCGAAACCCAGACCGCCGAGCTGACCGTCCCGAGCATCGACGGAGCCCTCAACGCCGGACTGTCGCTCGCAGTCTCGGGTTCGACGCTCGCGGTCGGTGCGCCCAGCGGTACCGAGCAGGTGGACGTGTTCACCGCGCCGGCCTCGGGATGGGCGAACGCGACGTTCACGGCCGAGCTGACCGCGTCAGACCCGACTGGGGCGGACGAGTTCGGGAGGTCAGTGGCGATCAGCGACGACACGATCGTCGCGGGAGCAAACGCACACGCGATGGGCAATAACCCGATTGCCGGAGCGGTGTACGTCTACACCAAGCCGGCGTCTGGGTGGGCAAACGCTACCCAGACCGCCGAGCTGACCGCGTCCGATGGCGGCGGCAGACTCGGCGAATCGGTCGGGATCTCCGGCCAGACGATCATCGCCGGCGCGAGCTTTCACACGGTCGGCGCAAACGGCAACGAGGGCGCGCTGTATGAGTTCGACGAGCCCGCAGGGGGCTGGACGAACGCGACGGAGTCCAGCCAGCTGACCGCGTCTGACGGCTCCGCAAACGACTTCCTCGGCACATCGGTGCTGTTCGCAGGCTCCACCATCTTCGCCGGCGCCCCCGACCGCAACGAGCAGCAGGGGGCGGTCTACGTGTTCCAGACGCCCGCCGCGACATCGCTGACCACGTCGCTGACGGGCGGCGGGAGCTCGGGTGCAACCGTCACGGTGCCACCGGGCACTCCGGTCACCGACACCGCAACGCTGTCGGGCATCGATGCCGCGCAGGCGACGGGCACGGTCGCCTACACCGTCTACTCAGACAGCGCCTGCACCACAGCGGTCACCGGCGGCACCCCCCAGGCGATCAGTACGCCGGGAACCATCCCGGCGTCCGTCAGCGCCACGCTGAGCACGCCCGGGACCTATTACTGGCAGGCCCGCTATGAGGGCGACCCCGGCAACCAAGCGTCTGAGAGCGCCTGCGGATCCGAGGTCGAGACCGTCCAGGCCCCCGCCCCTGGAGCCGACCTGGCGGTCAGCCTCCAATCTCCGAGTGCCACGGTCGCCGGTACGAGCTTCCAGGCGACCGTGACCGTCACCAACAGCGGCCCTCAGACAGCGAAGAACGTCGTGATCGGCCTGCTGCTGCCACGCGGCATCACCCGCTCCGACCCCGCTGGCCGCGGCGGGCTGATCCTCGCCTTTGACAGCGCGCTTCCGGCCGGCCAGACGTTCACTGACACGGTGCCGCTCACCAGCAGCGCCACTGCTTCCGGGCACACCCTGCTCACCGCCGCCGCGCTGTCACTCACCACCCCCGACCCACACCCCGCCAACAACGTCGTGTTCAAAGCGCTGAGCATCACACCGGCCAGCGCCACCGCCGGCACGTTGACTGTGCACGCCACCCGTGTCAGCGCGAGCGCGCTGCTCGCGCGGCTGGGGAGGGTCCGGCTCGTGGGCATCACAACAGCCGGTTGATGACGCGTCAGATGCCGCAGATAGCCTGGGAGCGCTTCGGCCCCGTCAAGGTCGCCCATCGTCATCGACAGCCAGCCCAATCGATGAACAGCCGAACCATGGTCGGCAGTCCCGTCTCTGCAGGCCACCCGACATCGGATGAACGTTCAAGAGGAGCCTGAGCAGTGTCGTTCAGGATCTCGTCCGTCCCAAGATGAGTGCGACAGGCATCGTGCCGGTCTCTGATGTCGTCTCGGCCGCCGCCAACCCCTCTCCTAAAGGAGGGCAGCGCGCGCGGCGATGGCCGC
>CAZZYU010000104.1:0-2244 GCA_964658375.1 uncultured Acetobacteraceae bacterium | reverse complement strand
GTTGATCCCCCTCTGTCCCCGTTCCGCGTGGGTTTACCCCGCGGAACCGCCCACCGGAATCGGCCTCTTGTTGAGAGAGATCCGGACCGTGTTCCAGCTGATCACGAACTGATGTCGATGAAGGTGACCGTCTCAAAGCCCGGGAACGAGACGTTCGTGTGCGGGGGCTCCGTTGGAGTGTTGCCGTTCGGCGTACCGACGTATCCGGTCCACTTGCCCGTGTTGTACCCCAATCGGTGCTGGATGTTGAGGAACTCCGCGCCCGTCTGGTAGTACCCGTAGGTCGCATAGGGGGACTGCGTCTCCAGGCAGAAGTCCTGGTTCATGCAGGGGCTCTGCTGGATGATGTCTGGGGACGCCCCGCCCTGTTGCGCGGCCGTCGCGGCGGCGACGGATTCGGTTGGCCAGGAGTGGGGGGCGTTGTTGGATCCCTGAACGTCCTGGTAGGTGCCGGCGAGGGTGTGTCCGTCCGCCGCGTACACCGAGCCAGCCCCAGTCCACGTGGGGTTGCCGGTCCCGACCCACACCGTCTTGCCGTCGATCCACTCGATCGATTTGGGTTGGCTGGACTGCAGGTAGGCCGTGATACCCGGAGTCGCAGCAACCTGCGGCGACAGGGTCGCGACAAGCGGAGCGGGCGGCGGGATCGTTTGATCGGCTCCGGCCGTCGCGGTCAGAGCTGGCAGCATCCCGACGATGACCGTCCCTCCAGCAATAACAGCAAGACGCTTTGCGCGCATTAGGTGCCCTCCGGTGGACTCGATTTATCGAGTCAGTTGATTGGCAGACTACTACAGACTACGTACCAGTAAACTACATAGTACGTAGTAGCGCAACCCAGAGGAACCCCTTCACGAATTTGAAGGCGAGCTCCGAAGGGGACAAACTGTCGCGGCATGGCCCGCGCCAAAAGAACTCGTCGCGATGGCGTCTCGCGGCTCAGCGGGCCGCCGCTGCTCGTGCTGATGAGCCTTGCCTCCGGCGCAAAGCACGGGCATGCACTGCTGGGAGATATCGAGGCGTTCGCGGGCGTACGCCTGGGCGCGGGCACGCTGTACGGAGCGCTGGGCCGGTTGGCCGAGCAAGAGCTCATCGAAGCGCTTCCGGTTGAAGACCGGCGCCATCCCTTTACGATCACCGAAGCTGGCGTTTCGTCGTTGGAGGAGGCGGTCGCCGAAATGAGTCAGATCGCTAAGGAAGGGCAGACTCGCCTTGAGCTCTTATCGCGTCGCGGACCACGGCCGGAGATAGTGTGAAGCGGTACAACCTGCTCGTCCTTGCCTTCCCCCGCGCTTGGCGCGAGCGCTACCAAGATGAGCTGCTCGATTTGGTTGCGGAAGAAGCTCGTCAAGGCGGGCAAGCTTTCGACCTAATCCGTGCCGGGTTGAAAGAGCGCCGGCGCACACAGGGGCACGCTTCGGCCGGAACAGTTCTCGCGTTGATCGCGGCGTTCGGATTGTTGTTGTTCTGCTGGACCTCTACATCGCCTCAGATCGAGCCCTTTCGCTGGCTCCTGACCGCATCCTTCGTCGGTCTGTTGACGACACGACGAGTCCCTGTCGAAAAGAACCACAGACCACCAGCCGTGATTCGGTTCCGCCTCGCCGCCTCTTTCATAGCCGTGGCGGTCGGCTCGACCGCCACGATCATCAGCAGCACCGCCTCATCACATCCTGGCCAGACCCCGTTGCGAGTCGCCTCAGCGCAGGACGCCATCCCCGCCCCACCCTCGATTCAGTCCACTCTGTCAGCGCAGGTTGCTGCGACTCCGGGTATCACGGCCTACCTGCAGTCCAGCCAACCCAAATCGATCGAGTGGATCGACGGCAAGACGGTGTGGGTCGGGACCGGCAACCCCACGTGGACTGGGGCTGGCTCGGTGTACGCGGCGGACGGACACACCCTCGCCGGCACCTACCAGGACGTTCAGGGATCCAACAACGCCCCCCACTCCTGGCCAACCGAATCCGTCGCCGCCGCGACGGCCGCTCTAGGCTAGGCAGGGCTACTTGCCGCGGAATAATCTGGGGCGGCCTGGGAAACGAAACGGCCGCGGAGACAGGTCTCACGCGGCCGGTTCGTAGTGAATGGTTGCTCGGGTCGATCGAGCTTGGTGAGTGTTTCATCGGGGTCGGACGGCGAGCGTGTCAGCGTTGTAGGCGAGGATCGCCCATCCGGTCCAGATCTGCTGGCCTGTCTGGCCTTTGAGACGGGATCGGTCCAGGCCGTAGCCGCGTTTGAGGT
>CAZZYU010000103.1:0-11495 GCA_964658375.1 uncultured Acetobacteraceae bacterium | reverse complement strand
GTCATCGCCGAGCACCTCGGACCGGCCTGACTCTGCAGCCACCGCATGGGGGCTGCCAGATGGGAAACTGCGAGCCATGAGCACAGTCGCTCCCGACGGGTTCCCGGTTCCGCCCGTGCAGCTGATCCGGCGGGCCGGCGCAATCCCGGAGGGGGACGTGGTCGACGGGTACCTGGCGGGCGCCGCCGGCATGAAGGCGATGCTCATGTCCCTGGTCGCTGAGCACTGCGGTCCGGACGTCGCCCAGTCGCCGCGGATCCTGGACTTTGGTTGCGGCGCGGGCAACGTGATTCGTCACTTCGCCCACGAGGCCGGGTCCGGTGAGGTCTGGGGCGCGGACATCGATGGGGCGAGCATCGCGTGGCTTGAGCGCCACCTCGGCGAGCCATTTCGTTTCCGAACCCTCTCCACGATGCCTGGGCTGCCGTTGCCCGACGATCACTTCGACCTCGTATATGCGATTTCAGTGTTCACGCACCTCGCCGACGATTGGGCCGCGTGGCTGCTCGAGCTGCATCGCGTACTCGCCCCCGGCGGCATCTTCATGGCGACCTTCCTGGGTGAGGGGATGGCCGAGGCGGAGCTATCCGGTCCGTGGGACGCCGATCGCGTCGGCATGAACGTGCTGCGTCACGGTCAGGACTGGGACGGCGGCGGGCCGACCGTGTTCATGTCGGATTGGTGGATCCGCGCGCACTGGGGTCGAGCGTTCGAGATCCTCGAGATTCACCATGATCGCGAACCGTCGGGTGCCGTCATCCCGCACACCCACGGGTACGTCGTCGTGCGCAAACGCCCGGGCACGTTCACACCCGAGCACCTGGCTGCGCTCGAAGAAGGCGAACCACGCGAGGTGGCCGCACTGATGCACAACATCGAGCAGCTCCACGCCGACGACCTGCATCTCCGCGTACTGCTCGGTGAAGCACGGCGCCGCGGTGATACCGAGCACCTCTGGCGCGTCGCCGCTCAGACTCGGGTGACAGACCTTGAAGCGATGTTCGCGGAGAGCCGAGGCTGGCAGTTGATCCGGGCCGTGCGGCGGCTCCGACGTTCCGTCCGCCGCGCCCTCGGCGTCGTTCGAGTCCGCCCTCGGACGACCGGCGGCCGCTGACGAAGGCCGTCGCCGAAGCGACGCTACTCCCATAGCTGCGCTCACCGATCAGTCAGAACGCACGCATTTTTCTTGGAACGAAGCGTCTGAGGTTCGTGGGTCGACGGCGCTGATGACGACAGCGTCCTGGCGCGTCCCCGCGTCACACCCGCTCGCTGACTGCCCGGTGCGGGCTCGCACTCCGCGGGGGTGCTAACGGTCGACGCTGAGCGTGCCGATGACGTTGGAGTGGCGACCCGGGAGGCAGAAGCGGCGATCAGACGCCGCGGTCACCAGGAGCGGCACACTGCTTCCACTGACGCGCACGTGGCCAACGTGCGCTCCGGCCCGTCCCGGCGGGACATGGCGTCGTTCACCCGAGACGCCGTGCTGGCTCATCCCGTCCTCTTGATCGCGTTGGTGGTGTGGACTGCGGCGCCACTGGCTCTGCTCGTTGTGCACGTCCTGCGCCATGGCGGGGTGCTCACAGGCGCCGATGGGACCGATCCGTTTGATCAGCTCGCCTATCTGGCATGGATCAGGGACGCCGGGACGCATATTCTCGCCTCCAACCTATGGCATGTCGGGGGCACGCCTCACGACTACCTGCATCCGCTGTTCCTGATCTCAGGCCTGATGTGGCGGGCGGGGCTGCCGATCCAGCTCGCGTTCCTCGTGTGGCGCCCGGTGGCCATCTTCACCCTGTTCGTCGGCTTCGCGGCCTTCATCTGGCGGTTCGTGCCGGGACGCCGCGGGCGATCGGCAGCACTCGCGTTGGCGCTCTTCTACCAATCCCCGGTGGTCGCAATCATGTACTGGGTGACCCAGCTGCGGGGGTCCTCGGGCTCATTGACCCTCGCTGCGGAGGACCCATACGCGGCGTGGTCGCTGTGGGGCTTTGATCACACCGCGATTGCCATGGGCCTCACACCGTTGTTCCTGCTGGGCGGGTGGCGGCTGCTCGACGCCGAGATGGGGGGCGCGCCGCAGCGCGGACTTCAGGTACTGACGGCGGGCGCGGGCGCGCTCGTCGCCTGGCTCTATCCGTGGCAGGCGATCGAACTGCTCACCGTGCTCGGCCTGCTGTTCGCGGTACGTGGGCCCCGGCGCCGGTACCGGGTCCTGTGGCTGCCGATCGTTGGCGTGCTCCTCCCTCTGCTCTACGGAGTCGTGCTCTCCCACGTTGACCCGACATGGCGCACGTTTCAGGCCAACACGATCAGCCAGGATGGACTCGCGCCATGGTGGGCGCTGCTCGCCGCGTTCGCCCCCATCGCGACCCTCGCCGCCTTCGGGTGGCGCGTGGGACACAGCGACGGCGATTGGATGCTGCGTCTCTGGGTGGTATCCGACGCGCTTGTGTACCTCTTCCTGCCGGAGTTTCACCCCCACGCACTGGCCGGCGTCAGCCTGCCGCTGTCGATCCTCGCGGTCCGCGGCGCCCCCACCCTCGCTCGTCGGCTACGGCTGCGCGGCCACGCCGCGAGTGTGCTGGCGGCGGTGGGGCTGAGCGTGGGGATCGTCCCCGCGGCCCTGTATCACTTGGACGCCGCCGGCGGACTTCTCTCACACTCCTCCGCCCTGTCGTCGCCGTTGGTCGTCCTCACCGACCAGGAGGCAGATGCCCTGCGCTTCCTCGCCGAGGATCCCCAGCCCGGAGCGGTACTCGCACCTCCACAGCTGTCGATGTCGGTACCCGGCTTCACCGGACGGCCCTCGTTCGCTGGACACTGGATGTGGCAACCGGCCGCTCACGAGGTGACTGCCTCCCGCTTCTTCGCCTCCGGTTCAGACCAACCCTCGTCAGCTTCCCGCCGCGCGATCCTCACCCAATCGGGCGCCCGATTCGTCATCGTCCCCTGCGACGCGCCGTCAGCCCTTGGCCGCCAGATCGCACCCGAGGTGCGTGAAGAGCGTCAGTTTGGCTGCGTCACCGTGTACGAGACAGTGCACCCCGCTCGCCGACCGCAATCCTGAGATGCTGCCTTCCCCAGGAGATCCGGCGAACATCGAGCAACCCAGGCTCGACTAAGCGGTGAGCAACGCCCTGGCGGCTTTGCTGGGTAGCGGCTTCGGCCGCCGGACGCTGAGGCAGGTGATGGGCCAGCGTGTGCAGGCCCCCGAGCAGGACCAGGAGGAGGAAGAAGAAGAAGTAGACCGCGACGAGCGCGTTGCTGAACACGATGCCGACGATGACGGTGGCGACGACGACGGCCGCCGATCCGGGCGTTGCCGTCAGCGGCAGCGGGCGGGCAAGACGACCGGCGGGCGGCTCCCCGGATGGGCGACTGGCGCGCGTCGCCCAGCTTGCGGTGACGGGCTGCTCTGTCTACTTCCAACCGAGCTGCTCGGGTTCCCAGGCGGTTAGGGCACCGTCGGTATCGAGCAGCAGCGGGTCGGCGAAGCTGATTACGCCAGCGAGCAGGTCGGTCCACTGATCTGGCGGCGTCGATAGGTAGGACATCCGTTGGGCCATGGCTGCGTAGTACTGCTGGCGGTCGGGCATGTGCTCCAGGGCCTCCGCCATGGTTATGACCTCCTGCTGGCGGTGTCCGGCCACGTCCATGATGTGGCCCCGCAGCTCCTTGGCATCAAGCTGGTGGCGGCGGCTGGTGACCCAGATGTCGGCGAAGTCCCGATCGCGGGTGCTGGTCTCTCGGCGTTCCATTGCGGTGACCATCTTCTCGGCCAGGTTTAGCGTCAGCGGGTAGGCCTGGAGCGGGACGGCCGGCCTGTCAATGACCGACTCCAGGTGGATCAGGGTCGCCACGCCGGGATCGCCGAAGGAGAAGTCAAGCGCGAACGGGATCCGAGCCTTGACAATGTGGGCGACGAGTCTGCATCGGACGCCGTGGTACTCGGTCTCCTCGCGCATGACCTCGGTCCGGAGTGACTCCGGGTCGATCGTAATCCCGTCGTGCGGTTCGGGTTCCAGCGCGCTGATCGCCTGGACGACTTCTGCGACGCTGCTCTCATCGTTTGCGACCCCGTGGGTCGAGAGGTCCGCGTCGCGGGTCATACGCCGGATGCTGTTGGCCGCCATCAGCATCCCGCCCTTGAGCACCATCTGCTCGGAGCGCTCGGAGACGGCGAGCCGCCGCAGGAACGACTCAACCGCGTAGACGGTCAGTAGCGACTGCATGTTGGCGTTTGTCTCCCGCGCGTTGCGTTGCAGCTCCCGGAACGCGGCTTTGGCGGCCCTCTCGATGACCTCAGGGTCTGTCAGCTGAGCAGCGTCTCCAACGCCGGCTGGATGCGGGAGGACGCTCCGAGCACGCGTGCGATCTCCGCCACGCGGGCTGGTTTGGCTCCCGGGCGCTTGACGTAGCGCTGGAGCGCGTGGAGCGCCACGTCGCGGCCGACCCAGCGGGACATGCGCATCGCGTCGACGATCGACCGTTCTGCCGAGTAGACCCAGAAAGGCTCATCGGCATCGGTCCTGGCCTGCTCACGCCCTATGTCAAAGGTGCTGGGATCAAAGACATGGATGGTGGTGGCGGGCTCAGAGATGACGGGGCGGCGCATTCCCCGCGGGACGGCCAAGTGCACGGTCTCCGGGATCTCGTCGGTCAGCTCCCAGAACGACAATGCTGAGTTGAGGCAGATGGTGCCGCTCGGAACCCGTGTGGAGACGATCGCCAGCTCTGACAGCATTCCCATTCCCGCGTCTGGCAACTGCAGCACTCCGCGACCGACCGCGGTCAGACGACCCGTTTTGCGCAACCACGACAACGCATCTCGGCTGACGCCGACTTCGATAGCCTCGGTTACCCGGAACGGGCGGCCATCGAAGTGGTCGCGGAGGAGCTTGATGATCGGGGGCCGCGAGCTCACTCCAAAAAGCGTACACATAAAGCTGGATCGTGTGGACGGTTTTTGGAGCAGACGGAACGGGCTGCCGATGTGCAGACGTGAGCCTCAAGGGACCACGCCGCGCGTCGGTGACGGCCACGGGGCTAGTGGTCGCCGGGGAGCTTGAGCAGCTCAGCGCGGAGCCGAGCGAGCGGGACGAAGAGAGAGCCGACGCCCGGAATCGAACCGGGGACCCCTTCATTACGAGTGAAGTGCTCTACCAGCTGAGCTACGTCGGCGCTGGGCAGAGGCTACCGCGCCGCTGCGGCCGCAGACCCGCGGCTCAGAAGGGTCCGTCGGGCTGCTCGGGCGCGCCGGTACGGGCTCGCCAGTCCTCCACCAGGATCGCCCAGCGCTCGTGGTCGCGCCAGCGGCCGCCGATCTTCAGGTACCGCGGTGAGAAGCCTTCGCGGCGAAAGCCGGCGCCGCGAGCGAGGGCCAGCGAGTTGCTGTTGCCGGGCTGGATGTTGGCCTCGACGCGGTGCAGCTCCAGGCGCGTGAAGGAATGGCGCAGGACGAGCTCCAGGCCCTCGCGCATGTAGCCCTGGCCGGCAAACGGCGCGCCGACCGCGTAGCCGAGGTAGGCGCTCTGCAGCCGGCGGCGCACGATCTGGGACAGGTTGAAGAAACCGACGATCGCGTTGTCATCGGTCCGGCAGAGGAGCATCGCCTCGAAGTCGGCCCGGCGCGCGTCGGCCAGGTAGGCGGCGAAGCGGTCATCGTCGGTCGGCGCCGTGGCCCATGGGCTGTGGAAGTCGCGGCTGACCTGCATGAGGTGGGTGAACTCCGCGCGGTCCTCGCGCACCGGGGGGCGGATCATGACCCGCGGATCCGCCACGCTCACCGCTCCAGAACCCGCTGGAGCCGGTAGGCCAGCGCTTCGCAGGCGAGATCCTCGGAGACGTTGAGCTCGAACCGTCGGCGGGTCTCCTCGACGAGCTCCGTCGCCGTTCGCAGCCGGCGCGGTTCGATCCCGCCGTCGGCCTCCAGCTCCGCAGACCGGTCAACGTGGCGCACGAGGTCAGGGGCGTCCAGCGCCAGCGCCGCCAGATCGGCGAACCACAGCGACACGACCTGCAGCGCCAGATCCAGAGCGCCGGTCTGGACCCGGCGCTTGGTGCGGCGAACGCGATCAGACCACTCAGTCTCCAGGCGCTTGCGCTCGCGGCGCGGGATCAGCTCCAGCTCGGCCGCCGCCTGAGCCGACAACGCAGCCCCGGCCACCTCGCCCCGGGCGCGCACGGCGGCCAGCAACGCCGTCCACGGCCGGTCGACCGCCATCGATCCCGCCACCGCCGCCCGCGCGTAGGCCTCGGCAGCGGCGCGCAGCGCCTGGCCCTCCGGCGTGGCCAGCTCGGCCGCCCGGTCGGCGTCCTGCAGCGCGAGCCGCACGCACGCATGCGCCGCGTCGCCGTGAACGCCGAGCTCGCCGACAGCCGCCACCGCCTGCTCCTCGGTCGGCGCCTCGAAGCGCACCGTCTGACAGCGTGAGCGAATCGTGGGCAGGATCTCCCCGACCCGATCGGTGAGCAGGATGATGTGCACGAACGACGCGGGCTCCTCGAGGGTCTTGAGCATCCGGTTGGCCGCCTCGTCTCCAAGCTCGTCGGCGCGCTCGATCACGAACACGCGCCGCCTTGCCTCAAACGGCGTCCTGGACGCGGCGGCGATCACCGGGCCGTCGATGTCGGAGACGAGCATCTCGTGCGCCCCGCTGGGCACCACCCAGGTGAGATCGGGGTGGGCGCCCGACATCACCCGCGCGCGAGCGTTGTCGATATCAGTCGCGCCGTCGGAGAGCAGCCGCGCGGCCAGCGCCCGGGCGGCGGCGCGCTTGCCCGCACCGCCGGGCCCGTGAAACAGGTACGCGTGCGACGGCCGGGGCGGCTCGGCGAACGCCGGGGCAAGCACAGCGTGGGCGTGCGGATGGCGGTCGAGCTCTGCGAGCACGCGTCGATCCTAGCCCTCCAATAGGCTCGCTCCGACCCCGATGGCCGCCGGCACGCTGATCACTCTGGAGGGCATCGACGGGGCGGGCAAGACGACCCTTGCCGAGGGGCTGCGCGACGCGCTGAACGCCCGCAGAATCGACGTCTCACTGCTGCGTGAGCCCGGCGGCGTGGCCATCGCCGAGCGGATCCGCGAGCTCGTCCAGGACCCCGCTCAGCGAGTCGGCGCCCGGGCCGAAGCGCTCCTCTATGCCGCCGCCCGGGCTCAGCTCGTCGACGAGCGGCTGGGTCCGCTGCTCGACACGGGCGCACTGGTCGTCCTCGACCGGTTCGTGGACTCCTCGCTGGTCTACCAGGGCGCGGGACGCGAGCTCGGAATCGAACCCGTGCGCGCCATCAACGCGTTCGCCACCCGTGGGCTGGCCGCCGCTCGGACGCTGCTGATCGACATCGACCCCGCGCTGGCGCGCGCTCGGTCTCAGGCTCGCGCCGCCCCCCGCGATCGGATCGAGCAGGAGACCGACGAGTTCTTCGCGCGAGCCGCGGCCGCCTACCGCCAGCTGGCCGCGGCCGAGCCTGAGCGCATCCGGGTGCTCGACGGGGCGCTGCCCGGCGACCAGGTGCTCGCCGCCGCGCTGCGAGCGATCGCCGACCTACTGGGCTGAGTAGCCCTCGGGGTGGGCCGTGATGAAGGCCCACGCGTCGCCGACCATCTCGCTCAGGTGCGGCTTGCGCGGCTCCCAGCCCAGCTCGGCGCGGATCTTGCCCGAGGCGGCGACCAGCCGCGGGGGGTCTCCGGGCCGGCGCGGGCTCTCGATGACCGTGATCTCGGCGCCGGTGACCTCGCGCGCGGCGTCGATGACCTCACGGACCGAGAACCCGTTGCCGGTTCCGAGGTTGTAGATCGCGTGCTCGCCCTCGGCCGTGGCGTCAAGCGCCAGGATGTGGGCGGTCGCCAGATCCTCGATGTGGATGTAGTCGCGGATGGCGGTGCCGTCGGGCGTCGGGTAGTCGGTCCCAAACACCTCCACGTGCGGGCTGCGTCCCTGGGCGGCGCGCAGCACGTTGGGAATCAGATGGGTCTCGGGGTAGTGATCCTCGCCGGCGTCTCCGCTGGCCCCCGCGACATTGAAGTAGCGCAAGCTGACCGCGCCCAGCCCATAGGCCCGGCAGACGTCGCCGATCATGCCGTCGACGGCCAGCTTGGATGCGCCGTAGGCGTTGGCCGGGCGCGGCGGCGCCTCCTCGCTGATCGGCACCTCATCGGGCTGGCCATAGACCGCGCACGTGGAGGAGAACACCAGCCGCGAGATCTGGGCGTGGTGCATCGCCTCCAGCAGGTTCAGCGTCCCCACGACGTTGGTGCGGTAGTACCGCTCGGGGTGGGACACCGACTCGCCGACGAGTGCCAACGCAGCGAAGTGCAGGACGCCGTCAAAGCCCTCGCCGACCGCCCTGGCCACCTCACCGGGCTCCCGCAGGTCGGCCTCGATCAACCGCGCTCCCGGGGCGACGGCCGACCGATGTCCGCGCTCGAGGTTGTCGAGTACGACGACCTCGTGCCCGGCCTCCAGCAACTGCCGGGAGACGATCGAACCGATGTAGCCGGCACCGCCGGTGACGAGCAGCTTCATGCCTGGTACTCGCTTTCGCTCAGGCCGGGTCGGCCGTTGGCAAGGATCATTTAACAGGACCTACAATCGCGGGCGTTGTGAGCGACGCGTGGAAACTGGCCACCATCACGAGTTTTGAGCACGTGCCGATCAGCGACACGATCGGCCTGCTGCGGGTCACCGCATGGTCCTCCTCCCACGGCACGTCCGATCAGCCACGCCCCACGCTCGTCGCCGACGATGGCCACACGGTCTGGCGCTACGCCGCGGTCCCCGCGCCCGCCGACTTCGACGAGATCCTCCGCGCCGCCTACTCGGTGCATGCCGCTGCGGTGACCCCCGAGACCGTCTTCTCGTTCGAGTTCGACGACGGGTTCGTGATCGCGTTGCCGCCCCCGACGGCGGGCGCGGCGCGCCTGAACTGGCAGGCCCAGGACCTCACTCCGCTGCCCGACTCGCCGACGCCCACCGGCGGCGAGAGCGACGACGAGCGACGACTGGCGCTGCAGGGCAAGATCACCGAGCTGTCTGAGGAACTGGCCGAAACCCGGCTGCGGCTGCAGGCCCACGGCGGCGGCGCCGCGCAGACCCAGACGCATTTCCTGGCGCTGCATCTGGCGGCGGCCGAGACGCGCGCCGAGCTGCAGGCGGTGCATGAGCTCGCCACGCTGGGCGTCGCTGCCGGCGACGGATCCGCACCGCCCGCGGCAGATCGGGAGGCCGAGCTGAGCCGGCGTCTCGCCGCGGCCGAGGAGAGCGCCGCGCTCGCCGAACAACGCCTCACCGAAGCGACGCGGCGGGCCGAGGCCGCGGTGCTGGAGCTCGCCGGCGAACAGGATCGACTGCGGACCATGGAGGAACGGATCGCGCAGGCCGAGCTCGACGTCCAGGAGGCCGTGCGCAAGCGCGACGCGGCGGTCGCGGGTCGGCGTGAGGCGCAGCAGGCGCTCGAGCCGCTGCGGGCCGCCAATGCGCGCGCCGAGCACGCGCTCGCCGAGGCGCAGGACACGCTGCGCAAGATGAGCGTCGAGCGCGACGAGCTCAGCCGTCAGGTCGAGGCGTTTGACGAGGTGGCGGTGAAGGCGCGCGAGCGCGCCGCCGAAGCCGACTCCGAGCGCCTGCAGGCCAACGCGCGCCTGGCCGAGCTGGAGACCTGGAGCGCCGAGCTCGAGCGGCGCCTGACCGAGACGACCACGGCGCTGGCCAACGCCCGGGCCGCCGCACAGGCCGACGAGTCCGAGCTGCGCCGGCTGCGCGGCGAGCTGGCTGAGGCCCAGGCGCAGCTCGAGCTCAACCAGGCGCAGCTGCTCGCGTTCGGCAGAGGTGCCGCGCCCGAGGCCGCGCCGAAGCGCAACGCCGGTCGCACGATCCCGTACCTCGCCCCTGCGGCGGTGTCTCCATCACGCCTGGAGGCGCTCCGGCGAGCCGCCACCGACGACGCTCACCGGCAGGCCCAGCGCGACCTGGATGACCTGTCATCCAACGGCCGCCGCTGACGAC
Organism: uncultured Acetobacteraceae bacterium; assembly: GCA_964658375.1. Classification (GTDB taxonomy): domain Bacteria; phylum Actinomycetota; class Thermoleophilia; order Solirubrobacterales; family Solirubrobacteraceae; genus Palsa-465. The sequence goes on along the minus strand of CAZZYU010000103.1, from coordinate 1,488 downwards.
CTCGTCGTCGATCATCCCGGGCCAAACGGCGGCTGCTCCGCTCGCCGAATCTCGAAAAACCCGCTGGTTGCGCGGTAAAATCTGTGGTGCCGACGACGCTCTCGCAAATAGCGAGACGCGGTCGGTCTTCTGTCCGGGCCGTGGTGCAGCATTGCGCGCCCTGCTCGACCGCCACGGAGTCGAGTAGACGCACCAGACGCAGGCGGAAAACCGAGAGGAGCAGTACCCAATGTCCCACGCACCGCACACGCAGATTTCAGAGGGTGTCCGAGCGGGCGAGGGCCTTTCCGTCCGCCGTTACTTCACCACGCCGGGCACCCATCCCTTCGACGCGATCGAGTGGGAGACCCGGGACGCCCGGATCGGGCACGGCGACAAGGTCTCCTTTGAGCAGTCCGATGTCGAGTTTCCCAAGTCGTGGTCACAGAATGCGACGAACATCGTCGCCCAGAAGTACTTCCGCGGCCAGCTCGGATCGCCCGCGCGCGAGCATTCGGTCAAGCAGATGATCGGTCGCGTCGCCGGCACGATCGCCGGCTGGGGTCGCGAGCGTGGCTATTTCGCCACCGAGGACGATGCGTCGGCGTTCGAGGAGGAGCTCACCCACATCCTGCTGCACCAGATGGCGGCGTTCAACTCGCCGGTCTGGTTCAACGTCGGCTTTGAGGAGAGCCCGCAGTGCTCGGCCTGCTTCATCCTCTCCGTCGAGGATGAGATGGAGTCGATCCTCGCCTGGAACACCAAGGAGGGCAAGATCTTTCGCGGCGGTTCGGGCTCGGGCATCAACCTGTCGAGAATCCGCGGGTCGATGGAGCCCCTGTCCAAGGGCGGCACCGCGTCGGGACCGGTCAGCTTCATGCGCGGCGCCGACGCCTGGGCGGGGACGATCAAGTCCGGCGGCAAGACGCGTCGGGCGGCCAAGATGATCGTGCTCGATGTCGACCATCCCGACATCCGCGACTTCATCTGGTGCAAGGCCAAGGAGGAGGACAAGGCCGCGGCGCTGCGCGACGCCGGCTTTGACATGTCGATCGACGGCGACGGCTTCTATTCGATTCAGTACCAGAACGCCAACAACTCGGTGCGCGTCTCCGACGAGTTCATGAAGGCGGTCGAGAACGACGAGGACTGGCATCTCACCTCCCGGGTCACCGGCAAGCCGGTCGGCGAGCCGATCCGAGCCCGCCAGCTGATGAAGGAGATCGCCGAGGCCGCGTGGCGCTGCGCGGACCCGGGCGTTCAGTACGACACGACGATCAACCGGTGGCACACCGATCCCGTGTCGGGGCGGATCAACGCGTCCAATCCGTGCAGCGAATACATGAGTGTCGATGACTCGGCTTGCAACCTGGCGTCACTGAACCTGATGAAGTTCCGCCGCGCCGACGGCACGTTCGACGTCGAGTCGTTCCATCACGCCATCGACATCATCTTCCTGGCCCAGGAGATCGTCGTCTCGCCGTCGAGCTATCCGACCGAGGAGATCGG
>CAZZYU010000102.1:0-11516 GCA_964658375.1 uncultured Acetobacteraceae bacterium | reverse complement strand
CGGGCCGATGTTGACAGCACCGCGCGACACCGTTAGCGTTTCCGAACTAGTATTCGCGCTCTAGTTTGGTCGGGGTCACACCCGGCCAGGAGTGCAGTCGCTGTGAGGAGAGGGTGTCGTGAATGAAGGCCGGAACTCCCATGTCTCCTCGATTCACGTCAACGTAGTCAGGAGTCCCATGAAGACACGTATTGCTCACGTCGCCGCCGCTGCCGGCACGATCTGCGCGCTCGCCGTGCTGCCCGCCCAGGCCGGCGCCGTCACCGCCCGCGCCGCGGCATCCAAGACGATCTCGATCTCGCTGCACGCGCGCATCACCTCGACCAAGACCACCGGTACCCAGCACGGGCACGGCACGATCAAGGGAAGCCTCACCGGCACCTACACCGCCGCGGTCAGTCCCCCCCTCACCAAGTACGTGCTGAAGGTGTCAGGGGGCACGATCGACATCTCCACCCTCTACAACATCAAGGGCACCAAGCTGTCCGGGACGTGGCATGCGACCGGCGGGACCGGCACCTACAAGCACGTCAAGGGCTCGGGCAAGGCCACCGGCGCCCTGGCGACCAATGCGGTCTTCAAGCTCTCGGGCAAGCTCACCTACTGACGCCCGTCGGCGACCGACGCGGATGAGCCTGCGGGGTGTGCGCGCGACAGCGCACGCCCCGCGGCGCCGCCGTCCACTGTCGCGGGTCTAGGCCGGACTTGACCACTCACGACCGCATCCGGCCTCCCCAGCAGGCCCGCAGCCGGGCAACGCTCGAGCGCGCGCTCGCAGCCGGCGCGGAGATCCTCAAGGAGGGAGACTGGGAGGCGTTCACGGTCGCGGAGGTCTGTCGTCGCGCCGGCGTGGCGACGGGGTCGCTGTACTCGCGGTTTCCGTCCAAGCAGGCACTCCTGGTGGCGGTCCAGACGCGCCTGGTGGCCGAGTTCGCCGCCGAGGAGCAGGCGATCTTCGCCGATCCCTCCTGGGAGGACCTCGATCCGCCGCAGACGATCGCGCGGGCGGTCCGCGAGGTGGGCGGATTCTTCAACCGACACCAGACCGTCCTGGCGATGCTGATGGCCCGGGGGGCTCAGGAGCCGGCCGTCGCCCAACAGGGCGGCGCCTCGGCCCAGCGCCTGGGCGAGTACTTCGAGGCCTGCCTGCTGGCCCGCGCCGACGGCATCGCGCATCCGGTCCCCGCGCGGGCGGTCGAGGTGGCGACCCGATTGCTGCTCGACACGCTTGCTCGCCAGGTGAGCGCTCCGGTCGGGCTGCGTTCGACGATTCCCTGGGACGTGATGGTGGAGGAGCTGGTGTCGGCGGTCAGCTCATACCTGCTGAGCCCGCTCCCGGCGGCCGCCGCTGAAACTAGAGCGCAGGTTCGCATTTGATGGTACGATCCCCACTGCTGCGGGTGGAGAGTCGTGAACGAGCACTCAGCTCGTCGGCCGCTCAGGCAGCGAACAAGGACGGATGAGGCATGTATTTCTCGATGTTCCTCGGGCCGCGGGTGTTCACCCCGGACGCCGACATGGTCACGATCGACGCGAGTGTCGATCAGGCGCTGGAGGCTGACGAGGCCGGCTTTGCGGCGATCTACGTCGGAGAGCAGCACCACAACGATTACGAGCCCTACAGCGATCCGTTCACGATCGGGGGCTACCTCGCCGCTCAGCTCAAGCAGGCGTGGATCGGCACCTCGGTGGTCCCGCTGGTGCTCAACCATCCGCTGCGGCTGATCGAGCGGATGAACCTGCTCGATCTGCTGATGCGCGGCCGGGTGATGTACGGGCTCTCCTCCGGGCAGCCGAACAACGGGACGGCCTTCGGGATCCATGAGATGGGATCCGCGTACCGCGCGACCCTGTTTGACCAGCGGCTGGAGCTGCTGCTCAAGGCGTGGGCCCATCGGCCGACCGACGGCGCGCTCCCGTTCGCCACCGAGGCCGAGCAGGGAACGCTCGAGGGACGCGTGATGCCCTACTCATACCGCGTGCCCCACCCGCTGTTCGCCGTCGCCACCAACACCGAGTCCAAGGTGGCGCAGGCCGGCGCCAACGGCTATCACGTCCACCTGGGCCCCACCGATCTGGAAGGGGTCAAGCACCTGGCCGGCGTCTACCGCGACGGGCTGCGCTCAGGCGGCGCGGACGACGCGACGATCGAAGCGCGGATGCGGTGGTTCATCCACACCAAGTGGATCATCGTCGCCGAGACCGACGACGAAGCGTGGGAGTCGGCCCAGCAGCAGTTCGGCATGGCGATGCACTTCCTTCCCTGGCTGACCAAGGACGAGCGCTACGAGGGCAAGAGCCTGCGTGAGCTGCATGACATGGACCCCGGGCCGTTCGCCCCCTCGTTCGGCATGCCGGAGTCACCGGCGGCCTGGACCCAGCGCTGCCACATCATCGGGTCTCCGGAATCGGTGGCCGCACAGCTGCAGGACTACGAGCAGGCGGGCGTGCCGCACATCCACGGCCGCTGGATCATGACCAACGTGGGCATCGACGCGGGCCGCCGCTCGTTCCGGCTGTTCGTCGATGAGGTGATGCCTCGCATCGGCGTCGACCGGATGCCGGCGCTGACCGATGACGAGATCCGACCGGAATACCGCGAGTCGGCCGTCGCAGGCTGACCACATGAACGACCAGAGGAGAGAGCATGACGTTTGACGGTGAGTGGGAGATCTCGGTGCAGACCCCGATGGGGGCGCAGAAGTCCAAGCTGACGGTGGCGGCCGACGGGGGCGAGCTGACCGGAGAGCTGCACGGCAACGGCGAGACGGTCTCGATCTATGACGGGACGGTCGACGGCGACGCCGTCGCGTTCAAGGCCAACGTGACCAAGCCGATGGCGCTCACGATCGCCTTCACCGGCACCGTCGACGGTGACTCCCTCTCCGGGCACGCACAGGCCGGCTTCTTTCCGCCCGCACCCCTCACCGGAGATCGTCAGTAACCCTCACAGCGGCCCCGCTGTCGTAGGCGGATCCATCAAGGAGACACACACATGAGTGACACCGCCACTGAGCGAATGCGGATCGACGTGCATGCGCACTATTACCCGAAGGGCTACATCGACGAGATGATCCGTCTCGGGAAGACGGACATGCCGCCGGCCGGCCAGTCCTCAGACCTCGCCCCGCGGATCGCGACGATGGACGAGGCGCACTGCGAAGCCCAGGTGCTGAGCGCGGTGGGCCTTGACTGCCAGATGACCGAGCCCGCGGCCGCGGTCACGGCGGCGCGCTACATCAACGACGCCTACCGCGAGGTGGTCGACGCGCACGCCGGACGCTTCCGGGCGTTCGGCTGGCTGCCGCTTCCCTACGTGGAGGAGTCGCTGGCGGAGGCGACGCGCTGCCTGGATGAGCTGGACTTCGCGGGCATCGCGATGTCGTGCTTCTACCAGGGGCGCTCGCTCAACGATCCCGAGTTCGAGGAGCTGTGGGCCGAGCTGGACCGGCGCCATGCCGTCGTCTACGTGCATCCGGTCGGCATGCATTCCTGTGGGCATCCCGGGATGAATCAGTTCGGTCTGCACACCGCCTACGGCAGCCAGGTCCAGCTGCCGCTCGCCGCCACCCACCTCGTCTACAGCGGGATCACGATCCGGTATCCCAACATCAGCTTCATCTTCGCCGTCTGTGGCGGGACGCTGCCCTACCTGCTGCCGCGCATCGAGCGCAATCTGCGGCGCGGCTTCACCGACGAGGCGGTCGCCGCGACCGGGCCGAGCTTCTTCGCGTGGGTCAAGAAGCTGCCGCTGGACCCGTCTGATCCGCTGGCTGAGTTCCGGCGCTTCTACTACGACACGAGCGTCCAGGACGTTCCGCTGGCGCTGCAGGCGGTGCGCGAGACGCTGGGCGTGGAGCGGCTGGTGCTCGGCAGCGACGAGATCTTCGCCTCCCTGACCGAGGCGGTGCAGATGATCGAGCAGTCGACGGTCCTCACCGCGGAGGAGAAGACCGCCGTGCTTGACCTCAACGCGCAGCGGCTGCTGCGTCTCGGCCAGGGCCAGCCGATCGCCTGACCCGCGGGCGGGCACCGCAATGACGCACATCATCGAGTTCATCCTGCTGGGGCTTGGTCCGGGGGCGCTGATCGCCGGACTCGCGTTGTCGATCCTGCTCACCTACCGCGGGACGGGAGCGATCAACTTCGCGGCCGGCACGATCGCGGTGTTCGCCGCGTACGTGTTCTATGGGCTCAAGACGGGCGGCTACCTGTTCTTCTCGTGGCTGTCCTTCGGCGGCCCGTGGGCGGTGCTGCCGGCCGTCCTGGTGGCGATCGCGGCCAGCGTGCTGATCGGGGTGATCACCGAGTTCGCGGTCTGGCGACCGATGCGCCGCTCGCCCCCGCTCGCCAAGCTGCTGGCGTCGATGGGCATCTTCATCACGCTGCAGTCGATCATCGTGCTGCGGTTCGGGGGCACCGGCCAGCTCGCCCCCCCGGTGTTCGAGCATCTCGGCAACACCCAGTTCACGATCTTCGGCGCGAGCGCGCCCGCGGACCGGATCGCCCTGTTCGTGATCATCCTGCTGATCGCGGTGGCGCTGTGGGCGATCTATCGCTACACGCGTTTCGGGCTCTCCACGCGCGCGGCGCAGGAGAGCGAGGAGCACGCGGTCTTCGCCGGCCTCTCACCGGCGCGACTGTCACTGACCAACACGATCATGGCCTCCGCGGTCGCCGGGGGGTTGGGCGTGCTGGCCGCCTCGCAGACCCAGTTGGACCCGCTCACCATCCCGCTCACCGTGATCCCGGCGCTCGGCGCCGCGCTGCTGGCCAACTTCACGTCGTTTCCGGTCGCGATGGCCGCGGGAGTCGGGCTCGGGATCCTCGAGTCCGAGCTGACCTACGCGCAGTCGCTCAGCTGGTTTCCGACCGACCTCGCTCATCAGCCGCTGCCCGGTGTCTCAGACCTCCTGTTCTTCGTCGTCATCATCGTGGCGACGCTGTGGCGCGGCGCCTCGCTGCCCGACCGCGGAACGATCGCCGAACGCCGGCTGCCCCCCGCGCCGACGCCGAAGAGCATCGGCCGTCCCGCCGGGATCTCGCTGGCGGTGCTCGTCGTCGCCTTCCTGGTGCTGCCGTTTGACTTCCGCCAGGCGCTGACCAACTCCCTGATCGGGATCGTGGTCTGCCTCTCGCTGGTGGTGATCATCGGCTTCGTCGGCCAGATCTCACTGCTCCAGGTCGCGCTGGCGGGGGTGTCGGGCTTCGTCATCTCCAAGCTCGCCGGGGGCATCGGCATCGGGTTCCCGCTGGGGCTGATCGTCGGCGTCGTCGCGGCGATCGCGTTCGGCATGATCACCGCCCTGCCCGCGCTGCGCATCCGCGGCGTGAACCTGGCGATCGTGACCCTCGCCGGAGCGCAGGCCCTGTACTCGTTCGGCTTCGAGGACGCGCGCTGGGGCGGTGGGCTGTCGACCCTGCCGGTCAAGTCACCGCACCTGTTCTCGCTCAACCTCGGTCCGAGCGCCGACTTCCCGATCAACGGTGGTGTGCCGAGCCCGGTGTTCGGGCTCGTGTGCGCGATCGCGACGATCCTCTGCGCGATGCTGGTCGCCGCCGTCCGGCGCAGTGGACTGGGCCGACAGATGCTGGCCGTCCGCTCCAACGAACGGGCCGCCGCCGCCGCCGGGATCAGCGTCCGCTCGGTCAAGCTCAAGGGGTTCGCGCTCGCCTCGGGGATCGCCGGTCTGGCGGGTGGCCTGTACGCCTACAACTACGGCGCGGTGGGCGCCGGCCAGTTCAGCCTGGTGCTCGCGCTGACCTTCATCGCGTTTGCCTACATCGGCGGGATCACGAGTGTGCGCGGCGCGATCTTCGCCGGAGTGGGGGTCACCGAGGGCGTCCTGGGCCACGCGCTGGACAAGTGGGTCGACATCCCCGGCGACTGGCAGGTGCTGCTCGGAGGCGTGTTCATGGTGTTCGTGCTCGTTCGCAGCCCCGGCGGCCTGGCGGCGCTGCCGCCGCCGTGGCACCGGCTGACCGACCGTCGCCGGGCGGGTGGGTCATCGGCCGGGCTCGGGGCGGTCGAGATGCGATCCGACGTCGAGCCGACCGTGGACATCGCGAAATGAGCCCCGTGCTGAGCGCCACCGAGGTGAGCGTCAACTACGGGGGCGTGAAGGCCCTGGCGGGCGTGTCGCTGGAGATCGGCGACGGGGAGCTTGTGGGGTTGATCGGTCCCAACGGCGCCGGCAAGACGACGTTCATCGACGCGATCACCGGCTTCGTCGGCTCGTCGGGCTCGGTCGCGCTGGACGGCGTCGACATCTCGTCGCTGAGCCTCGACGCCCGCGCGCGTCGCGGGCTGCGCCGCACATGGCAGTCGGCGGAGCTGTTCGATGACCTGACCGTGGCCGAGAACGTCGCCGTCGCCCTGCCCTCGGCGTCGTGGCGCGATTCGCTGCAGGAGGCGCTGCGCGGCCGGCCGGCGCGCTCGGACGCGGTCGACGGCACGCTCGATTCGCTCGGGCTGGCGCGGTTCGCCCAGCGCTCGCCCGACGATCTCAGCCACGGCCAGCGCAAGCTCGTCGGCGTCGCGCGTGCGCTGGCGCCGGCGCCGCGGATCCTGTGTCTCGACGAGCCCGCCGCGGGCCTGGACACCGATGAGAGCGCCGAGCTCGGGCGGCGCCTGCGGGCGATCGCCGACGCGGGAACCGCGACCCTGCTCGTCGATCACGACATGGGCCTCGTGCTGTCGATCTGTGACCGGGTCCACGTGCTGGAGTTCGGCCAGACGATCGCCGAGGGGACCTGTGACGAGGTGCGCGACGACCCCCGGGTGGTGGCCGCCTACCTGGGCACCACCGGCGCGGCGGAGGCGAGCCGATGAGCTCCGCCGAGCCGCTGCTGACCCTGGACCGCGTGAGCGCCGGCTATGACGGCGTGCCCGTCGTGCGGTCGGTCTCGCTCGAGGTCGGCCCCGGGGAGGTGGTCGCGCTGCTCGGAGCCAACGGAGCCGGGAAGACGACCACGCTGCGTGCGGTGTCAGGGACCGTCCGGCTGCTGGGCGGCGAGATCAGCTTCGCGTCGGAGTCGATCGCCGGCGTCCCCCCGGAGCGCCTGAGCCGCCGGGGTCTGGCGCATGTGCCGGAGGGCCGGGGGATCTTCTACGGCCTGACCGTCGCCGAGCACTACCGGCTGCACGGCGTCCGCGCGGAGGCCTGCGAGGAGCTGTTCGGCGCGCTGGCGCCGCTGCGCGACCGGCGGGCGGGACTGCTGTCGGGCGGCGAGCAGCAGATGCTGGCGATGAGCTGCGCGATGGCGCGGCGCCCCCGGATGATGCTCGTCGATGAGCTGAGCCTGGGCCTGGCGCCGGTGATCGTCGAGAACCTGCTGCCGACCGTGCGCCGCTACGCGCAGGAGAACGGCGCCGGCGTGCTGCTGGTCGAGCAGCACGTGCAGCTGGCGCTGGAGATCGTCGACCGCGCCTACGTCCTGGCCCACGGAGAGATCGTCCTGCACCGTCCCGCCGCCGATCTGCGCGACGACATGGATCTGCTGCGAGACAGCTACCTCGGCCGCGCCGCGGGGGCGCCCGACCGTTTCACAACGCGATGACCACGGAGGTTGACTGACATGCGTACGTTCCGGACGACGAGGCTCGGCGCCGGTGCGCTGACGCTCGCATGCGCGATCGCGGTGTCGGCGTGTGGATCGAGCTCGCACAGCGCAAGCTCCGGCTCCTCGGCTGCGACCCTCTCCAAGAAGTCGATCTCCACGTTTCTGAGCTACACCGGTGGCACGGCGGGTCGGGCGAACGCCAAGCTGGCGCCGATCACGATCGGCTTCCCCAACGCCACCCAGGGAACCTCGGCGTTCCCCTGGTACACCACCGAGATGCAGCACGCCGCGACGCTCGTCAACGACGATCTCGGCGGCATCAACGGCCATCCGCTGAAGATCTCGTTCTGCGAGTCCTCGACCGCCGAGGAGCAGGGGCAGGAGTGCGCCGAGAAGTTCCTGGCCGACAAGACGGTCAAGGTCGTGATGACCGACGGACTCAACGTCGGCGACCAGTCCCTGCACGCCACGCTCAACGGCCGCATCCCGATCATCGCCAGCGTGCCCACGAGCCTGCAGGACGCCAACTCCAAGCGCTCCTTCTATCTGACCTCCGGGGTGTTCGGCGCGACCGGCATGGCCACCTACCTCAAGCAGTACCTCCACGCCCACACGGTGGCGCTGCTGAGCGCCAGCGACGTGCCGGTGGCCGTCGCCGCGGCCGGGGTGCTCAAGAGCTACCTCCAGGCCGAGAACATCAAGGTCACCCAGGGCGAGTACTCGTCCTCGGCGACCGACTACCTTCCGGCGATCACGGCGTCTGACGCCTCGACCGCCGACGCGGTGCTCGCGCTCACGATCCTGCCCGATCAGTGCCTGGGCATGTCGCGCTCGTTGACCGAGGCGCATGTCACCAAGCCGATCATCTCGTTCTACTCCTGCATCGGGACCACGCTGAAGAAGGGGCTCGGCGACTACCCGAAGTGGACCTACTTCTCGTTCACGCCCAACCTCCTGGGGCCGCCGGCCAACGCCACGCTCGGCGCGCAGTTCGCCGCGGTCAACAACTGGGAGGCGCCGTTCGCCTCCCAGATCCCGGATGCCGCGAGCCCCGCGCTCAACCTGAGCACCGTGCTGACGATCGTCAAGATCCTGGACGAGCTGGGCCCCACGCACCTGAGCGCCGCCGAGATCTCCGCCAAGATGCACGCCTTCAAGGGCCCGGTGTTCGCCGGCGCGCCGAAGCTGGACTTCGGCGGCGACGCCGTGTTCAACGATGTCGGCACGCTGGCCTCGGACTTCCCGATCTACCAGGGCAATGGGAAGTGGACCGATCCGACTCACGGACTGACCGTCGTGCCTCCCGGCATCGCGTCGGGGGTCTTCAACTAAACGGCGCACCGTGCGACGACGAGCCGGGCAGCACCGACGACCAGCCGCCGTCGATGACCAGGTTGGCGCCGGTGATGTAGCCGGCGTCGTCACTGGCCAGGAACACGGCGGCGGCGGCGATCTCCTCGGGCGTGCCCAGGCGTCCGAGCGGGATCGCGTCGGCGATCGTGCGCATCGGATGGTCGGGCGCGAGCAGGTTCTCGCGCGAGCCCTCGGTCGAGATCATCCCCGGGCTGATGCAGACGGCGCGGATCCCGTGCGGGGCGCCCTCGGCGGCGAGCTGGCGCGTGAGCGCGATCACCCCGCCCTTGGACGCCGTGTGGGCGGCCCGGCGGTTGGTGGTCGAGCCCAGGATCCCGGCGGTGGAGCCGACGGTGATGATCACCCCGCCGCCGCGGCTCAGATACGGCCACGCCGCCTGCGCGGTCAGGAACACCGAGTCCAGCTCGGCGGCGAGCGTGAGCCGCCAGTCGGCGAGCGGCTGCGCGTCGATCGGACCGAACCGCACCGCGCCGGCGTTGGCGTAGAGGATGTCGATCTGACCGAACCGCTCCGCCGCGGCGCTGACCCACGCCTGGACCGAGCGCTGGTCGGTGACGTCGAGGTGGGCGCTGGATCCGGTCGCGCCGGAGGCCTCGATCCGCGCCAGGGTCTCGCCTGCCTCGTCGGCCAGGAGGTCGCCCCCGGCGACGATCGCGCCGTCGGCGGCGAAGCGCAGGGCGGCGGCGCGTCCGATGCCATGCGCGGTGCCGGAGATCAGCGCGACCTTGCCCGCGAGCCGCCCCGTCATGGCGTGTTGACAGTCGTCATCGTGGGCGTTAGCGTATCCGAATCAAGATTCGAAATTGACGAGCGGACCGCGGTGTGCGCGGTCCGATCGGGAGAGGTCGACGCATGAAGGTGCTGGTCGTCGGCGGTGGCATCGGCGGCTTGTGCTCCGCCCTCGCCCTGCGCCGTGAGGGATATGAGGTGGATGTCGTCGAGCGCGACCCCGAGTGGGGCGTCTACGGCGTCGGCATCATTCAACCGGGTAACGCGCTGCGCGCTCTTGATCAGCTGGGCCTCGCCGACGCCTGCGTCGCCGCGGGGCATCCGATCCTCGGCGACCGGACCTTCCTGGCCGACGGCGAGACGGAGATCGCCGCCCACCGGTGGCCGGCGCTCGTCGACCGGCTCCCGCCCGCCAACGGCGTCACCCGGCCCAAGCTGCACGAGATCCTCACCTCCCGCACGCTGGCGTCCGGGACCGACGTGCGCACCGGGGTGACGTTCACCGAGATCGTTGACTCCGGGGACGAGGTCGATGTCTCCTTCACCGACGGCGAGCGTCGGCGCTATGACCTGGTGATCGGCGCCGACGGCCTGTACTCCAAGGTGCGTGAGCGGTTGTTCGGCGCCGAGTGCAAGCCTCGGTACACCGGGCAGGTGTGCTGGCGCTACAACATGGCGCGGCTCGACGGGCTGGAGGAGATCCGCATGTTCCTGGGGCCCGACGGCAGCGCCGGGTTCGTCCCGCTGGGCGAGGACCTGATGTACCTGCTGACGATCGAGACGCCGACCGCCGACCAGAAGGAGGCGATCGACCGCGAGGGAGCCGCGGCGGTCTACCGCGCCCGCCTGGCCTCGTTCACCGGTCCGGTCGCGCAGGCGCGCGAGCAGGTCGTCGACGACGACGCGATCGTCGTGCGGCCGATCGAGAACATCATCGTGCCGGCCCCCTGGAACCGCGGCCGGGTGGTGCTGGTCGGCGATGCCGTCCACGGATCGACCCCGCACTGCGGTCAGGGAGCGGCGCAGGCGATCGAGGACGGGATCGTGCTCGCCCAGGAGCTGGCCCGACACGCGTCGGTGCCCGAGGCGCTGGACGCGTTCAGCGCACGGCGCTACGAGCGCTGCCGGGCGATCGTCGAGGGCTCGGAACGGGTCGGCCAGTGGGAGCAGGACCACTCGTTGCCGATCGATCCCGATCAGACGCGCAATGCTGTCACCATGGCGGCGTTGGCGCCGTTTTGATCGACACCACCTCGGAGGGGAGCAGGCGATGAAGCTGGGACGAGTGCAGTTCGGCGAACAGACGCGCGCGGCGGTCATCGAGGATGACGTCGTCCGGGTGCTCGCCGCGGGGACCGACACGATCGAGCTCCTGTCCGCGGGCCCCGCGGAGCGGGCGCGGCTGGCGTCTGAGATCGAGGCCGAGATCCCGCTGGCCGACGCCGCGCTGGCGGCCCCGGTGAAGCCGGCGACGATGCGCGACTTCTCGGTGTTCGAGCAGCACATCGAGGGGGTCATCAAGAATGGCAACCCCGAGGCCACGGTTCCGCCGGTCTTCTATGAGTCGCCGTACTGCTACTTCACCAACCCGCATGCGCTCACCGGTCCCGGTGACGCGATCGCGATCCCCCCCGGTTGTCAGCGTCTTGACCTCGAGCTGGAGGTCGCCGCGGTCATCGGTCGCTCGGGGAGCAACCTGACTCCCGAGGAGTCCACGGCGTATATCGCGGGCTACACGATCTTCAACGACTGGTCCGCGCGTGACCTGCAGATCGCGGAGATGCGACTTGGCCTGGGGACCTGCAAGGGCAAGGACTTCGCCAACACGCTCGGTCCGTGGATCGTCACGC
>CAZZYU010000101.1:0-11770 GCA_964658375.1 uncultured Acetobacteraceae bacterium | reverse complement strand
CTGGTCTTCGCCACCTACCAGAACGCAGGCGTGCGGGCTTTCCGCAGCGCGGTGCAGGTGCTCGGCGGCGGGCTGATACGATGTTCTGGTTGGATTGTCCGGTCGAGTGCCTGCGGGGTGCGGGGGCGACCGGGGGGCTACGTCGGGCGCGCCCGACCGAAAGGAACCAAGAGCATGGACGCTGGTTACGCGCGGGCGGTCGCCGTCGGTGTGATAAGGAGTGCGGTGCGGGCGGTGACGTTGGGGCTCGTGCTCGCACTCGGGGCCACCGCCGGCATAGCGGCAGGTGCCCATGCGGCAGCGCCCACCGACGACCCGCCGACGCAGGGATGTGCGTGGCCGTTGGCCTACCTCTACGGTCCCGCCGCAGCCGGCCTCGGACTCGACACCGACGCGAGCTACTGGGTGGCGACGTTGAGCAATAAGCCCGGCGCGACGTGGACGTTCAGCGGATCGTTTCCGACCGCGCGCTACATGTCATTTGCGATGTACGACGGCCCCAGCAGCCTGTATATCCCGGGCGGCCACATCTATGACGCGCAGCTCGTCCCCGCCTCCGGGGTCAACCCCTTCCAGGTGAACGAGACCGGCGCGGGGACGTACACGCTCACCGTCGTCGCGGGCACCGCTCCGGCCAGCCCGGCGCCGAACACGATCTACACTGGCACGACCGCGGCGGAGCCGGTCACGATCGCGTACCGGATCTATGACTCTGGCGTACCGGGCGATCCCACCGGGGGCGCGGGTCTGCCGAGTGAGACCGCATCGGTGAACGGGGTGCCGACGGCGAGCTACGGCGGCTGCGCGAGCACGGCCGGTGTCTCCGCCGCCGTCGCGCACACGGCATCGGTGACCGCCCACCGGCTGCGCAGGGCCGACGGTCTCACGTCATCCCGCGCGCCGGCCCACCGGCTTCATGCCGACGCGGTCCCCGGCAAGCCCGCGGTGCCGTTGTGGGCGGCAACGCCGAACACCAGCGCGACCAACGCCTCGTTTCGCAATCCGGACACCGCCTACATCGGGGCCGCGCTCTACCCGAACACCAACGAGGTCGTCGTCGTCAAACTGAAGACCCCGACGTTCCCCGACACCGACCTCGGCCAACCGCCGTGGGAGGCCGGCCAGCAGGTGAGATATTGGTCGATCTGCGACCAGGACGGCTACGGGACCGACGAATGCGTTGACGACGCGGGCGCCGTGACGAGCGGCGGATACGCGACCTTTGTCATCTCCAGCCCCGCCAACCGCCCCACGAACGCGACCGCGGCCAACGGCGTGAACTGGATGGCGCTCGGGACGGGCGGCACGAACACCCTCGTCTACCGGCAGCTGCTCGCCAGCCCCTCCTACGCCCAGTCGATCGCCGGGGTCAAGCTGTTCGCGCTACCGCTGCTGCGGATGCGGGCGTACTTCCCCCGCTCTCGGTACTGCACGGTCACCGAGTACGAGCAGGTCGGTCCGACGGTCTGCCTGAGCGCCGGCCTCTGACGACACGCTGAGGGGGTTCGCGAGCCGGGCGGGCGAGACGCGCCCCTGATCGGTGCGTCAGCCCCGGTAGGGGCCCTCGACGTACTGCGCGAGCATCCGGGTGGCGCAGAACATCGGCCCCAGCGTGGCGAGCGAGGCGCGGACCATGTCGAGCCATCGCCCCGGCAAGCCCGACTCATCGCGGTCATAGAAGGTGGGCACGACGTGGTGCTCCAGCAGCTCATGCAGTGCGGCGGCGTGGCGGTCGTCCTGGGCGTGGTGGTCGGCGTCGACCTCGCCGCCGATCGCCCATCCGTTTGACCCGACCCCGTCCTCGCCGCCGTCGTAGGCCTCCGCCCACCAGCCGTCGAGCACCGACAGCTGCAGGCCGCCGTTGAACACCGACTTCATCCCGCTCGTGCCGCTGGCCTCCAGCGGTGGGCGCGGGACGTTGAGCCAGACGTCGCAGCCGCGGACCAGGCGGGCCGCCGTCGACAGGTCGTAGTCGTCGAGGAACACGACCCGCTCGGCGATCACCTGCGCGGCCTTCATGCCGAACAGCGCCTGCAGCGCCCGCTTGGCGTCCTCGTCGCGGGGATGGGCCTTGCCGGCGAGCACGACCTGGACCGGGCGCTCGCCACCGAGCAGCGCCAGCGTCCACTCGGGATCGTGCATGAGCAGGTCCAGTCGCTTGTAGGTGGCGACCCGCCGGGCGAAACCGATCGTCAGCACCGACGGGTCAAACGCGCGGGCGGCGGCGTCGACGTAGCCACGCAGATCGCCGCGGCTCAGCCGCTCCACGATGCTGCGGGCACGAACGAACTCGACGAGCTCGGCTCGCTGGCGCCCGCGCGCGCCCCACAGCTCGCCGTCGGGAATCCCCCGGGCGGCCTCCCAGACCGCGGGGTCGGTCTGGTGCTCCAGCCAGCCGGCGGGCAGATGGGCATCGAGCAGCCCGCGCATCGCGGCGCCCAGCCAGGTGGGAACGTGCACGCCGTTGGTCACGTGGCCGATCGGCACGTCGTGCAGCTCCCGGTCGGGCCACAGCGACCCACGCCACATCTCACGCGCGACTTCGCCGTGGCGGCGGCTGACCGCGTTGGCGCCGCGGCTCAGGCGCAGCGCCGCCTGGGTGACGCCGAAAGGCCCGCTCGGGTCGGGGGCCGATCCTCCGGGATCGGCTGACTCGTTCTGGCCGAGGGCGACCAGCTCGTGCGTCGAGGCGCCGAACTGCGCCGCCAGGCGGCCGACGACGGCCTCGATCTCCTCCGGCGCGTAGGAGTCGTTGCCCGCGGGCACCGGGGTGTGCGTGGTGAACACGGTGCGCGCGCGGGCGCGGTCGCACAGCTGCGCCAGCGAACCGCCGTCGGCGTCGGGGTCGCCGTCGGCCCGGCCGAGCTCCAACGGCGCCAGCGCGGCGTGGCCCTCGTTGAGATGGATCACGCCCGGCTCATAGCCCATCGCGCGCAGGGCGCGAATCCCGCCGACGCCGAGCAGCGCGTACTGCGACAGCCGCGTGCGGGCGTCGCCGTCGTAGAGGCGCCCGGTGATCCAGCGCTGCACCGGTTGGTTCTCCGGGCAGTCGCTGTCGAGCAGGAACAGCGGCACGCGGCCGACGTCGACGCGCCAGATCCGAGCGTGGACGTCGGCGTCGCCGATCGGGACCGCCACGGTGAGCGGGGTCCCGTCCGCGCCGCACACCAGCGCCGCGGGCAGCCGCTCGGGATCGGTGTCGACCCAGTACTCGTGCTGCCAACCGGAGGCGTCGACGCGTTGGCGGAAGTAGCCGTTGCGGTACATCAGGCCGACCGCCACCATCGGCAGCGCCGCATCGGAGGCCTCCTTGAGCAGGTCCCCGGCCAGCGCGCCCAGGCCACCCGAGTAGACCGGCAGCGAGATGTGGACGCCGTACTCGGAGCACAGGAACGCCACCGGGTGCGCAGGCGAGACCGGTCCCTCGGCGCAGGGGCGATCCAGGTCGGCCCGCATCCGGGCCTCCAGCTCGACCGCGCGGGCGGTGAGCTCGTCGTCGCCCGCGGCGGCGGAGAGCGTCCGCGCCGGGATCTCCTGCAGCAGCCGCACCGGGTTCTGCTGACAGCGGGCGAAGCGCTCGGGGTCGATCGCCTCAAACAGCTCGGGGCCACCGGCCAGCCACGACCAGCGGTAGTTGTAGGCCAGACGGGCGAGCGGGGCCAGCGCCGGCGGCAGTCGATCGGCAAGCTCGCCGGCGGCGCGCTGCAGGTCTGACAGACCGTCGATGGGGGGAGCGCCGACGTCGGGCACGAGGCTCCGATTACTAGCAAGGACCGCGACGATCATGCGGTCCCGGCGCGCAATCGCAGAGCTTCTCCGGTCGATACCATCCGCCGGCCCTGGCGTCGCGCAACCCCCATCTCGGCGTGCTCGCGTTCGGCGACTCGATCACCAACGCCGGCGGCGAGCTGCAGTGGGGCGTGGCCTTGCACTCGTGGGCGCTGTGGACCGCGCGCGGCCTGGGGCTGCCCTACACCGGCTATGCGGTCGACGGCGCCGAGGTGAGCGGCGTGGTGGGCGAGCAGATCCCGGCGTTCCTGGCGCGGGCGGCGACGCCGGAGGGCCCGTACGACCTCGGCTGCCTGTACATCGGCGCCAACGACGTCCGCTCGCCCGACTGGGATCCGACGGCGTTTCACTCCGGGTTCGCCGCAGGGCTGGCGTTTCTGACCGAGCGCTGCGAGCGGGTGCTGACCGCGACCGTGCCGCTGGGGCTGGGCCGTCCCCGAGCCGGCGCGGAGAAGGTGGGGCAGCTCAACGAGATCGTGCGCCGCGGCGCCGCCGACGCCGGGGCGCTGGTCATGGACCTCTCCGACTTCGGAGCCCGCAACCACGTGATGACCGACCACGTTCATCCGACCGCGTTCGGTCAGGTCGCGATCGCCCAGCGGGCCCTGGCGGTGCTCGCCGCGGACGGGGTCGCGGTCCGGGTCAATCCGTCGACGCTGATCGCGCCGCAGCGGTCAGGCGTCGGCGCGGTGCGCGGCGACTTCGCCTACGCCTACAGCGACCTCAAGCACCAGCTGCGGGAGGCGGCCCTGGCGTTCAGCTCGGCACGACGGTCACGGTGACCGTCGCCGATCCCCGGGGGGCGCTCAGGTCGAGAATCGGCGCGCCGCGTGCCGAGGTGATCCTCGCCCCGCTCACCGACGCGCGGTAGCCGTGGGGATAGGAGTAATGCGGGATCGCCACCTCGGTCGGAGCGTGGATCGCCGGGTCAGGCACGTAGGTGAAGCGGAAGTGCCCGGTCGCGGGGTTGTCGGACTCCTCGCCGGGCGTGCCCGCGGTGGCGAACGGGTAGGGCACGGCGAGCACCCGGGCCTTGGCGGTGACCGGCCGGCCGGAGGCGTCGAGCAGGTACTCGCGCGGATTGCCGGTCGGATCGTGGAGCTCGAGCGCCGCCCAGTAGCTCCACGACAGGCCCAGCTCGTCGGCCTGGGCGACGTCCTCACCGGCCCCCAGAGAGTGCCGCGAGCCGCCGAACTCGTCCATGATCGCCGGCGGTCCGCCGGGCTGGTCGGTCCGCGTCCGGGCCAGCTCGGACTCGATCAGCGAGGTGATCAGCGACGGCGGGTGGTAGAGGTGAAACGCGAACGCGAGGTCGGTGAACCGCAGCGGCTCGGCGATCCCGATCGTCTCTGGGGCGTCGACGTCGTTGTAGATCGGGGGCTCGTAGAAGACGACGTGGTCGGGGTCGGCGGCCTGGATCGCGCCGATCCACCCGGCGGGGACCGCCTGGGCGCCGCTGGCCGCACACGAGACCGGCTCGTGGATCGGCCCGCCGTAGTCGCACTGGAGCTCTGAGTCCATCCGCGCCACCGAGAAGTCGGCGGGCTCGTTGAGCAGCTCGTAGCCGAGCACATCGGGGTTGGCGCGGTAGTGCCGCGCGACCGCCTGCCAGACCCGGACGAACTGGCCCTGCAGATCGCCGCTCACGTCGTTGGCGAAGAAGTTGTGGTCGGCGGCCTCGACCGCGGGGTTGCGGTTGGCCGCTCCCCACGACGGCGGCGCGGTGAACGCGTGACCGTTGGTGCACGTGGCCCACGGCGGCGCGCCCTCGCCGTTCCACGGCGTCGGTCCGGCCGCGTCGGAGAACGCCGACCCGAAGGCGTCCTGGTGCATGTCGATGATCACCCGGATCCCCTGCCGGGCGAGCTCGCCGACGATGACGTCGACCCGCCTCAGGTACGCGTTGAGCACGCTGATGCTGAACGGGTCGGCGGGGCCGAGGTCGGGGAACGGGGTCCCGGCCGGATGCGGCGAGCAGTAGGTCGGGTCGTTGGGGCCGACGCCGGCCGGCCCGGGCTCCAGGCCCTCCCAGATGATCCCCAGCCGCACGACGTTGAAGCCCATGCCGGCGAGCACGGCCGCGTCGGCGGGGGTGAACCGGCGCCCGACATCGGTGGCGCTCGGGGAGAGCACGAAGGCCGGCTGCGAGCCCTGGGCGGGTCCGACGCACGGGCGGCCCGCCGCGCGCTGCGGGACCGCTCCACCGCCGCACTTGGCGACGAGGTCGACGCCGTGCAGCTGCAGCTTGCGACCGGTCGCATCGGTCAGGTAGGGGCCGCCGGGGGCCGAGACGATCCCGGCGCTCGACCAGCCGCCGGTGACCGGGGTCGGCATCGCCGGCGCCGCGCCGCCCGTGGTCGCCGCGCGCGCACTCGCCGTCGCGGTCACCGACAGGGCGAGGACGAGCCCGAGGCCGAGCCGACTGCGGAGTGATGAGAGACGCGCCATGACGCACGCTTCGGCTGAACAGTCAGACCGAAGGGCCGCGCCACGCTACCAGTCAACCCGGGTCCGATGCTCCGGATGCCGGACTGTCGCGTGCGCTTTAGAACCTGGCGGCCAGCGGCACCGGACCCAGCGGCGGCGCGTGACGGCGGGCGACCGCCAGGTCGACGGCGGCGGCGAGCACCGCGTCGAGCTCCTGCTGGGCCCGCTCTCCCGGGACGCCGTCGCTGAAGTCCCGGCCGGCGAGATAGACGGCCGTGGGCAGGGTGAGCGCGCCGAAGAACGCGAGCACGTCGCGCAGATGGCGCTCGGCGCCGAGATAGTGATGATCGGAGCCGCCCATCGCGACGATCGCCACCGGGGTGTCGCGCAGCGCCGGGATCGGCACGTGGTCAAGCAGGTTCTTCAGCGCGCCGGTGAGCGATCCGCGGTACACCGGCGTGGCCAGCACGACGGCGTCGGCCCGCTCGATCGCGGCGACCACCGCGGCGGTGTCGTCGTCGAGATCCTCGGGCGGGCGGCCGTCGGCGAACGCGATCCGCCGATCGGCGAGGTCGATCAGCTCGGCCTGCGCGAGCGCGGGGTCCAGGCGCCCCACCGCCTCAGAGAGGGCGCGGAGCAGCCGTCCGGGCGGGGTGACGCTGCCCAGAACAGCGGTCAGCGTGATCGGATCCGACGTCGACACCGCGCACAAACTACACAAGCCGGGTGGCCTTCGCGGTGAGCTGCGGTGTGGATAGCGTGCGCCGACGATGCCTCTCCCCGCACGTGTCCGCGCGCTGGCGCCCGACGCGGTCCGTGACCACGCCGGCGTGCGCGCCGCGGCGCTGGCCGCCGGGCTGATCCCGCCGCGCACGATGCACTCCGCGGCCGAGGCCGAGATGCTGCGCCGGCTGGCGGTCGGGGCCGCCTGCGTGATCGAGATCGGGGTGTATGAGGGGTCGTCGGCGATCGCGCTGCGTGACGTGATGGGCCCAGAGGCGGAGCTGCATCTGATCGACCCGTTCATCGACGAGACCGGCTGGACGATGCGGACGGGCTGGCACGGCGTGCCCGCGGCCACCCGCATCGCCGTGCGCCGCCACGGCAGCGGCGCACGGGCCGGGCCGCGGATCCGCTGGCACATCGCCCGCAGCCAGGACGTCGGCCGCGACTGGCGCGGACCGCCGCCCGATCTGGTGTTCATCGACGGCGATCACAGCCCCCACGGCTGCCGCGAGGACTGGGACGTCTGGCATCCGCACGTGCGCCCCGGCGGAGCGGTCGCGTTTCACGACGCGCGGCTGGGCGCCCCCGACGGGTCCGGGGGAGCCGGCCCGACGTCGGTGGTCGACGCGCTCTTCCGCGGGACCGGCCCGCCGCCGGACTGGGAGCTGGAGGCCGAGGTCGATTCGCTCGTCGTCGTCCGCCGTCGCAGCGGCGGGTAGCCGGATCGGATCCTCACAGGGGGTGTGTCGGGTTCGCCACCTATGCGGTGGGTAAGACGACACACCCCACCGCGCAGGGTCAGCGACCCTCGGCCAGCCGCCCCGCCTCCTCGGAGGCGGCGTGCAGCCGACGGCCCAGCGCCCGGGTCAGCGTGCCCGGCGCCAGGCCCCAGCGCCAGCTGGAGCCGACCCGGCCGGGCTGGTTCATGCGGGCCTCGCTGCCCAGGCCGAGCACGTCCTGGGCCTGGACCATCGCCACCTCGGCGACCGAGGAGAACGTGTAGCGGATCAGCCCCCACCACGGCGAACGGGGCTCCGCCACTCCGTGACGAGCGACCTCGCCGACCACGAACGCCCGCTGACCGGCGTCCAGCGACTCCAGCCAGCCGCGGATCGTGTCCTGGTCGTGGGTGGCGGTGTAGACGATCCGGTCGGGCTGGTGGTTCTCCAGGCGGTGGGGGCTGGTCGGGTCACCCTGATCCATCCCGAACTGGATCACGAGCATTCCCGGCACGCCGAGGCCACGCCGCAATCGCGCGACCGGCTCGGTGATCACCCCCAGGTCCTCGGCGACGAGCGGCAGCGACAGCCGGCCCGCCCAGCCGGGGTCGGCGGCCGCCCGCCGGGCGGCGGGGGTCATCGCCAGCTCCTGCTCCAGGGCACGGAACAGCGCCCGCCCCGGGCCGCGGCGCCAGTGGCCGTCGATCGCGGTGCGGGCCCCCGCGGGCACCGACCAGTAGGAGACCAGGCCGCGGAAGTGGTCGATCCGCGCCATGTCGAACAGCTCCAGGGTCCGGCGCACGCGCGCCACCCACCAGCGGTAGCGACGGCGCTGCAGCGCCGGCCAGTCATACAGCGGATTGCCCCACAGCTGGCCCTCCGACGAGTAGCTGTCGGGCGGAGCGCCCGCCACCTGGCCGGTCTGAAACAGCTCCGGGTGGGCGGCGTGGTCGGCTCCGCCCGGGGAGACGTAGATGGCGACGTCGCCGAGGATCTGCACCCCACGGTCGGCGGCGTACCGTCGCAGCGCCCCCCACTCGCGATCGAAGCGGACCTGGTCGGCGACCGCGCCCCGGCCGGCGAACCGCTCCCACTCGCCGATCCAGTCGCCCTGGCGGTCACGGAAGTCGTGGATCTCGGCCGCCGACACGGCCGCGCGGGGATCGGCGAGGAACCCGCGCCAGGCGGCGAATGCCGACGCCGACTTGTACGGCGAGCCGTAGCGGTCGGGGGGCCCGAGCGGCAGCACCTGCCACCAGCTCTGGCCCGCGTCGGCCAGCCAATCGACGAACCGGTAGGCCTCGCGCCCGAGACGGCCTCCGGGCAGCGAGGTGAGATGCAGCTGGACGCCGCTCGAGCGTCGTCGCGCGGTCATGGGGCCAGCTCGCGGCGGGACGCCGGATACAGAAGGTTCACCAGCCTGTGTTTACCCCAAGGCCGTTGATGGATACCTTCGCGAGTAGTGCCCCGACCCAAATCACGCGCGCCGGCGAGGCGTCGATGACGACCGAGACCGCATCCCCGCTCGCCTCCGAGCACCCCGAGGAGCGTGATCAGGCCCCGCGCCGGATCGTCATCCAGTACCCCGCTCCCGCCGTCGACGGCGGCCGCTACCCGATCAAGCGCTGCGTCGGTGATCGCATCGAGGTCTCGGCCGACGTGTTCCGTGACGGCCACGACCTGATCCGCGCCGTCGTGCGCTACCGCGATCCCTCCGGGCACTTCCACGAGACCGAGCTGGCGCGTGTCGACGCCCACCTCGACGGGGTTCGCTGGGCCGCGGAGTTCACCGTCGACGCCCCCGGCCGCTGGGAGTACACCGTCGAGGCGTGGACCGACGTGTTCGGCACCTGGCGCGATGAGCTGTCGCGCAAGGTCGCCGCCGGTCAGGCCAACCTCTCCGGCGAGCTGTCTGAGGGCGGGGTGCTGCTGGCGGCCGCCGCCCGCCATGCTCACTCGCCGCAGGCCACCGAGCTGATCGAGCAGGCGGCCCGGCAGCTCTCTGACCCGGCGCTCCCCGATCATGCCAAGCACGAGATCGCGCTCGGGGACGCGCTCAACGAGGCGATCCAGTCCGATCCCGAGCGGCGGGACCGGGTCACCCTGGAGCGCTCGCTCGTGGCCCAGGTCGATCGCCTGCGCGCCCGCTTCGGCGCGTGGTATGAGCTCTTCCCGCGCTCGTGGGGCGGCCTGCGCGGGGTCGAGGCCCAGATCCCGCGGCTCGCGCAGCTCGGCTTCGACGTCGTCTACCTGCCGCCGATCCACCCGATCGGCCTCACCAATCGCAAGGGCCGTGACAACGCGCTGACCGCCGGCCCGGGCGATCCGGGATCGCCGTGGGCGATCGGCGACGCCAGCGGCGGCCATGACGCGATCCACCCCGAGCTCGGCACCGAGGCCGACCTGCGCGCGCTCACCGCCACCGCCGCCGCCCACGACATCGACATCGCCCTGGACTTCGCGATCCAGGCCTCGGCCGACCACCCGTGGCTGACCGAGCACCCCGAGTGGTTTCATCGCCGGCCCGACGGCACGCTGAAGTACGCCGAGAACCCGCCCAAGCGCTATCAGGACATCTACAACGTCAACTGGGACTCGCCGGACTGGCGCGGGCTGTGGGACGCGCTGCTGGCCGCGATGCTCACGTGGGTGGACTGCGGCGTGCGCGTGTTCCGCGTCGACAATCCCCACACCAAGCCGTTTCAGTTCTGGGCGTGGCTGATCGACGAGGTCCACTCCCGCAACCCCGACATCATCTTCCTGGCCGAGGCGTTCACGCGGCGGGCGGTGATGCGCCATCTCGCCAAGATCGGCTTCAGTCAGTCCTATACGTACTTCACCTGGAAGAACGGCCGCTGGGACCTGACCGAATACCTGTCCGAGCTGGCCTACTCCGGCGAGCAGGAGTACTTCCGCCCCAACTTCTTCCCCAACACGCCCGACATCCTGCACGAGTACCTGCAGCAGGGCGGGCGCCCGGCATTCGAGGCACGGCTCGTGCTCGCCGCGACGCTGAGCCCCAGCTACGGGATCTATTCGGGCTATGAGGAGATAGAGAACGTGGCGGTGGCACAGGGCTCGGAGGAGTATCTGCACTCCGAGAAGTACGAGCTCCGGGAGCGCACGCTCGACGGGCCGCTGCTGGGGCTCATCGGGCGCCTGAACGAGATCCGCCGTGCCCACCCGGCGCTGCAGGAGCTGGCCAACATCACCTTCCTGGAGACCGGCAACGACGGGCTGCTCGCCTACGCCAAGCGCACCGGCTCCGACACGATCATCTGCGTCGTCTGCCTGGACCCCGTCACCCCCCAGGAGAGCCTGATCAGCGTGCCTGCGAGTCTCGGCCTGCCGCCGATGTTCACCGCGCATGACCTGCTCTCCGACGAGCGCTATCAGTGGCACATCGGCCAGAACTTCGTGCGTCTGGCTCCCGGCTGGCGCCAGGCCCACGTGCTGGCCGTGCAGCGCTGACTGAGAGCCCCAATGTCCGTCGGCCCCCAGACCCTCACCCACCTGCTCGCCCGTGAGCCACGCGGCAACGCGGGGTCGGCGACCCATGGCCAGGCCGGGGGCGAGCCGCTCGGCACCCAGAACAGCTCCTGGTTTGAGGCCGAGCCGCTGTGGTTCAAGCGCGCCGTCTTCTATGAGATCCACATCCGCGGCTTCTATGACGCCAACGGGGACGGCTCGGGCGACGTCCGCGGGCTGACCGAGAAGCTCGACTACCTGCAGTGGCTGGGAATCGACTGCATCTGGCTGCTGCCGTTCTATGAGTCGCCGCTGCGCGACGGCGGCTATGACATCTCGGACTTCACCCGCGTGCATCCCGACTACGGAACCGTCGACGACGTCCAGGAGCTGATCGACGCCGCCCACGCCCGGCGCATCCGCGTGATCGCCGACCTGGTGATGAACCACACCTCCGCTGACCACCCGTGGTTTCAGGAGTCACGGTCCAGTCGCGATAACCCCAAGCGCGACTGGTACGTGTGGTCTGACACCGACGACCGCTACCGCGACGCCCGCATCATCTTCACCGACACCGAGACGTCGAACTGGACCTATGACTCGGTCACCGGCGCCTACTACTGGCACCGCTTCTTCTCCCA
>CAZZYU010000100.1:0-12349 GCA_964658375.1 uncultured Acetobacteraceae bacterium | reverse complement strand
GCGGGCCGGGCCGCCGCCGGACAGCGCGGCGCCGAGCTCGGCGACCGCGGCGTCGGCGTCGATCTCCGGCGCGGTGATCTCGATCAGCGTCACGCCGCGCACGTGGCGCAGCGCCGGTCGCGTCCCCCGGCGGGCGAAGGCGATGATGTGGGCACCGCTGTCGCGCAGGCTCCAGGCCGTCTCGGGCGCCGCCAGCGCGTCGGCGAAGCCGATCAGCACGGTCAGCGCGGCCGGGACGCGGGTGGGCTCCGGCGACGGAGCACCGGTGGGGGTCAGCGCCGGAGCGCTCGTCGTCGCCACCGCGCTCACCGCCACCGCTTCAGCGCCGTCTTGGCCCGACGTGTGGCGAGCGCCTGACCAGAGTGCCCGGACGCGAGGATCTGCGCGAGCTGGGGCGCGCCGTCGTGGTGGCGCACCGAGCTGCGCGGCTGAAGCCATGCGTCGGCCCGGGCCGGCCCGCCGTCGCTCGTGTACACCCGCCCATAGCCGTGGCGACGCAGCGCCA
This sequence comes from uncultured Acetobacteraceae bacterium, assembly GCA_964658375.1. Lineage (GTDB taxonomy): Bacteria > Actinomycetota > Thermoleophilia > Solirubrobacterales > Solirubrobacteraceae > Palsa-465. The sequence goes on along the minus strand of CAZZYU010000100.1, from coordinate 11,844 downwards.
TGAGCACGCGCCGGTCATAGTGGCCGAACGGGATCGCCGCCGTGGTCACCGCGCGGCCGCAGATCGCCTCCAGGCGCCGCCGGGCGCTGCCGAGCTCGCGCGACAGCTCGTCGTCGGGGGTGAGGCGCCAATCGCGATGGTCCATGCCGTGGCTGCCGATCGACATCCCCTCGTCCACGAGCGTTCGGACGTCATCGGCCGAGAGGTGAGCGGGATCCCCGAGCCGGCCCGCGAGGATGAAGAAGGTCGCCGTCAGACCCCGCTCGCGCAGCGCCGGCAGCGCGATCTCCAGGTCAGAGCGGTTGGAGTCGTCGAAGGTGATCCGCACATCGGGCCGGCAGCGCACGGTGTCCAGGACCGCCGTGAACTGCTCGGCGCTCACCCACACGACCTCTTCGGCGGCGCTCAGCGGCCGCGGCGAGCGCCCCACACCGTGGAAGGTGAGATTGATCCGGGTTGCGGTCGCCGGCGGTGAGAGCAGCATGGTGTCACTGCAGACAACGTCGCGGAGGACCGGGTTCTTGCACACGCGCCGCTGACCGAGCTGCCGACCCCGATCCACGCGCGCATGCTGATCCGGTGCGTCCTGGCGGGCACAACTGCGGGTCGCATCACCGCTTGAGCAGACGGGGGGGTGATTCGTCCCGCGGAGAGGGCAGAAGGCGCACGTGCGTCTCGCCGAGCAGGATGCACATGGCGGTTGTGCCCACTCTGCCGTCCCGGCCCCCGGCCCGGCCCCGGAGCAGGCGCGGGCGGGCGCCTCAAAAGATCGTGCCGGTCCCCGCCGTTGGTGGGATGTGAGCACTACCCCCACCCCGGCCGCGGACCTCGCGGTGATCATCGTCTCCTATGGCTCGGCCCACCTCATCCCGGCGTGCCTGGACAGCGTGTACGCGGCCGCGCGATCCGACGGGCTCGCGCTCGACGTGGTCATCGCCGACAACGATCCGCGCACTCCGATCGTCCCGCTGATCACGGACCGTTTCCCACAGGTGCGGGTGCTGGGCTGCGAAAACCGCGGCTTCGGCCACGGCAACAACCTCGCCTACGCCACCACCGACGCGCCGCTGGTCCTGTTCCTCAACCCGGACACCGAGATCATCGGCGGCTCGCTCGCCGCGCTGATCGCACGGATGCACGCCGAGCCGCGGATCGGGCTGCTCGGCTGCCGTCAGATCGACCCCGAGGGGGAGCTGACCCCCACGATCCGGCGGTTTCCGAGCGTCGGGCGCGCCCTTGCCGACGCCCTGGGCACCGAGCGGTTGCTCGGCGCCCACTCGCCCGGCCAGCGGGAGCTGCGCCCTGCCGCCTACGACGCCGAGACGCCGTGCGACTGGACCTCCGGCTCGTTCATGCTCGTCCGCCGGGCGGCGCTTGACTCGCTGGGCACCGAGCCGCCGTTCGACGAGCGCTTCTTCCTGTTCAACGAGGAGGTCGACCTCTGCCGGCGGCTGATCGCCGCGGGCTGGTCGATCCGGCACTCGCCGGCGCTGGAGATCCTGCACCACACCCGACGCGCCGGTGTCGACGGCCGCCTGGCCGCGCAGGAGGCGTTCGCGCGTCGCCAGTATGCCGCCAAGCACTTCGGCGTCGTTCGGCGCGCGCTGTATCTGACGGTGACGGCCGCCGGCTACGCGCTGCGCGCCAACTCCGCCCGCGGGGGAGGCTCGGCGGGCGGCCGGCGCCGGGAAGCCGCCGATCGCGCGCTGCGCGCGCTCTGCGGGATCGATCCTCCACCCTTTGCGCAATCGCGATGACACGATTGCTCGCCATCACCCCGGTTCACGACGAGGCGGCGCACATCCGCCGCGTCGCCCACGCGGTCGCCGCTCAGACCCGCCCGCCGGATGAGTGGATCGTCGTCGACGACGCCTCGGGCGATGAGACGCTGGAGATCCTGCGCGAGCTCGAGCGCGAGATCCCGTTCCTGACCGTCATCTCCCGCCCGCCGCGCCCGCAGGTCGACGCCGCCCACCCGGATCGGCTCGGTGAGGCGCTTGAGGTCAAGGCGTTTCACCAGGGGCTTGCCGCGGCGACGATCACCGCCGACGTCATCGGCAAGCTCGACGGTGACATCGAGCTGCCGCCGACGTTCTTCGCCGATCTGCTCGCGGCGTTCGCCGCCGATCCCGAGCTGGGCGTCGCCGGCGGGCGGCTGGTCGAGCGCCACGACGACGCGTGGCGGATGATCCCGATCCCCGAGCGCCACGTCCACGGCGCGGTCAAGTTCTTCACCGCGGCCTGCTTTGCCGAGGTCGGCGGGCTCCAGGAGCGGCTGGGCTGGGACACGATCGACGAGACCCGGGCGCGGATGCTCGGCTACCGAACGCGTTCGCTGCCCGAGCTCGTGGCCATCCACCACCGACCCTTCGCGTCGGCCCAGGGCGTGCTGCGCGGGCGGGCCCGCCACGGCGAGTGCGCCTGGATCCTGCACCACAGCGTGTGGTGGATGCTGATGAAGGCCGGCAAGCTCGCGCTGGCGCCGCCGCGCGGGAGCGCCGGCCTGGCCTACGTGTGGGGCTACGTGCGCGCGGCCCTGCGCGGGACCCCCCGCGTGCAGGACCCCGGCTACCGCGAGTTCGTCCGGAGCGAGCTGCTCTCGACGGCGGTCGGCGGGGCACGCCGGGCAGCGACCCGGACCCGGACCCGGACGCGCGCGATCGCCCGCGGCGCATGAACCCCGACAGCGAGACGCGGACCATGCTCCAGAGCACCGAGATGATCGCTCCCCCTCCGCGGCGAGCCCCGGCACGCCACCGGCTCTCCGCGCTCGCGCGGCGCGAGATCATCGCTCACGCGCCGCACCAGGCGCTGCTGCCGGTGCTCGGGATCAAGGCCCGTCACGATCCGGCGCGCGAGCTGGCCGAGCTGCGTGCCTACCTCGGCGACGCGTTTGACGAGCGCTGCCTGAGTGACCCCGATCTCGTCGACGCTGAGCTGGCCGCGATCGGGGACGAGGATCTCATGTACCGCCGCTCTCGTGGCTACCTGTACAACCTCACCGCGTTTGCGATGGGGCGCACCAAGGACCCCTACCTGGCCGAGCTGGAGAGCGCGGTCGCGCCGCCGGTGGCGCTGCTGGACTACGGCTGCGGAATCGGCAGCGACGGACTGTGTCTGATGGACGCCGGCTACCGCGTCGCGTTCGCCGACTTTGACAACCCCAGCGCCGAGTACCTGCGCTGGCGGCTGGATCACCGCGGCTACCGCGCTCCCGTCTACGACCTCGACGCGGGTCCGCCGCCGGCGGGGTTCTCGCTCGCGTTTGCCTTCGACGTGATCGAGCACGTCGCCGATCCCTTCGCGATGCTCGCCGCGATGGAGGCCTGCGCCGACCGCGTGCTCGTCAACCTGCTCGAGCCGGTGCCCGACGACACCGATCTGCACCACCACCTCCCGATCCCCGAGATTCTGGCTCACGCGGCCGCTCGTGGCCTGCAGCGCTACTCGCTGCACTACGGGCGCTCGCATCTCATCCTCTATGAGCCCGGGACGAATGCCCGGCCCTCGGCGGTCATGCGGGCGCTCGGGGCGGCCGCGCAGTTGAGATGATCGAGCACCGCGGGAACCTGGAGGCCGAACCGGTGTGGTTCGGCCCGTCGGAGCGGCCCTTGCTCGGCTGGCTGGATCGTCCGGCCCGCGGGCAGGCCCGGGGCGGCATCGTCATCTGCCCGCCGGTTGGGATCGAGCTGGGGCACTCCCACTACACGCTGCGCTGTCTGGCGCGCGAGCTGCGATCAGCCGGCTTCGCGGTCCTGCGTTTCGATTACGACGGCACCGGCCAGTCGGCGGGGGAGATGAACGACCCCGGGCGCGTCGACGCCTGGCGGCGCAGCGTCGGCGAGGCGCTTGGCGTGCTGAGAGACCTCGGTGTCCCGTGGCTGGGCGCTGTCGGGCTGCGGCTCGGCGCGACGCTGCTGGCCGACGTCGCGGCCGGGCACGACACCCTGGACGCGGTCGTGCTCTGGGACCCCTGCCAGAGCGGCAAGGCGTTCCTGCGCGAGCAGGTCGCGCTGCATGTCGCCGCCTGCCCACCGACCCCCGTGTCGTCAGACCTCGCGGGCCTGAGCGGGGACGGCTCGGCTGCGTCGGATGCGGAGATCCTCGGCCACCGGATCGGCGAGCCACTGGCCGCCGAGCTGCGCGGACTGGCGCTGCCCGAGCCCGCGGCCCTCGCCGGCCGGCGCGTCATGGTGCTCGCCGACCCGGCTCGGATCGGCAACCGGCGACTGGCGGCGTGCCTCCCCGAGACGGTCGCCGAGTGGCACGAGTACGTCGCCCCCGAGCCCGTGTTCGATCCCGGCGAGCGCCGCTTTGATCCGCCCCGCAATCTGCTCGCGCAGATCGTCGACTGGCTGGACGGCGCGTGCGACGCCGCGCCGGCCTCGCTGCGCCCGCCGTCGGACGAGCACCCGGAGGCGGTCGTCGGCCATGCGCCGGACGGCAGCGCGATCGTCGAGACGGTGATGAGACTCGGTGAGCATCGGCTCGCCGCGATCGCGTGCGCGCCGGCGTCGGGGGCCGAGGGCCCGACCGTCCTGTTCGTGAGCCTCGCCGCCGAGTCCTCGATCGGCCCGGTCCGTCAGTGGGTGGAGCTCGCTCGGCGCTGGGCGGCGACCGGCGTGCGGTCGGTGCGCCTGGACCTCAGCGGCGTTGGTGAGAGCCCCGCTCGCACCGATCTGCCCGAGCGCACGATCTACGCCAACGAGCACGTCGAGGAGATCGCCGCCGCGGCCGCCGCGGTGTGCCCCGAAGATCCGCGTGACGTCGTGCTGATGGGCGTCTGCTCAGGCGCGATCCAGACGCTCGCGGCCGCACCGCGGCTGCGCCCCCGCGGGATCATCGCCATCAATCCGATCCTCACCTTCACGATGCCCGATCGTCCGGGGGCGGTGCCCAGCTCGGCTCCCCCGGCGATCCCGCGGGTCCTCGGAGCTGCCCCGCCGCCGACCGGGCGCCGCCAGCGCTGGCGCCGGAGCCTGCGCGCACGGATGCCACGCGTCGCCTGGACGGTCATCTATGCGCTCGGCCGGGCGCCGTCGCCGGACGTCTGGCTGCGGCCGGTCGCGCAGGCCGGCGTGAGCACGCTGCTCATGCTCGGCGCCAACGAGGCCGAGGTGCCGCTGCATCGCACGCCCTCGGCGCTCGCGCGGCTGCGGGCCACCGGCTCAAGCCGGGTCGCGCTGATCCCCGAGCTGGATCACAGCCTGCGTGACCAGGTGAGCCGCGAGCTCGCGGCCGAGGCGGCGACGGCGTTTCTGGCCGAGGTCTCTGACCGCTCGCCCACGCCCACGCCCGCGCCGTCGCCCTCGCGCGCCAAGGCGCGATTGGCGCCCGTCTGAGCGTCGGCGTCGCGCGACGAGACGCGCCCGGTGTCCTCGTCCGCATGATCTTCATCGCCCGCCGCGCAAGCGGGCGCCGGCACGTCACGTTGATCTGACATGGGATCGAGCACGCCCGCGTCTGCGACCAGTCCGCCGCGCACGCGGCGCACCGTCGCCCGCCGACCCCGCGAGCTCGTGCTCGTGTTCTCGACCGCCAGCTGGGATGGCGTCCGCCGCCGCCGGTACCACACCGGCGACCGCTTCGCCGAGGCGGTCCTCGCCGACCGGGCGATCGACCGCGTGCTCGTCGTGAATCCGTATCGCAGCGCGCCGCGGCGCGCGGTCCGCTGGGCCCTGGGTGATCACGGCGAGCCGTTCTGTGCCGATCAGAGCCGAACCCTCGTGCAGCCCTTCCGGCTGCGCGGCCACGATCCCACCTCGGTGACGGACCTCGAGCGCGCCTACAGCGCCTACGGCGCGCGGATCGCGAAGGCCGCCGCGCGGGCGGGGTTGCGGCGCCCGAAGGTTCTCTGCCTGAATCCGTTGGCGGCCGGCTTTGCCGACTTCTCCTGGGCCGATGGCGTGACGTTCTTCGCGGAGGACGACCTCGCCGTCTGCGACACGATGGCGCCGTGGTCGGAGGCGATCCAGGAGGCCTACCGACGCATCGCCGCCGCGGGTATCGCGGTCGGCGCCGTGTCGGATGCGATCGTGGAGCGGATCGCCCCGCGCGGCCCGTCGGCGGTCGTGCCCAACGGTGTCGAACCCGCGGAGTGGCGGGATCTCCCCGCGCCGCCCGCGTGGCTGACCGATCTGCCCGGACCGAAGGTGCTGTATCTGGGGATCGTCAACGACCGCCTCGACCTCGACGCGGTGACCGACATCGCACGCGCTCACCCGCGGGCCAGCGTCGTGTTCGTCGGCGGGGTCACCGACCCCTCGTACGTCGCTCCGCTGCGCGATCTGGGCAACGTCCATTTTCACCCGCACGTCCAGCGCAGCGAGGTTCCGGGCGTCGTGGCCGGAGCCGACGTGTGCGTCGTGCCGCATCGGGTCACCCCGCTGACGGCGGCGATGAGTCCGCTGAAGATCTATGAGTACCTGGCCGCCGGGCGGCCGGTGGTCGCCACCGCGATCGGGCCGATGCGCGGCATCGGAGACCGGGTCACGCTCGTGGCGCCCGGGGATGACTTCGCCGCCGGCGTCAGCCGGGCGCTCACGCTGGGCCCCGCTGCGGAGCCCGAGCGCCATGCCTTCATCACCGCCCACAGCTGGGGGCGGCGCCTGGAGGAGATTCTCACCCTCACCACTGCCCAGACAGGAGCACGCCGATGACCACGATTGCCCGTCCCGCCGAGAACGCCGGGGATGACCTCGGCCGCGTCAACAGCTCGGAGTGGTCGCGCAGCCGCTACGTCGGCTACTACTCCCACCGCCAGCTGCGCCCCGTCGAGATCGTGCTCCTCACGCGCTTCGCCGGGGACTTCGCCGGCCGCGTGGTCGAGCTCGGCTGCGGCGCCGGCCGGGTCACCGGCTACCTGGCCGAGAACGCCCGGGAGGCCTACGGCATCGATCTGTCGGCGGCGATGATCGCCGCCGGGCGCGAGCGCTACCCGCGCGCGCAGTTTCTGGAGGGCGACATCCGCGACCTCTCGCACTTCGGGACCGGCTCGGTCGACGCCGTGTTCGCCGGCTGCAACATCATCGACGTGTTCGGGGACGGCGAGCGGCGCCGCACGCTGCGTGAGATCCACCGTGCGCTGGCGCCCGGCGGCCTGCTGGTGATGTCCTCCCACAACCGCGCCCACGTCCCGCACATCCCGCGGCCGACGCGCGTGCGGCTCAGCGGCCCCCGCGCGCTGGCCAATGACCTCGTCCGGATGCCGGTTCGCGTGATGCGCCACCGTCGCTTCGCCGCTCTTGAGCATTCCGAGGCCGACTACGCGATCGTCAACAACGCCGCTCACGACTTCTCGCTCGTGCATTACTTCGTGAGCCCCGACGCCCAATGCCGCCAGCTGGACAGCGAGGGATTCGATCCGCTCGCCGTGTTCGATCATGACGGCAACGAGCTCGGTCCCGGCGACACCGCGTCGGAGTGCATCGAGCTGCACTACGCGGCCCGCGCACGCCCCGCCTGACCCCGCAAGTTCGCCGCGCGCGGGTTCGTTGATTTCAGTGATGAGCCTGTCGACGAGCGATCCCCTGGCGCCGATCGCCGCGCAGACGCCGGCCGGGGCACAGCTGCTGGCCGGAGAGCCGATCCACCTGCTGGCTCGGCTGCCGGTGGCGCGCCTGACCGCGCTGCAGGACGCCGCCGCCCTGCTCGGCGGCCGCCTGGAGCTCGCCGACCGGCTGGGCGCCACGCTGCGGACCGACGCACCGGCCGCCGCGCCCTGGCTGCTGGAGGCCGGCGCCGTGCTCGCGCTGGAGCCGGCGCAGCGCGAGCGCCTGCGAGAGCTCACCGCCACCGCCCCGGCGCTGCTGTTTCCAGCCGACGCCGCCGCGGTCGGCGATCTCGCCCAGGCCGGGGCCGTGCTCACCGGACAGCCGCTGGAGCTCGTGGAGGGCGGGGGAGGCCGGCGCTTCACGGTCGCCCCCGGGGTGGCGGCCCTGGCCCCGTTTGACGGCCTCACGCTCGAGGAGTCCGAGGCTCGGGACCTGCCGGCGCTGCTTGATCCCGACCCCCGCGCGGTGGAGCCGATCATCACCAGTCACGATGGTGCCGCGCTCGGCCGCGTCGCGCGTCGGGACGGGGGCGAGCTGTGGGTGTGCGCCGTGGCGCCGCTTCAGCACCTGCCGGAGGGACACATCCTGCGCCGGCGCTTTCACCCCGGCGACTTCCTGGAGCTGCTGCCGCTGCTGGGCTTCCTGCGCCACGCGCTCGGCGACCGTGGCTGGCGGCGCCCGCGCTGCCAGGCGGCGTTCATGATCGACGACCCCAACCTGCGCACGCGCCGCTACGGCTGGGTCGACTACGCGGCGCTGCGCGACGCCGGGCGCCGCCACGGCTTCCACACCTCGATCGCGATGGCGGCGATCGACGCGGGCAAGACGAGCCACCGGGCCGCGGCGCTGTTCCGCGACAGCCCGGAGCTGTCGCTCGTGATGCACGGCATCTACCACACCCATCACGAGTTCGCCCAGAGCGTGGCGCCCAGGCGGGCGCAGCGTGACCTCGGGTTCGGGCTGGCGCAGATGGAGTCTCACCGGCGCCGCCACGGGGTCGCCTGTCCGCCGGTGATGACGTTTCCGTTCTCCCGGTGCTCATCGGAATGGCTGCAGGCGATGCGCGATGTCGGTCTCGCGGCGGCGGTCACCGGGCCCAACCCCTACCCGTTCCTCGCCGAGCTGGGGATGCTCGCCGATCCGGCGCTCGGCATGCTGCCCGCCGAGATGGGCCATGGCGGCTTCCCGGTGCTCACGCGCGCGTTCCTCACCCAACCGCGTGAGGACCTGCTGTTCGCCGCATGGCTGGGCAAGCCCCTCGTCGTCTACCTGCATCACGACGACCTGCGTGAGGGGGTCGCGCCGCTGGTCGAGATCGCCGAGTTCCTCAACCGGCGCGTCGATGCCGAGTGGACCGACCTCGGCGCGATCGCGCGGGCCAATTACCAGCTTCGCCAGACGGGGGAGGGGCGGGTCGCGCGTCTGTTCTCCGGTCGCGTGCAGCTCGGCGGTCGCGACGGGTGCGTCGCCGCGCTCAAGCTCGGTGCCGACCGTCACGACGACGAGCGCGTGTGGGCCGACGGCCGGGAGGCGGCCGTCGAGCGGATCCGCGGCGTGGGCGTGCTCGCCGAGCTGGCGCCCGCGTCGCGCACGATCATCAGCGGTCCGATCCCCGAGCCCTCGACGGGCCGGCGCCGACCGCTCGGGGCCGGACGTGCTCATAGCCGCCGGTCCCTCACCGAGCTGCGCGACCGCCTCGCCCCGACCGCCGCGCGGCTGCTGCGCGACGGCGATCGCAGCGGGGCGATGGCCTTCCCGGCCTTCACCGGTTGATGGACAACGAGTTCTCCAGCCGCTCCAGTCTGGACCGGGAGGCGCTGGACGCCCAGGTTCGCGGCGGTCTGAAGTGGGTCTCGGTCGCCGTCATGAGCCTCGAGCTGACCGCGATCGGGACGACGATCGTCATGGCTCGGCTCGTGGCCCCGGCCGATTACGGCCGCGCCGTGATCGCGCTGATCGTCCCCGTGATCGCCTCGATCCTCACCTACGAGGGGTTCGGCACGCCGCTGGTCCAACGCGCCGAGATCACTCGTCGGCACGTCGAGACGGCGACGTTCGTGAGCCTGGCGACCGGCGTGGTGCTCGGCGGTCTGGTGATCGTGTTCGCCCTCACCATCGCCGAGTCGATCTTCGGCACGGGCATGGCCGGACTGTTCGAGCTCGCCGCGCCCGCCTTCCTGATCGTCGGCGCCGGCGCCGTCCCGCGCGCGATGCTGTGCCGATCGCTGTCCTGGCGGCTGATGAACGGGTCAGACGTCGGCGGCGCCCTCGTCACCGGGGTCGTCTCGATCGTGCTCGCGCTGCGCGGTATGGAGGCCCGCTCGATCGTCATCGGCGCGCTCGCCGGGGCGGTCGCGACCACGCTGCTGCTGTGGATCGGCGCCCACCCGGTGCCGCCGCGCTTTCATCGCCGCGAGACGCGCGACATCATCGGCTTCGGCGCGAAGACCTCGCTCGCCGGGGTGGCGATGACGATTCGCCGCAACATCGACTACATCGTGCTCGCCACGCGACTGTCGCCCCATCTCGTCGGCATCTACTGGCGGGGGTTCAGCACCGGCGTCGACTACCAGTCCAAGATCTCAGGGGTGACGAGCCGCGTCTCGACGACGGTGCTGCCGCGCGCCGGCGACTCCGAGGATCTGCGCGCGGTGCGCGGTCACCTGGTCCGGCTCAACACGATCGTGGTCTTCCCGTTCCTCGGGATCCTCGTCGCCACCGCGCCGTGGGCGATTCCCGCCATCTACGGCGCCCGGTGGAGTGAGGCGGTCGTGCCCACCCAGGTGCTCGCCATCGGCGGGATGGCGTGGGCGGTGCTCGCCGGCGTGGAGGGCGTGACGATCGCCAGCGGCCATCCCGGGGTCCTCGCGGTGTTCAACACCGTCTCGCTCGTGCTCGTCGGGCTCGTCGCCTATTTCGTCGCTCCGTTCGGGGTCGACATGGTCGCGGTCGCGATGGTCGGCCTCGAGCTCAGCTTCCTGCTCATCTCGCAGTACTGGGTGCTGTGGCGGACGGTCGGGATCCCGCTGCGCGACGCGTTCCGGGACCCCGCGCCCGCCGTCGTCTGTACCGCGATCATGATCGTCGTGATCGCGCCGATCGCCTCGCTGCTGGGACAGCAGCTGCCCGCGCTGCTCAACGTCGGCGTGTGCGGCCTGCTCGGACTGCTCGTCTACGGCGCGGCCGTGAACCGGCTCTCGCCCTCGGCATGGGCGATCCTGCGCTCGCTGCTGCAGATGCTCGCCCCGGTGCGCCGCGTGCGCGCGGTGCGCCGGCGTCTGAGCACCGTCGCGCCATGAAGATCATCTAAATTTCCGACTCCTCAGAAGTCATCCGGGCAGCGGCGCGTTGCTAAGGCAGCGAACCCGACAGCGCCCAGAGGAGCACCCCGCCATGAAGACATCTGAGATTCGACGCGCCCTGTTGCGCGCCTGGCCGGCCACGCTGGCCGTGGTCGCGATTGCGATCGGGATGGCGTTCGTCATCCACCAGAAGCTGAGCTCGACGCCGACCGGACAGGCCACGACCCAGATCCTCGTCGACTCGCCGTCCTCGTCGCTGGTCAACGTGAACGTCAACTCGGCCGGCCTCACCGCGCAGGCGTCGGTGCTCGCACAGGCGATGACCTCGCAGGCGGTGCTCCAGCAGATCGCCAAGGCGGCGGATGTTCCCGTCGGCTCGGTGTCGGCGCAGGGCCCGTTCAACGGCGCCGGGGAGGTCCTGGACATTCCGACGCCCTCGGAGGCTCGTGCCAACCAGGTCGTCTCGATCAAGAGCGCCTACCACGTGTCGTTCGTCGCCCAGCAGGACGTCCCGATCATCACCGTCACCGTCACCGGTCCCAACCCGAACGCGGCCGGCCACGTCGCCGACTCGGTCCTGCCCGGGACCAACGCCTGGCTGGCGACGATCGCCGCGACGAGCACCGTGAAGAAGGCCCACCAACTCGTGCTGCGCCAGCTCGGTGACGCCCAGGCGGGAGCGATCAACTCGCGCTCGGCCGAGGTGGTCTCCGCGATCGGCGCGATCGCGATCCTGATCCTCGGGCTGCTCGCGGTCGTGCTCGTCGACCGCCGTCGTCAGGACCGCCGGGAGCTGCGCCGCCGCCGGCGCAAGGTCGGCGATCTCGCGCAGGCGTTGGACGCCGGTCGCCGGCGCCCGCGGCGCACGCGGTCTGACCCGGCAGAGCACGAGCCGGTCACGCCGGCCGAGCCGGCCGAGGCCGTCGACGTCGCGCAGGACACGGAGCCCGTCGAGGCCGTCGGCGGCGACGCTGAGCTGACCGGCGACG
>CAZZYU010000099.1:0-12787 GCA_964658375.1 uncultured Acetobacteraceae bacterium | reverse complement strand
TCGAGGATGTCGTAGATCTCCTCCTTGTCCACGCGGACCTGGTCGGTCAGCGGGACCGGCTTGGCGTTGTGGACGAGGTCGTCCAGCTTGTCGATCAGTACCAGGACATCCATCTAACGCACCTCTGTTTCGTCAGCGGCCGAGGCGTTCCTTCAAGTGTCCAGCCACCTCGTCGGGAACAAGATCGCTGATCTCCCCCCCAAAGGTCGCCAGCTCCTTGACGCCACTTGAGCTGATGAAACTGTACTTGGGCGAGGCCATCAGGTACACAGACTCGATCTCCGGGGCCTGGCGGCGGTTGAGCTGGTTCATCTCCAGCTCGTACTCGAAATCGGAGATCGCGCGCAGTCCCTTGACGACGGCGATCGCGCCCCGCTCACGCGCGAACTCGACGAGCAGGCTGCTGAACGTGGCCACCGTGATGTTGGGCAGCTCGGCGGTGGCGTTGGTGATGAACGCCACCCGCTCCTCCGCGCTGAACAGCGTCTTGGCCTTGCGCCACGGGACGTTGACGACGGACACGACGACTTCGTCGAACATCGCCGAGGCGCGGCTGATGACGTCGAGGTGCCCGTAGGTGATGGGATCAAACGTGCCCGGACAGAGGGCGATGCGGTCAGTGTCGGCCATGGATCTGGATCAGGGTGTCGCCGTAGCGACGTTCATCGAGGAGGGGCAGGGCGAGGTCCAGCGGCCAGCGACGGTCGCTCTCGGCGACGACCCGAGCGCCCACCGCCAGCAGCAGGCCCACAGCCGTCGAGAGCTCCCGCCCCAGGGCGCTGTCGTGGCGGTATGGAGGGTCGAGGAACACCAGATCGTATTGACGTGAGCCGCGCCGTGCCCGCTGACAGAAGCGCAGCGCGTCATCGCGCACGACCTCGGCGGTGATCTGGAGGCGCTGCAGGTTGTGCTCGATGACCCGTCGCGACGCCGGCGCCGAATCGACGAAGGTCACGCGCGCGGCGCCCCGCGAGAGCGCCTCGATTCCGAGTGCCCCGGAGCCCGCGTAGAGGTCGAGCACCTCGGCGCCGTCCACCTCGCCGAGGATCGAGAACACCGCCTCGCGCACCCGATCCGAGGTCGGCCGGGTGGCACGGCCTCGCGGCGCGTCGAGCGTCCGCCCTCCGTAGGTCCCCGCGATCACGCGCATCCGCTCAGCCCAGCAGCTCGCCCGGCAGCAACGAGAACACGACCGTGTCGCGACGGCCGCCCTGGAACGCCATGTGCGACCGCAGCAGGGCCTCGCGGGTGAACCCGCAGCGCTCCGCCACCCGCATCGAGGCGGGGTTATCCGGCGCGCACGTGAGCTCGAGACGGCCGAGCCCGAGCGTGTGAAACGCCCAGCCGGCGATCAGCAGCGTCGCGTGCGTGGCGACGCCCCTGCCCCGCGCCGCGGGCATCACCCAGTAGCCGACGGCTGCCCGACCCCCCGAGGCGTCGAGCTCATGCAGCGAGCCGCCGCCGATCACCGCGTCGCGATCCTCGGGCATGGTGAAGGCGAGGTGGAGCTCCTCACCGCGCTGCCGGCCCGCCTCCGCGGCCTCGAAGAACGTCCGGGCGTCGGCCTCGGTGTACGGCGTCGTCTTCGGCCACGAGAAGCGCAGCACGCTCGGAGCGGCGAACCCCATGATCCGCTCCGGCACGTCATCCTCGCGCCAGGGCCGCAGCGCGACCACCTCGTCAGACAGCGGCGGATCGGGAAACGCGATCTCGGCAGCCACGCCCCGAGCCTACGTCCGCGCCGGAATTTCGTCCCACTCGCCCGCCGGAGCGTCCGAGTGGGCAGAAACTCCGCCGCCAGCGGGGTCAGGCCCGGATCGGCGCCGCCGCCTCCGCGCCGTAGACGCCGTCCAGGGCGTCGGCGAGCAGCGCGTGCTCGGGGGCGTTCAGCTGCGGATCCTCGGCGTCGATCGCCTCCGCTCGCATCCGGGCGCGCTCCTGCAGCTCCCGGTCGCGGGGCAGCTCGGCGACCCGGAACTCCGCGACCCCGCTCTGGCGCACCCCGATCAGCTCCCCCTCGCCGCGGAGCTCGAGGTCGATCTCGGCCAGCGCGAAGCCGTCGCCGTGGCTGGCCAGCGCCCGCAGCCGCGGGGAGCCCTTGGGCCCGAGCAGCAGGCACACCGAGGCGTGCTCCCCCCGGCCGATCCGCCCGCGCAGCTGGTGCAGCTGGGAGATCCCGTAGCGCTCGGCGTCCTCGATCAGCATCACCGTCGCGTTGGGCACGTCGATCCCGACCTCGATCACCGTCGTCGCGACCAGCACGTCGGCCTCCCCGGCGGCAAAGCGGGCCATCACGTCGAGCTTCTGCGCGGAGGGCAGCTGGCCGTGCATGAGCAGCACCCGGAAGTCCCGCAGCTCGCCCGTTGACAGCCGCTCGTACTCGGCGGTGGCCGCCCGGGCCGACATCGTCTCGGACTCCGACACCAGCGGGCAGACGACGAACGCCTGGCGCCCGGCGCGGAGCTCCTCGCGCATCCGTTCATAGGCCCGCGCCCGTTCGGCCTCGGTCGAGCAGACGAACGTCTGGATCGGCTGGCGCCCCCGGGGCAGCTCGCTGAGCACGGTGAAGTCAAGGTCGCCGTAATGCGAGAGCGCGAGCGTGCGGGGGATCGGGGTCGCGGTCATGTGCAGCACGTGCGGGCGGCGGTTCTGGACGGCGCCGCCGAGGCCGTCGGCGGCCTTGGCGTCCAGCGCCGCGCGCTGGTTGACCCCGAACCGGTGCTGTTCGTCGACGACCGCCACCGCGAGCGCGGCGAATCGCACCGGCGCCTCGATCAACGCGTGGGTCCCGACGATCAGCGACAGCTCGCCGCTGCCCAGCTTGCCGAGCAGGTCCGCGCGCCGGCGGGCCGGCGTCGAGCCGGTGAGCAGTCCGATCGGCACCGCCTCGCCGGGCATCAGCGCCTGGATCGTGGCGAAGTGCTGTTCGGCCAGCGGCTCGGTGGGCGCCATCAGCGCTCCCTGATAGCCGTGCTCGATCCCCCGCAGCAGGGCGTGCAGCGCCACGACCGTCTTGCCGGAGCCGACCTCGCCCATCAGCAGGCGCTGCATCGGGCGCGCGCGGGCCAGATCGGCGTCGATCTCGTCGATCGCTCGTTCCTGGTCGCCGGTCAGGGCGAACGGCAGCATCTCGCGGCGCCAGCGCGCGCTGAGCGACGGTGGCTGATCGAGCGCCGGGGCGACGACGCCGTCACGGCGCAGCCGCCGGCGGCGCAGCAGCGCCAGCTGGACGAGCAGGAGCTCTTCGAAGGCCAGCCGGCGCCGGCCCGCGCCCTCCGAGGCGGCCCGATCCACCGCAGTCCCGTTCGCTCCCCCATCCACCGCCACCCCGTTCGTCGCTGCCCCATCCACCGCCACCCCGTCACGCACACGGCCGCCGTCGGCGACGCCGAAATGCATCGCCGCCAGCGCCGAGCGCCGGTCGGGCAGCCGCTCGCGCGTGCGCAGCGCTGCCGGCAGCGGCTCGCCGACGTCGACCAGCGCCTCCGCGTGGGCGCGCACGAGGGCGAGGATCTGGGTCGAGGAGAGGCCGTCGGTCGCCGGATAGTGCGCCACCTCCTCGCCGTCGCGCCCGTCCCCCGCTGCGCCGGTGACCGCGTGGCCCTGGACGCGGAAGCGGTTGCGCGCCTCGTACTTGCCGTGCAGCACCAGCCACGTACCAGGCGGATAGCGGGCTGCCAGCCACGGCTGGTTGAAGAACGTCGCCGTCATCGTGGCGCCGGCGTCGGCCACCGTCGCCTCGACGAGCGGCCGCATCCCCCGCCGGCGCACCGGGCGGGCCGCGATCGAGCGCACCTGCACGACGACGGTGGCGGTCTCCCCGGCGACCAGCTGGTCGACCGCGCGCGCGTCCCGGCGATCGCGCGGCAGGTGCCCCAGCAGGTCACCGACCGTGACCAGGCCGAGCGCCGTCGCCGCTGCCTGTGCCTTGGCTCCGTCGACCGTGAGCGGCCGGGCCAGCCGCGAGGGCCGGGGATAGCGGATCGGCGCCTCCCGCAGCTCTGAGGCCTCCAGCGGGCGCGCGCTGCCAAACGCCGTCACGGACATGGACCCGACCACCCCGCCGATGATGACGGCGTGGCCGGTCAGGCCCGGCGGGCCGTCATGTCGGCGACCTCGAGGTGTGAGACGGCGCCGGCGACGCCGAACAGCTCAGTCGCGCGGCCCGGATCGTCGGTGTGGAGGTGGACCTTGAGGGTGGTGGCATCGCCGACGACGAGCACCGAATCACCGATCGTCTCCAGCTCGGCGACGAACGCCCGGGCGTCAAGGCCCTCGCCGGTGACCGCGAAGCTGGCGCAGTAGCGATAGGTCTGCGAGGTGTGGCCGGCGTGGCTGACCGGCGCAGACCACTGCTGCTCGACGCGCGGGGGCTCTGAGCCGCGCAGCGCGCCGACGATCCCGGTCATCAGGACGACCAGGCCGTACCCGCCGGCGTCGACGACGCCCGCGTCGCGCAGCACCCGCAGGCGATCGGGACTGCGCGCCACCGACTCCTGCCCGGCGTGCAGCGCCGACTGGATGACCTCGGCGATCGCCAGGTCCTGTTGCAGCGCGGTGGTCTGCGGCGACAGCCGCGCCTCGGGCCGATGGGCCAGCTCGGAGGCGACGCGGTGGGCCATCTCCCGGACGACGGTGAGCATCGTGCCCTCGGCGGGCTCGCGGACCGAGCCGTAGGCCTGGTCGGCCGCCCGCGCCAGGGCGGCGCCGATCAGCACCGGGTCGATCAGCTCTCCGGGCCGGCTGGCCAGCTCCTCGGCGGCGCCCCGGATCAGCTGGGACAGGATCACGCCCGAATTGCCCCGGGCCTGCAGCAGCGCGGCCCGGGCGACCGAGGCGACGATCTCACCGCGGCCGATCTCGCCGCTGACGCGACCCTCGGTGTCGCCGCCCAGGCGATCGAGCTCGGCGAGCACCGCGCGCAGCGTGAGCACCATGTTGTCGCCGGTGTCGCCACCGCCGACCGGGAACGCGTTGAGCTCGTTGACCTCCTCGCGGCGCTCCTCCAGCGCGGCCAGTCCGGCCTCGATCGTCGCCCGGACCCGGACGATGCTCGGGTCGGTCATCGGTCGACGGCCGCTCGTCGGGTCTGTCACCGGCGGACGGCCGGTTGCTCGGTCCGATGTGCTCATCTCAGAGCACCCGGTACTCAGCGTGCTTTGGTGACCTTGTTGGCCTTCAGGCAGCGGGTGCAGACGTAGACGCGTCGGGGCGTCCCGGAGTCGTCGATGCGGACTCGCTGGAGGTTGGGCTCAAAGCGCCGGCGCGTCGCGACCATCGAGTGGCTGCGGTTGTTGCCGTAGGCCGGGCCCTTTGCACAGACGTGACAGATCTTCGCCATCGCGCGCAGTATAGGAGACGCGCCGGGCCACCGCCTCGCGTTGCCGGGCGCCCCGCGTTGCGCGTAGGATCCGGCCCGGTGCAGGCGGTGAACCGGGCTGTGTCCCCCATCCGATGAGTCCCGACGCTCAGTTCCGCAGCGAGCGCCCGTTCACGCTCCCCGCTCGGTATCGGCTGCGTCGCCACATCGCCACCGGCGGCATGGCCTCGGTGTGGTGCGCCGAGGACCTCGTGCTCGGGCGCACCGTGGCGATCAAGGTCCTGGCCGAGCGCTTCGCCCACGATCAGCTGGCGATGCGCCGCTTCAAGCGCGAGGCGCGCGCCGCGGCGCGGGTCTCAGACCACCGCCACGTCGTCACCGTCTACGACGTCGGCGACCTCGAGCCCGACGGGGACACCGTCGTGGCGGCACCCGGTCGGGCGTTCATCGTCATGGAGCACCTCGCCGGTGGGACGGTCGCCGACGCCATCCACCACGACTCGGTCCGCCGCCACGAGGCGATGCGCTGGCTGCGCGAGGCCGCCTCGGCGCTGGATCACGCCCATCAGCGGGGGATCGTGCACCGCGACATCAAGCCCGCCAACTTCCTGCTCGACCGCGGCCGGGTGCTGCACGTCACCGACTTCGGCATCGCCCGCCTCACGAGCGAGGACACGATCACCTCCTCCGATGAGCTGTTCGGCACCGCCGCCTACCTGTCGCCCGAGCAGGCGCTCGGTCTGGAGGCGACGAGCGCCTCAGACCGCTACGCGCTCGCGGTGGCCGCGTTCGAGCTGCTCGTCGGCGAGCGGCCGTTCTCGGCGGTCCACTTCTCCGCGCAGGCGCGCCAGCACATCGAGGAGCCCCCGCCCGCGGCCAGCGACCGCAACCGCACGCTCCCGCCGACGGTCGACGAGGTCCTTCACGTGGGCCTGGCCAAGGACCCGGCGGCCCGGCCGCAGACCGCCGGCGCCCTGGTGTCCGCGTTGCATGATGCGCTCGCCCAGCGGCCCGACGCGACCCGGCCACGGCCGCGGCGCGGACCGGGCGGCGGCGCAACGGGCGGGGGACGTCTCCCGGACCCATCGGCCCCGGCGGCCTCCACCGCCGCCGCTCGCCGGCGCGAGACGACAACCGCGGCGCGGACGTCGTCTGACCTGCGACCGCCGACCGCGCGGCTGTCGACGGCGACCCAGCGCGGAGGCCGCCGCGCCGTCGCCCTCGGAGCCCTGGCGGTCACCGTGCTCGTCCTCGTCGGGGTCACCCTGGCCGCCACCCGCGGCCCGGGGTCGCACCGGGCCGCACGGGTCGCCGCCCGCCCCGCCGCACGGTCGGCCACCACCCCGGCCAGCCGACCGACCGCCGCCGGCCACGCGCGCGCCGGCGCCCGACACACTCATACGGCCAGCTCGTCGACGACCGTCGCGGCGTCGGCCGCGCAGCTGCAGACGACCGGTCACCAGGAGATGCTCGACGGCAACTACGCGTCGGCGATCCCGACCCTGCAGCGCGCGGTGTCGGCGGCGGCGGCGGCGCCCCACAGTCCCACCTACGCCTACGCGCTGTATGACCTCGGGCGCTCGATGGTCCTCAGCGGCGACCCCAGCGCCGCCATCCCGGTGCTGCGCAAGCGCCTGGCGATCCCCAACCAGACCGGCACCGTGCGCACCCTGCTGGACCTCGCGCTGGCCGACACCGGGCGCGGTCAGGCCTCCGCCTCGGGCGGGGCAGCGCCGACGACGTCGACCACGACGACGACCGCGGTGCCGCCCACGGTCCCGGCCGCCGGTCAGAGCACCAGCGGCGGCTCAGGCGGGGCGAGCATCGCGCCCGCGGCGGGCGCCCCGCAGGGTCAGTCGATCATTCACCTGATCACCGCCGCCGCGGGCTGACCCCCGCCGGCGCCGCCGTCCGCCATCCACGGGCCTGAGCCTCAACCTCAGGTTCAGGCAGCGAACCCGGCCGGCCCGCGCCGCCCGCTGAGCGCGTCCTTGGCCTCCAGGGCGGCGAGCACCGCCTCGACGGCGTGTGCGCCGGTGTCGCGCTTGGTCCCGCCGCTGACCCGCGCCAGGGCCTGCTCCATCGTGTCGACGGTGAGCACCCCGAACCCGCAGGGCACGCCGGTCGCCAGACCGACCTGCAGGATCCCGTCGGCGGCCGCCGAGCAGACGTAGTCGTAGTGATCGGTCTCGCCCCGGATCACCGCACCGAGACAGACGACCGCGTCAAAGCGGCCCGACTCGGCGGCGAACTTGGCGATCACCGGCAGCTCGAACGCGCCGGGAACGCTGAACACGTCCGGCTCGTGCACCCCCGCGTCCTGGAGTGCTCCACGCGCGCCCTGCTCGAGCTTGTCGGCCAGCTCGGTGTAGAAGCGCGCCACGCACAGCGCGACGCGCCGCTCAGCCGCCATCGGCGGCGTCGTGGCGTTCACGGTCAGACTCCGCCTCGCGCTCGAGCATCTCGTCGTCGAGGTGCAATCCCTGGTGATGGAGCGTATGGCCCAGGCGGACCGCCTTGGCCCGCAGGTACTCCTCGTTATGGGGATTGGGCGCATGCTCGATCGGGATCTGGTCGGCGACCGACAGCCCGTAGCCGGCCAGGCCGGAGATCTTCTTGGGGTTGTTGGTGAGCAACCGGATCGAGGTCAGGCCGAGATCGACGAGGATCTGCGCGCCGATGCCGTAGTCGCGCAGGTCGACGGGCAGCCCGAGCTCCAGGTTGGCGTCGACGGTGTCCATCCCGTTCTCCTGGAGCTTGTAGGCCTTGAGCTTGTTGAGCAGGCCGATCCCGCGGCCCTCCTGGCTGAGGTAGAGCAGCACGCCGACGCCCTCGCGGTCGATCATCGTGAGCGCCGACTCCAGCTGCTCACCGCAGTCGCAGCGCAGCGAATGAAAGACGTCGCCGGTGAGGCACTCCGAGTGCACGCGCACGAGCACGTCCTCGCGGCCGGCGATCTCGCCCTTGACCAGCGCGACGTGGTGCTTGTCGTCGACCAGTGAGCGGTAGCCGACGGCGACGTACTCCCCGAACGCGGTCGGGAGCTTGGTATCGACGACCCGCTCGACGAGCTTGTCGTGACGCCGGCGGTAGGCGATCAGATCGGCGATCGAGACCATCTTCAGGCCATGCTTGAAGCAGTAGACGGCGAGGTCCTCGCCGCGCGCCATCGAGCCGTCCTCGTTCTGGATCTCGCAGATCACGCCCGCCGGATTGAGGCCGGCCAGCCGCGCGAGGTCGACGGAGGCCTCGGTGTGGCCGGTGCGCTCCAGCACGCCTCCCGCCTTGGCCTTCAACGGCCGCACATGCCCGGGCTTGACGATGTCGCCCCGCCCCTTGGTCGGGTCGACGGCGACCTGCATCGTGTGCGCCTGGTCATAGACGCTGATCCCGGTGGTGACGCCCTCGGCGGCCTCGATCGTGACCGTGAACGGAGTCTGGTGCGCGCTCTCGTTGTGCAGCGTCATCAGCTCGAGGCCGAGCTCGTCGCAGCGCTCGGGCGTCAGCGCCAGGCAGATCCACCCGCCCGCCTGCCGGGTCATGAAGTTGATCGCGTCGGGGGTCACGAACTGGGCGGCGATCACCAGATCGCCCTCGTTCTCACGGTCCTCGTCGTCGACGAGCACGATCATCCGGCCGGCGGCGATCTCCTCCAGCGCCTCCTCGATCGTCGACATCGGCACCTTGGTCGAGCTCATCGCGCGATCAGCCTCTCTACGTACTTGGCCAGCACATCGACCTCCAGGTTGACGACCGCTCCGACCTCGGCCGTGCCGAGGTTGGTGCGTTCCAGCGTTTCCGGGATCAGGGAAACGGTAAAGGATCGGTCATCCAGGCTCGCCACGGTGAGCGAGATCCCGTCGACGGTGATCGACCCCTTGTGCACGATGTAGCGCAGCACCGCCTCGGGCGCGGCGATCTCGACGCGCCTGGCGAAGCCGTCGGGCGTGATCGCCGCGACGGTCCCGGTGGCGTCGACGTGGCCCTGGACGACGTGGCCGCCGAGCCGGTCGGTGGGCCGGACCGGCAGCTCCAGGTTGACCACTCCCCCGCGCCGGGCCTCGGCCAGCGAGCTCATCCGCAGCGTCTCGTTCATCACCTCGGCCGCGAACGCCCCCGCCCCGGCATCGACGTCGGTGGCGGTCAGGCAGACGCCGTTGACGGCGACCGAATCGCCCTCGGCCAGCTCGGCGGCCAGCCCGCTGGCGACGGTGAGCCGCACCCCGTCGGCGGAGCGCTGCAGCGCGACGACCTCGCCGAGATCGGCGATCAGCCCGGTGAACACGCGCCTACCACTCCCGGATCCGGGCTCGGATCAGCAGGTCGTCGTCGATGTGCTCGCACTGCAGCGAATGGGCGCGCACCGCATCGGCGATCTGCTCGACCCCCTCGCCCTCCAGCGGATCACGCGCCGTGCGGCCGCCGAGCACGACCGGGGCCAGGAACAGGCGGATCTCGTCGATCTCGCCGGCGTCCAGGAACGCGCCGGCCAGCCGCGGACCCCCCTCGAGCATGACCGAGCCGATCTCCGCGGCGCCGAGCTGCTCCAGCGCGGAGACGACGCGGGCGGGCTCGTTCTCGCCCTGGGCGACGATCACGTCGGCGCCGTGGGCCTCCAACGCGTCGGTGGCCGCGCGCGGCGCCGCGCGGGAGACGACGACGGTGAGCGGGATGGTGCGCGCGTCGCGCACGAGCTGGCCGTCGAGCGGGAGCCGGCCGAGGGAGTCAAACACGACCCGCCGGGGCTGGGTGAGCGGTTGCGCGGGCTCGGGGATGCGGGCGGTGAGCAGCGGGTCGTCGGCGAGCGCGGTGCCGATGCCGACGACGACCGCGTCGCACTCGGCGCGCCACTGGTGCGCGCGGCGGCGGCTGGACTCACCGGAGATCCACTTGGAGTCGCCGTTGCGGGTCGCGACCTTGCCGTCGAGCGTCATCGCCGACTTGAACAGCACCCACGGCCGCCCGGTGCGCGCGTGCTTGCGAAACGGCTGGTTGAGCAGCCGGGCACGGTCGGCGAGATCCTCGCCGGCGAGCACGACCTCGATGCCCTCGTCGCGCAGGATCCCCAGCCCGCGGCCGCAGGCATGCTCGGAGGGGTCATCGGAGGCGACGACGACGCGCCCGATGCCGGCGTTGAAGATCGCGTCGGTGCATGGCGGCGTGCGCCCCTGGTGACAGCAGGGCTCCAGCGACACGTACAGGGTGGCACCCGACAGCTCGGCGTCGCCGGCGGCGCTGATCGCCTCCACCTCGGCGTGAGGCCCGCCCACAACGCCGTGAAAGCCCTCGCCGATGACCGTCTCGCCGTTGGCGATGACCGCGCCGACCAGCGGGTTGGGCGAGACCCGGCCGCGCCCCTGCTCGGCGATCTCGATCGCCCGCGCGAGGTGGCGGCGGTCGCTGTCGGTGGTGAGGGTCATCGCTGCCCGAGGATAGTTGCGCCGTGCATGATCGGGGCGGCGGTCTGCGCCTTCGATCGCGCGCCCTGATCGCTACCGTGTGACCGGCGCGCGCCCCCGTCTCACGCCGGACCAGACCGGGCAGCGCGATGCCCCCGCCGTGAGCGATCGCCCGCGATGAAGCTGATCATCCAGATTCCCTGTTTCAACGAGGAGCAGCAGCTCGCGCGCACGCTCGCGCACCTGCCCCGGGCCCTGGACGGCGTCGACATCGTCGAGTGGCTGGTCATCGACGACGGCTCGGGCGACGCGACGATCGAGGTCGCCCGCGAGCACGGCGTCGATCACATCGTGCGCCTGCCCAACCACAAGGGGCTGGCCGCCGCCTTCCAGGCCGGACTGGATGCCGGGCTCAAGCTCGGCGCCGACGTGATCGTCAACACCGACGCCGACGGCCAGTACCGCGGCGAGGACATCCCCCGCCTGCTGGCGCCGATCTTCGCCGGGACCGCCGACATGGTCGTCGGCGACCGCCAGATCAACCGCAACGAGCACTTCTCCTTCGCCAAGCGCCGCCTGCAGGGCCTCGGCTCCTGGGTGGTGCGCCACGCCTCCTCCACCGAGGTCCCCGATACGACCTCGGGCTTTCGCGCCTACAACCGCGAGGCCGCGCTGCAGGTCCAGGTGGTCTCCAAGTTCACCTACACGCTGGAGACGATCATCCAGGCGGGCAAGCAGCTGGTCGCCGTCGACCACATCCCGATCGCCACCAATCCGCCCACGCGCGAGTCGCGGCTGTTTCCCTCGACCCCCACCTACATCCGCCGCAACGGCCTGTCGATCTTCCGGATCTACTCCCAGTACGAGCCGCTGCGCGTGTTCTGGGGCGGCGCGGTGGTGATGGGCGTGCTCGCGCTGGCGGTGTTCGCCCGCTTCCTGGTGTTCTTCGCCGAGAACCCGCGCACCGCCGGCGACGGCCATATCCAGTCGCTGATCGCCGGAGCGGTGCTGTTCAACGCCGCGATGCTGCTCGGCGCGCTCGGGGTGATCGGCGACCTGCTCGCCGCCCAGCGGACGCTCACCCAGCGCACGTTTGAGCGGGTCCGGCGGATCGAGCTGGCGCTCGGAATCGAGCCGTCGCACTACGAGCGCGGTCCGGACTCCGCCGCGCCGGCGCCGGTCGACCGCCCCGACGCCCGGCGCGAGACCCTCGAGGTATGACCCGCGCCGGGACGCCGGTCCCGACGGGCAACACGTTTGACAAGTACGGCTCGGGCAATCCGGTCGTGCGCCGGCTGATGGGCCGCTTCTCGGGGTCGCTGGACGAGCTCATGACCCGCGCGCAGCCGGCGTCGGTGCTGGACGTCGGCTGCGGCGAGGGCGTGCTCACCGAGCGCTGGGCGCGCCGGATGACCGGACCGGTCGTCGGGGTCGACCTCTCAGACCCCGCTCTGGCGGCGCACTGGGAGGCACGCCGCGGGCCAGAGAACCTGCGCTTTGCGGCGATGAGCGCCGAGGCGCTGGGCTTTGAGGACGACGCGTTTGAGCTCGTCGCCGCGATCGAGGTCCTGGAGCACGTCGGCGACCCGGTGGCGGTCCTGGAGCAGATGGCCCGGGTGGCGGCCCGCTGGCTGCTGGTCTCGGTCCCCCGGGAGCCGGTGTGGCGAATCCTCAACGTCGCCCGCGGCGCCTACCTGGGAGCGCTGGGCAACACCCCCGGGCACGTCAACCACTGGTCGCGGGCCGGCTTTTCCCGGCTGCTCGCCGCCCAGGGGGAGATCGTCGCCGCCCGCGCGCCGTTTCCGTGGACGATGCTGCTGGTCCGGGTGGGGTGAGAGCTCCCCCCGCCACCCCCCGCACGACCCCCGAGCCGGCGGGCGACAATCGCGCGTTTGCCTCCGGCGCCCGCGTGCTGTCGGTCGGGATCGCGTCGACGGGGATCTTCACCTTCGCCTACCTGGCGACCGCCAGCCATGTGCTCTCACGCCGTGACTACGGGCTGATCTCGCTGTGCTGGGCGGTGATGTTCGTGATCCTGTCGGTGATCTACCGGCCGATCGAGCAGCTG
>CAZZYU010000098.1:0-12835 GCA_964658375.1 uncultured Acetobacteraceae bacterium | reverse complement strand
GGGATGAACGGGCTGCCCCAGTCACGGCCGTGGGAGAACGACCAGTCCAGGGTGACGATCAGTCCGACCGCACCGGCCTCCCGGGCACGCTCGATCCGGGCCAGGATCTCGTCGCGACCGCCGATCCAGTAGGTCTGAAAGAACGTCTGCGGGTTGGCGGCGACGACCTCCTCGATCGGCTCAGAGCCAAAGCCGCTGAGGCCCATCGCCACGCCGCGGTTGGCCGCCGCGCGGGCGACCGCCACCTCCCCCTCGGGATGGACGGCCTGCACGCCGGTGGGCGAGATCATCACCGGCATCGAGAGCTCCTGGCCCATGACAGTCGTCGTCAAGTCGCGCTGCGCCGGCAGACCGGCGACGTGCGGGGCGAACCCCAGCTCGGCAAACGCCGCCAGGTTGTCGTGCAGCGTCAACCCGCGCTCGGAGCCGGCGACCAGCGCCCCGTACACCGACCGCGGCAGCCGGCGTCGGGCCCGGCGCTGGGCCTCGGCCACGGACTCAAACCACGCGGGACTCATGCGGGACCCACGCCGGGGCTCACTCGGGACCCACGCCGTGACTCATGCGGGGCGCGCTGGGCGCGCCGGGCCCCCGCCTGGCGAGAATCCCGCCAGCGGGCTCTCGTCACAGGCCCGGTCCGGAACGTGCTGGGTGACCGCGACTCGGCGGGCCCGTCGACGCGAATGGTCCTGGCCCGGCGTGGGCGCCGCCGCTCCGGCGTCGCGCGCGGCCAGCAACGTCTCCCCGTGGCCGAGCACGCATTCCGGATCGGGACCGTCGAGCGGCAGACCGGTGAAGAACTTGGCCGCCATGCATCCGCCGCGGCAGCTGTCGTAGAAGCCGCAGCTGCGACACGCGCCTGCACTCTGGGGCGCGCGCAACGACGCGAACAGCTCCGAGTCGCGCCACACCCCGGCAAAGCCGCCCGGGGAGCGGACGTTGCCGGCCAGGAACGCGTCATGGATCGCGAACGGGCAGGCGTAGACGTCGCCGACCGGGTCGATCAGGCACACCACCCGGCCGGCGCCGCACAGGTTCAGGCCCGGCAGCGCCTCGCCGAACGCCGACAGGTGAAAGAACGAGTCGCCGGTGAGCACGGTCTCGCCGTGCGCGACGAGCCAGTCATAGAGCGTGCGCTGCTGCTCGGCGGTCGGGTGCAGGTCGTCCCACACGTCGGCCCCGCGACCGGAGGGCCGCAGCCGCGTGATCCGCAGCTGCGCCTCGTAGCGGTCGGCGATCGCGGCGAACGCGTCGAGCTGGCCGACGTTCTCGCGCGTGACCACGACCGAGATCTTGAAGTTGCGCATCCCGGCCGCCCGGAGGTTCTCCATCGCGGCGATCGCGGTCGCGTACGAGCCGGCGCCGCGCACCCGGTCGTTGACCTCGGGCGTCGCGCCATCGAGGGAGATCTGCACGTCGATGTAGTCGTCGGCCGCCAGTCGCCGGGCGATCTCCGGCGTGATCCGGCTGCCGTTGGTGGAGAACTTGACCCCCACCTGATGGGCGGTGGCGTAGTCCAGGAGGTCCCAGAAGTCCCGGCGCACCGTCGGCTCGCCACCGCCGATGTTGACGTAGAAGACCTGCATCCGTTGCAGCTCGTCGATGATCGACCGGCACTCGTCGGAGCTCAGCTCCCGCGGGTCACGCCGGCCGGAGCTCGACAGGCAGTGGACGCAGGCGAGATTGCACGCGTAGGTGAGCTCCCAGGTGAGGCAGATCGGGGCGTCCAGGCCCTCCTCGAAGTGGTCGATCAGGCTCGTCGAGGTACGGGTTGCGGTGGCGCTCATGCCGACCCCCGCTGCACGATCATCCCCGTGGCGGCCAGCGTCTGCAGGCCGGCGGTCACCCGCGGCAGCTCGGCCGGCCCGACTCCGGCCGCCTCACACGCGGCGCGACCGGTGGGATGCTCGGCCAGCGCGCGCACGACGTCGAACAGGCGGCGGCTCTTCAGAAACGACAGCCGCCGGGTGTCAAAGCTGTAGGCCAGGGCGCCGAAGCGCTCGGGGCGCAGCGCCACGCCGCGGTGCAGCGCCCACGGCCGGTCCAGGTCGAACTCCGTCATGGTGTGGGCGCCGTCTAGTAGACGCCGCACATGCCGTCGATCGACACGTCCTCCACGAGCAGTTCGTCGTCGATCAGCGCCTCCTCGGGAGCCGGGTCGCGGGGCGGATCCTGCGGCTCGACGACCTCGACGGGCTCGGACTTCGGTTGCGACACGGCTGACCCTCCTCGCGAGATGACGCTGTCGGGGGCGGTTATATCACTGGGTGGCTCACGCTCCCGCCGATCCGCCCGCGCCGCCGATGCGGATGAGATTGTTTCTCGGTCCGCTCGAGGTGGGTGGCGAGGATCAGCCGCCGTCCGGGACGGCGCGCAACGCGGCGTCCTTGTCCCGGGACGCCTGGGCCAGCGCCCGCTGGGCCTCGAGGATCGCGGCCGTGCGCTCCGGGTCGCCCGCGGCGAGGATCCGCACCGCCAGGAGGCCGGCGTTGCGGGCGTTCCCGACACCGACGGTGGCCACCGGCACTCCGGCCGGCATCTGCACGATCGACAGCAGCGAGTCCAGGCCGTCGAGCTGGGCCAGCGCCACCGGGACGCCGATCACCGGCAGCGGCGTGGCCGCGGCGAGCATCCCCGGCAGGTGAGCCGCCCCCCCGGCGCCCGCGATGATCACCGCCAGCCCCCGCTCATGCGCCGTCCTCCCGTACTCGAGCATGTCGTGGGGCGTGCGGTGGGCCGAGACGACGCGGAGCTCGTGGTCGATCCCGAACTCGTGCAGGACGTCGGCGGCGGCCCGCATCGTCGGCAGGTCGGAGTCGCTGCCCATCACGATGCCGACCTGCGGGCGGGCTGCGGTATGGCTCATGAGACGGCGCTCCCTTCGAGGATGGTCGCCGCGCGCCAGGCGCTCTCCCGGGCGGTGGCGACGTCGGGCCCCAGGGCGGTGACGTGGCCCAGCTTACGGCCGGGTCGAGCATCCTTGCCGTAGAGATGGATGTGTGCGCCGTCGACGGCGAGCGCCGCCGCCAGTCGCGACCGGGGGTCGCTGCCGTCGGGGGGACCGACGACGTTGACGGTCACCGCCGCGGGCGTGATCAGCTCGGTGGCGCCCAGCGGCCAGTCCAGCGCGGCCCGCAGATGCTGCTCGAACTGGGAGGTGACGGCGGCCTCGATCGTGTGGTGCCCGGAGTTGTGGGGCCGCATCGCGAGCTCGTTGACGAGCAGTCCACCGTCGCATTGGAACAGCTCGACGGCGACCAGGCCGACGGCGTCGATCTCCCGCACGATCGAGATGGCCAGCTCGGTTGCCGCCGCGGCGAGGCTCGGGGGGATCTCCGCGGGGGCCACGAGCTCGCGCAGCATCGCCTCGTGCTGGACGGTCTGGACGACGGGATAGACGGCGACGCGGTCATCGGAGGTGCGCGCGACCTGGACGGCGAGCTCGCGCTCGATCGTCAGCACCGGCTCCAGCAGCGCACCGTCGGGCAGGCCGTCCAGGAACGCCGCGGCGGCCGTCTCGTCGGCGACGACCGCCACCCCGCGCCCGTCATAGCCGCCGCGCGGCGCCTTCATCACGACCGGCCAGCCGTGGCGCTCGGCGAACGCCGTCACCTGCGACGGTGCGTCCGCCCGGGCAAACGGCGGGACCGGAAAGCCGGCGCGCGCCAGCCCGGTGCGCTGGTGCAGCTTGTCCTGGGCGTAGAGCTTGGCCGCCGCGCCGGGCACGAGCCGGTGCCCGGCGTCCTCCAGCGCGCGCAGGTGGGCGGGGTCGATCCCCTCGAACTCGAACGTGACGACGTCGACGCCGTCGGCGAACGTCCGGAGCACCGCGAGATCGCGGTGGTCGCCGATCACCGCCGGCGCGCCGGCGAGCACCGCCGCGTCGCGCGCGTCACCGGCGAGCAGGCGGACGTCGAGATCGAGCGAGATCGCGGCCTGCTGATCCATCCGCGCCAGCTGGCCGGCGCCGAGGATCCCGATCCGGGGGCGGCCCGTGTCGCCGGGGTCCGGCGCGCGTACGTTGACGGTCTCGGTCACCGCCCGGAGGGTAGGGCCCGCGTCCCGGTGACCGATGCTCAGACGGGGGCGGCGAGGTCGGCGGCGGCCTGGCGCTGCCATTCGCGCTTGTCCTCGCGCCAGCCCTCCTCGGTGCGCCGCAGCTTCCAGTAGCCCGACGCCGACAGCGCCTCGGCCGGCAGGCCGCGATCGACGAGCAGGTGGCGACGCACCGCGCGCACCGCGCTGGCCTCGCCGTGGACGAACGCCTGGCCGCGGCCGTCGGGCAGCGTCAGGGCGCTGACCGCCGCCGCCGCCAGCTCGGGCTCCTCGCCCGGGGCACGCGTGCGGTGCACCCACTGCAGACGCAGGTCGCCGGGGCTGGTGAGCGGCTGCTCCTCCTCGGGGCCGTCGACCTCCAGCACGACATGGACGGGCACCCCGGCCGGGATCCGCTCGAGCGCCGCGGCGATCGCCGGAATGACGCTGGCGTCGCCGACGAGCAGATGCCAGTCGGCCTCGGGGTCCGGCGCGTAGGCGCCGCCCGGTCCGCGCAGAGTGAGCATGTCGCCCGGCTGCGCGGACGCGGCCCACGGTCCCGCCACCCCGCTGTCGCCGTGCACGACGAAGTCGATCGTCAGCTGCCCGGCGGCCGCGTCCCACTGCCGCACCGAGTAGGTGCGGGTGCGCGGCCACAGCTCCCGCGGCCGGGTCTCCTGGATCTCCTGGGCATCGAAGTCCGAGCCGTAGTCGGCGCCGGGCGCGGGCAGCTGGAGCTTGACGTAGTGGTCGGTGAACTCACCGGCGGCAAAGCCCGCCAGGCCCTCGCCGCCGAGCACGATCCGCACCATGTTGGGGGTGATCCGCTCGGCGGCGATCACGGTGGCACGACGTGGGGGACGCTGTTGGGCGGGCATGACTGGAGAGTATCGGCGTCTCCGGGGTGCCGCACAGCGACGTGGCCATGGCGTGCCGATGAGCGCGTCACTCCGTATCCTGCGCCGACTGCCGACGATCCTGCTCATCCGCCACGGCCAGGCCTCCTACGGGGCGGCCGTCTATGACGAGCTCTCGCCTCACGGACGGCGCCAGGCGGCGGCGGCGCGCGACGAGCTGGCGCGACGTGCGCTGTCGGTCGCGCGGATCGTCAGCGGCTCGCTCGTGCGCCAGCGTGACACCGCCGCGCCGACGGTCACCGCCCTGGGGCTCCCGCTCACGGTCGATCCCCGCCTGGATGAGTACGACATGGATGACATCCTCGCCACGCACGCGGCGACGTCCGCGCGGGCCAACGCCGCCCCGGGCGCGCCGCCGGTCTCCAGCCGCGAGTTCCAGTCGCTCCTGGAGGATGGGATGACCGCCTGGATCGCCGCCGGGGACGCGAGCCCCGCCGCGCAGACGTGGCCGCAGTTCGCGCGGCGCACGCAGGCGGCGCTCACCGATCTCGCCGACGGCCTGCCGTCCGGGAGCACCGCCCTGGTGTTCACCTCGGCGGGGGTGATCGCCGCCCTGTGCACGACGATCCTCGGCCTCCCGGCCCCGACGGTGATCGCCCTGAACCGGGTGAGCGTCAACGCGGGGATGACCAAGCTGGCCAGCGGCCGGTCCGGGCTCTCGGTCGTGTCCTTCAACGAGCACGCCTACCTGGAGCGTGGCGCGTCGTCGCTGGTCACCCTGCGCTGAACGCGGTGATCGCCGAGGACACCTTCCCGGCGGCCTGCCGCGGTCAGGTGTAGTCGTAGAAGCCGCGGCCGGTCTTGCGGCCGTGGTGACCGGACACGACCATCCGCTTGAGCAGCGGCGGTGGCGCGTAGTCGGGGCGCTTGAACTCCTCATAGAGCGAGTCGCCCATCGCATAGAGCACGTCAAGGCCGATGAAGTCGCTCAGCGTCAGCGGGCCCATCGGATGTCCGCAGCCCAGGCGCATCCCCTGGTCGATGTCCTCGCGAGTGGCAAAGCCGTCCTCATACATCCGCACCGCGGCCATCAGGTAGGGAACCAGCAGCATGTTGACGATGAACCCGGAGCGGTCCTTGGTCTGGATCGGCTGCTTGCCGATGCCCTCGGCGAACGCGTGGGCGATGTCGACCGTGGCCGGCGCGGTGTCGAGCGCCACGACGAGCTCGACGAGCTTCATCACCGGCACCGGGGAGAAGAAGTGCAGGCCCAGCACCCGTTCGGGCCGCCGGGTCCAGGACGCGATCTCGGCGATCGGGATCGACGAGGTGTTGGAGGCCAGAAAGCGAGCGTCGGGCAGCCGTTGGTCGAGCTCCTGAAACAGCCGGCCCTTGGTCCGAGCGTCCTCGATCACCGCCTCGATCACCCCGTCGACCCCGTCCAGGTCATCCAGCGACGTCGTGTAGGCGATCCGGTGCGTGAGCGCCTCGGCCTGCTCGGCGGTCATCTTGCCGCGGGAGACCGCTCGGTCGGTGGACTCCGTCAGCCGCCCGCGCGAGCGCTGAAGCGGCGCCTGCTCGGGCTCATAGACGGTCACGTCGACCCCGGCGGCGGCGCACGACTCGGCGATCCCCGACCCCATGAACCCGGCACCGACGATCCCAACGCGGGAGATCTCCATCACAGCCTCACTTTCAGAGTCGGACCCGCGGCGAGTCTAGGTCGCGACACCGCCGCCTCCACCGCGCCGCCTCACCGGCTTACCGGCGCCCGCACCCCCGCAAATACCTGCCCACGCTCGGATCCCAGCAGCCGCAGGGGGTGAATTCGGCGTTCCCAATGCCTCTATCACCCATGGGGCCTTCCTCTGATCGCGAGTGGGACGGGAATCAGGCGTGGCCGGACCGGGCGATCGCCGAGCTCGCCGCCCGCCAGGCGACGATCGTCACCCACGCGCAGCTGCGGATGCTCGGCGTGCAGCCGCGGACGATCACCGCCGCGGTCGCCCGAGGGCGGGTGCACCGGGTCCATCACGGGGTCTTCTCGCTCGTCCCCGACCGGGCACGGCCCGCCCACGCCCCCGAGTGGGCCGCGCTGCTCGCCTGCGGACCGCACGCCGTCGTGTCGGGTCACAGCGCCGCCCGCCTGCACGACCTGCGCACCGCGACGATCGCCGAGGTCGAGCTCACGGTGGTGGGCGCCGACCGCGGACGGCGGCGGCCCGGGCTGCGCGTCCACCGCGCCGGGTCGATCGATCGCACGGAGCTCGTCCGTGTCGACGGGCTCCGCGTCACCTCGATCGCCCGCACCGTGATCGATCTCGCACCCGACCTCAGCGACCGGGCGCTCGAGCATCTCGTCGACCAGGCTCTCGGGAGGACGAGCCGCACGAAGCTGCTCGAGGCACTTGACCGCCATCGCACCCGTGGCGGAACCCGACGTCTGAGGGAGCTCATGGATCCGGCACGGCCCTCCTCGGAGACGTGGTCGCACGCCGAGGAGCGGCTGCTCGGGCTCATCCGCCGCTCGGGCCTGCCCGCTCCGGAGGTGAATGTCGCACTCGGGCCCTACATCCCCGACCTGCACTGGCGCGGTCAGCGCGTGATCGTCGAGTTCGACTCCTACGCCCACCATTCGGGACCCGGGAGCTTTGAGGACGACCGCGCCCGTCACAACGATTTCACCGCGCAGGGCTATCAGGTCATCCATGTGACCTGGCGTCAGCTGACGGGGCGACCCGAGCAGGTGCTCGTGTGGATCGCGGTCGCACTGCATCGCTCACGATCGTGAGGTTTTCGTCCCACCCTCGAGCTCCGCACCGGCGAGCGGGCAGAATCGGCAGTCGGAGTGCCATTTGATCCCACGGCCCGATCGGGCGGGGGCGAGTGGGACGAAAACCGCAGGGGCGGGCGGCAGGGGGGCGAGCGGGACGGAAGTCCGGGGCCGACGGGGGCTGACGGGGGCTGGATTGGGCGGCGGGGCGAGTGCGGCGGACGCGGGCGGCGCTCAGCCGATCGCGGCGCGCAGATCCCCGGCGAGATCCTCGGGCGCCTCGATCCCGCACGACAGCCGCACGAGGTCGGCGGGCACCGCGGCCGCCGAGCCCTCGACCGACTGGTGGGTCATCGCCTGGGGCAGCTCGATCAGCGACTCGACTCCGCCCAACGACTCGGCGAGCGTGAACAGCGTCGTGCGCGAGGCGATCCCCGCCGCGTCCGGATGGCGGAAGGACACCATGCCGCTGAAACCCGGCCAGCGCACGTCGGTCACCCCGTCGATGCCGCGCAGCATCTCCACGACGGCGCGGGCGCTCGCCGCGTGGGCGGCCATGCGCAGCGACAGCGTGCGGATCCCACGGTGCACGAGGAAGCAGTCAAACGGGCCGGGAACGGCGCCGACGGCGTTCTGGACGAAGCGCAGGCGCTCGTACCACTCCTGCGACCGTGTCACGACGACGCCCCCCACCACATCCGAGTGGCCGCCGAGGTACTTCGTCGTCGAGTGCACGACGAAGTCGGCGCCGAGCTCGAGCGGGCGCTGGTTGACCGGGGTGGCGAAGGTGTTGTCGACGGCGACCAGCGCGCCGCCGCGCCGCGCCACCACCCCGGGGATGTCGACGACGTTGAGCAGCGGGTTGGTCGGCGTCTCGACCCAGATCAGCCGGGTGTCGTCGGTCACCGCGCGGGCGACCGCGTCCAGGTCGGTCTGGGCCACGAGCTCGTGGGACAGGCCCCACCGCGAGAGCACCTTGTCGACGAGCCGGAAGGTCCCTCCGTACAGGTCGCCGGGCATGACCACGTGGGCGCCGGCCTCGCAGACGACGGTGAGCAGCGCGTGCTCGGCGGCCAGGCCCGAGGCGAAGCAGACCGCCAGCCCGCCCTCCAGCTCACCGAGCGCCCGCTCCAGCGCCGCCCGGGTCGGGTTGGCCGACCGCGCGTAGTCGTAGTCCCCGACGAACTCGCCGGGCCGGGTCTGGGCGTAGGTCGAGGTCTGGTGGATCGCCGGGATGACCGAGCCGTAGGACGGGTCGGGGTCCAGTCCGGCGTGAACCGCCCGGGTGGCGAAGGCGAGCTCGGGCGCGTCAGACGCCGACGGCTCGGTCACGACGCCGGCGCCTGCGACAGGACAGACCCGGACCGTTCGCTCACGACGCCAGCGCCTCCAGCAGGTCGGTCCGCGTGACCAGCCCCTCGGCGCGACCGTCTGAGGTGACGAGCAGCGCCTGCTGATCGCCGACGAGCAGCTCGACCGCCTCGCGCACGGGATCCTCGGAGGACACCGACTCAAACGGCGCCTCCATCACGGCCGAAATCTCGGCGTCGAGCAGCGACGGGTCGGCGGCGGCATGCTTGAGCAGTCCGCGCTCGCCGATCGCGCCGACCACCTGGGCCGGGTTCTCGGCGCTCACCACCGGCAGCTGGGAGACGCGGTGCTCGTGCAGCAGCGACACCGCCTCGCGCACGAGGTAATGCGGCTGGACGGTGACCATCGCGGGGAGCTCGCCGGCCTCGCGCTTGCGCCGCAGCACGTCGCCGACGGTGAGATCGCCGTCACGCGCGAGGAAGCCGTACTGGCGCATCCAGGCGTCGGAGAACGCCTTGGAGAGATAGGCGCGTCCGCCGTCGGGCAGGATCACGACGACCATCGCCTTCGGATCGCCGATCTCGGCGCCGACCTGCAGCGCGGCATGCAGCGCCATCCCGCCCGAGGGACCCGCCAGGACCCCCTCCATCGCGGCCAGGCGCCGAGTGGTGAGGAAGGCGTCGCGATCGGAGACGGTGATCCAGCGGTTGACCGCGGCCGGATCGAACGCCGAGGGCCAGAAGTCCTCGCCGACGCCCTCGACCAGGTAGGGATGGACGTTGGCCTGACCGCCGGAGTAGATCGAGCCGTCGGGGTCGGCGCCCACGACGACGAGGTCGGGGCGGCGCTCGCGCAGGTATCGCACGGTGCCGGTCACCGTGCCGCCGGTACCGACACCGAGCACCAGATGGGTGATCCCCCCGCCGGTCTGCTCCCAGATCTCAGGCCCGGTCGTCTCGTAGTGGGCCTGCGGGTTGGCCGGATTGTGGTACTGGTTGGGCTGGAAGGCGCCGGGGATCTCGGCGGTCAGCCGCTCGGCGACGTTGTAGTAGGCGCGAGGGGAGTCGGGAGGCACATCGGTGGGGGTGAGCACGACCTCGGCGCCGTAGGCGCGCAGCAGGTCGGCCTTCTCCCGCGCCACCTTGTCGGGCATCACCGCCATCACCCGATAGCCCTTCAGCCGGGCGGCGATCGCCAGACCGGTGCCGGTGTTGCCCGAGGTCGGCTCGACGATCGTCCCGCCGGGGCGCAGCTTTCCCTCGCGCTCGGCGGCCTCGATCATCGCCACCGCGACCCGGTCCTTGATCGAGCCGCCCGGGTTGAAGACCTCGAGCTTGGCCACAAGCTGGGGGCGCAGACCGGCCCCGATCCGCGACAGCCGGATCAGCGGCGTGTTGCCGATGGTGTCAAGGATCGAATCGCCGATCACGGTCGTCACGGTGGTCATCATGCGGATTGTGACGGCCCGTCGGGCTCGACGGACGCCCACAGGCTCGGCAGGTTGACGACGATCCCCTCCTGGGTCGAGCGCGCGAGCACGACGACCGCCGGCTCGTCGTGGGGGTTCTCCTCGCGGTGGGGCACCCACGGCGGGACGAACACGTAGTCGCCGGGGCCGGTCTCGATCCGCGTCAGCACGCCGTCGCGCACGAAGACGAACACCGGGTGCCCGGAGACGACGTAGATGCCGGTCTCGGCCTCGCCGTGGTGATGATCGCCCGAGCTCATCGCCGGACCGACGTGGTTCTCGCCCATCCAGATCTTCTGGGTCCCGCCGTGGCGCGCCGACAGCGCCTCGAAGCGCTGCATCCCCGACGTCTGCGCGGTCGCGGGGTCAAGCGATCCGTGGGGCGTGTGGTGCAGCGGGCGGTGCCAGGCGGCGGTGCCCTCGGGGTCGCCGGGGTGGGCCTCGGAGTCGGTCACGTCGGTGATTGTGACGACGTGACCTCGATCGCTCGCGCACCCCCGCTCGATAGCGTTGCGCCCATGCAACGCCGCGCCGCCCGCATCGAGGGGCTGGGGACCTCGGTGTTCACCGAGATGACCGCCCTGGCTCAGAGCACGGGCGCGATCAACCTCGGGCAGGGATTCCCCGACGCCGACGGGCCGCGGACGGTCGTGGAGGCCGCCGTGGCGGCGCTGCGCGCCGGTGAGAACCAGTACGCGCCGCTGCCCGGGGTCCCGGCGCTGCGCGAGGCGGTGCTCGAGCACCAGCGCGCCTGGTACGGGCTGGAGCCCGAGGACGTGCTCATCACCTTTGGGGCCACCGAGGCGATCGCCGCGGCGATCCTCGCCCTCTGTGACCCCGGCGACGAGGTCGTCGTGCTCGAGCCGCTGTATGACTCCTACGCGGCGTGCATCACGTTCGCCGGGGCGACGCGGCGCACGGTCACCCTGCGGCCACCGGAGTTCCGCCTCGAGCCGGAGGCGCTGACCGAGGCGATCACCGGGGGACGCGGCCGGGCGCGGGTGCTCCTGCTCAACTCGCCCCACAACCCGACCGGACGGGTGCTGGGACGCGACGAGCTGGCGCTGATCGCGGCCGCCTGCGCCGAGCACGACCTGATCTGCATCTCCGACGAGGTCTACGAGCACCTCGTCTACGACGGCGAGCACGTGCCCCCGGCCACGCTGCCCGGGATGGGCGCGCGGACGCTGACGATCTCCAGCGTCGGCAAGTCGTTCTCGTTCACCGGCTGGAAGATCGGCTGGGCGTCGGGACCGGCGGAGCTGGTCGGCGCCACGCGGACCGCCAAGCAGTTCCTCACCTTCGCGGGCGGCACCCCGCTGCAGCACGCCGCCGCAGCGGCGCTGCGGCTGCCCCGCGCC
The DNA here is from genome assembly GCA_964658375.1 of uncultured Acetobacteraceae bacterium. Lineage (GTDB taxonomy): Bacteria > Actinomycetota > Thermoleophilia > Solirubrobacterales > Solirubrobacteraceae > Palsa-465. The sequence goes on along the minus strand of CAZZYU010000098.1, from coordinate 1,030 downwards.
GCGGTCGACGGCCTGCGTGACCGGCTGCGCGCCACCCGCGACCAGCTCTGCGACGGCCTGGCCGCGGCGGGTCTGACCCCGCTCATCCCGGCCGCCACCTACTTCGTCAACGCCGACGTCGGCACCGAGGCGGTCGCGTTCTGCCGCGCGCTGCCCGAGCGGGCGGGGGTGGTCGCGATCCCGACCAGCGTGTTCTACGACGACAAGTCGGCGGCGCCCACGCTCGTGCGCTTTGCCTTCTGCAAGCGTCCCGAGGTGATCGCCGAGGCGGCCCAGCGGCTGACCACGGCGTTCGCGGCCCGCGTCGGCTGACCCACCGCGCCGGGCGATCCGGCGGGCCGCCGTATAAAATCGCGCGCCGCGGCGCGTACCGGCGTCCGCCCCCTTCCTCAGGAGACACGGGATGCCAGACGCAGGTGAACTGGAGCGACGCACGGTCGAGGTCAATGACCCGGCGTACTCCGACGACGTCAACCGCCGGCTGACCGAGGCGGTCCGGGAGGTCATCGGCACCGACAGCGTGCTCGTGCCGGTCGACCGGCCACGCGTCAGCCAGGGCGAGCAGGCCCCGGGAGGACCGTTTGACCGGATCACGCACACCAAGGCGGTGGCGGTCGGGATGGTGGCCGTCGGGGTCCTTGTCGGGCTGATCGTCGCGCTCACCGGCGGCCACTGGTGGCTGACCGGAGTGGTGTTCGCGGTGCTGGGGGTTGCCCTCGCCGTCGTGGTGATGACGATCCTCGGACTGAGCTCCACGACCGACTACCCCGATCCCGGCCTGGTGGCGATCCTCTCCGAACAGGGCATCCGCGATCCCGAGGTGCGCTTCAGCGAGATCATCCACGAGTTCACGCCGGTCGACGACGACGAGGATCGCGACACGCCCGTCGAGGAGGATCCCGCCCAGGCGAGCGCCGAGCAGCGCACGTCGGTGACTCCGTCCGGCGGTCCGTCAGAGGCCGTCGGACCGGGTTCCTGACCGCGGCCGCGTGCGGCACGTCGTCTCGCGCGGATGACCGACGGCGCGGAT
>CAZZYU010000097.1:8242-13316 GCA_964658375.1 uncultured Acetobacteraceae bacterium | reverse complement strand
CCGAGGCCGTGGGCGTGGCCGAGCCCGTCGCGGTGACGTACGGCTCGCCGTCCTGCGCCTGCTCAGCGAGGAGCCGCGCAACGGCTATCAGCTGATGCAGACGATCGAGGAGCGCAGCGACGGACGCTGGCGCCCGAGCCCCGGCTCGATGTATCCGACGCTGTCTCAGCTGGAGGACGAGGGCCTGATTCGGTCCACTGAGTCCGACGGAGCCCGGCGCTACGAGATCACCGACACCGGCCGCGCCGACCTGGAGAACCGGACCGGGGAGCCCGATCCGTGGATCGCCGAGCCCGACGCCGATGAGAGCGCGATGAGCGAGCTCGGGCCGCTGGTGATCGGAATCGGCAAGGCCGTGTGGCAGGTTGCCTCGGTCGCCGATGAGACCCAGCGCGCCAAGGCGGTGGCGCTGCTCGCCGAGACCCGGCGCAGCCTGTACGGGATCCTCGCCGAGGACCCCGCCGCCGACTCCGGCGCAGACGACGCCCCCGATTCCGGGGCGTCCAGTGACTCTGAAGACGCCGAGGGCTAACCTCCTACGTGCACATGTCGCTGATCGCCGAGCTCGCGCTAATCGCGCCCACCCCGACAAAGGCGATCACCGTCTCGGACCTCGTCAAGAGCTACGGCGAGGTCCGGGCGGTGCGCGGTGTCAACTTCGAGGTCGGCACCGGCGAGGTGTTCGGCTTCCTGGGTCCCAACGGGGCGGGCAAGACGACCACCATCAACATGCTCTGCACGCTGGCCAAACCGACCTCGGGCCGGGCGACCGTGGCCGGTCACGACATCGTCTACCAGCGCGACGACGTCCGGCGCAACATCGGCCTGGTCTTCCAGGACCCCACACTGGACACCTACCTCACGGCGTCGCAGAACCTGCGTCTGCACGCCGAGCTCTACGGTGTGCAGTCAGATCTCGTCAAGCCACGGATGGAGCAGGTGATGGAGATGGTCGGATTGTGGGAGCGCCGGGACGCCATCGTGTCCACCTTCTCCGGCGGGATGCGACGCCGCCTGGAGATCGCGCGCGGGTTGATGCACTCCCCGCGGGTTCTGTTCCTCGACGAGCCGACGATCGGGCTCGACCCCCAGACGCGACGCTCGATCTGGACCTACATCCGCGAGCTCCAGGAGCTTGAGGAGATCACGATCTTCATGACCACCCATTACATGGACGAAGCCGAGTGGTGTGACCGGATCGCGATCATGGACCACGGCGAGATCGTCGCGTTGGACCCGCCCGAGGTCCTCAAGGGCGCGGTCGGCACCGATCGGGTGACGATCCACACCGACGATGACCAGGCCGCGATCGTCGCGCTGAAGGAGAAGTTCGATCTCGACGGCCACGTGCGTGAAGGGGCCGTCGTGTTCGCCGTGCCCTCCGGCGAGGAGTTCGTGCCGCGGTTGTTCGCCGAGTTCGGCCTGCCGATCCGCTCCGTGGCGATCGCCCGCCCCACGCTCGACGACGTCTTCATGTCCTACACGGGCAGCTCGATCCGCGACGCCGGCGAGGAGGGTGCCAAGCACCGCGGGAAGATGATGATGCAGATGGCCTCGGGGAGCCGGCGATGACCACCACAAGTCAGGAGCCCGCCGACACCCGGGCGGCTGCCGCCGCGACCCGCCGGACCGTCGTCCGGGTCTCGGTTCCGAAGCGCACCTTCGTCTCGGAGCTGCGCGCGATCAAGATCGTCTGGCGGCGGGAACTGATCCGCTACTTCTCTGACCGGCTGCGCATCGTCACCACACTGGTGCAGCCGCTCCTGTTCCTGTTCGTGCTCGGGTCGGGCCTGCAGCAGCTCTCCAGCCCCGGGACCCACGGCGTCAACCTCAAGACGTTCATCTTTCCGGGGATCCTGGCCATCTCGGTGCTGTTCACCGCGATGTTCTCGGCCGCATCGATCGTCTGGGACCGCGAGTTCGGCTTCCTGCGGGAGATGATGGTCGCGCCGGTCCGCCGCAGCTCGATCGTGATCGGCAAGTGCATCGGCGGAGCGACCGTGGCCAGCATGCAGGGCGTGATCGTGCTCTGCCTGGCCGGCGCCGTGCACGTTCCCTACAACGCGCTGATGATCATCGAGATCATCGCCCTGCAGATGCTGCTCGCATTCACCGTTACCGCGTTCGGCGTGATGCTCGCGGTCCGCATCCAGCAGATGCAGTCGTTCATGGGGGTCATGCAGATGGTCATCACGCCGATGTTCTTCATCTCAGGCGCCCTGTTCCCCGCGTCCGGGCTGCCCGGCTGGCTGACCGTCCTCAACCGCCTGGACCCCCTCACCTACGCGGTGGACCCGATGCGCCGGATCGTCTTCTCCCACCTTCATCTCTCCGTCGCCGCCCAGCACGCTCTCAACAGCGGGATCACGTGGTGGGGCTACCGGGTGCCGACGCTGGTGGAGGCCGCCGTGATCCTCGTGCTCGGCCTGGCGATGCTCAGCGTCGCGATCTGGGAGTTCAGCGCCACCGAGTAGGGGACGGTGTGGCCGGGATGTGGCCCGCGCCGACGGACTTCCGCGGGGTTCACCATTTGATCACATCGCGGCGCGGACCTGGTGGAAGTCTCACGGCATGTTCATCCTGGTCCTCGTCGTCGTCACCGCGGTCTGCTTCGACTTCACAAACGGTTTTCACGACACGGCCAACGCGGTGGCCACGTCGATCGCCACCGGCGCGCTGAAGCCACGCGTCGCGGTGGGCATGGCCGCGGTGCTGAACCTGGCCGGCGCCTTCATCTCGATCAAGGTCGCGGCGACGATCGCCAAGGGCATCGTCAACCCGACCTCGCTTCAACACGGCTCCGGGCTCTCGCTCGTGTTCGCCGCGCTCATCGGCGCGATCATCTGGAACCTCATCACCTGGTACTTCACCCTCCCCTCCTCCTCCAGCCATGCCCTGATCGGCGGCATCATCGGAGCCACGATCGTCGCCGAAGGCGGCCATGACGTGAAGTTCCACGGCATCCTCGCGTCGGTCGTCGCCCCGGGCGTCCTGTCGCCGATCATCTGCTTCGGGGTCGCCGGCATCGGCACGTTCTTCGTCTACCGGCTGATCCGCCGGCTGGGCGAACGGGCCGCCCGACGCGGCTACCGCTACGGCCAGATCGGCTCGGCGGCGCTCGTCTCGCTCGCCCACGGGACCAACGACGCGCAGAAGACGATGGGCGTGATCACGCTCGCGCTCATCGCCCACGGGTCGATCAGCCCCAACCACTTCTACGTCCCGCTCTGGGTCAAGCTGGCGTGCGCCTGCGCGATCGCCGCGGGCACCTTCATCGGCGGCTGGCGGATCATCAACACGATGGGCAACCGGATCACCGAGATCGAGTCCCCGCAGGGCTTCGCCGCCGAGGCGGCGGGCGCCGCGGTCATCCTCTCCTCCTCCTACTACGGCTACCCGCTGTCGACGACCCACGTCGTCTCCGGCGGCGTCATGGGCGCCGGCGCCGGCAAGCGCCTGGAGAGCGTGCACTGGGGCGTCGCCGGGCAGATGGCCGTGGGTTGGGTGCTGACGATCCCGATGGCGGGCGCCCTGGGCGCCGCCACCTGGGAGGTCGCTCACCTGTTCGGTGCGAACTCCGCCGTCGGCACCGTCGTGATGGCGATCATCGCCGCGACCGCCGCCGCCGGCCTGTTCACGCTGGCGCAGCGCAACAAGGTCAGCGCGAGCGACCTTGATCGGACGCACATCCCGCCCGAGAAGGAGGCCCAGGTCGGAGCCCCGGCCACGGCGGGAGCGATGGCCTGATGCTCGGGATCGCAGCCCCCATCGTCGTCCTCAGCGCGCTGTGGAAGATCATCGTCGCCTCCCTGATCGGCGGCGCCGGGGTGGCCATCGTCTTCGGGTTCGTCGTGATGGGCATCGAGCGAGCCAGCCAGCCCGGCGAGGGCGGCGGCGCCAAGGCGCTGAACTACTCGATGGCCGCGGTCGCCGCAGCCTTCTGCATCCTTGCGGTGGTCATCGGCATCTACGCGATGACCCAGAAATAGCGGGCGTCGCCTGCGTCACCGGGCGCTGGTAGCGTTCGCCGGGTGAGCGAGGCCGACGGCGGAGCCGCTGCAGCCGGCAAGCAGAAGGCCGCGATCAAGGTTCCCTGCCTGCAGAACCCGAGTCAGGACGAGATCGAGACTCACCTCGGTGATCAGACGTTCGTCTGGATCGACCTCGAGGAACCCAGCAGCGCGGACCTCCAGAAGGTCTCCGATCACATCAAGCTTCACCCGCTGACCCTGGAGGACGCCCACACCTTCCATCAGCGGCCGAAGATCGAGGACTACGACAACTACGTGTTCATGGTCGTGTTCGGCGCTGACGCCGACACCGCGTCAGGCGACCACCTTTTGCGGGAGGTCCACCTGATCGTCTCCGGCGACGCCGTCGTCACCATCCATCAGCAGCCGCACGAGGGTCTGAGCGATCTGCGGCGCCGCTACGACGAGCAGCCGGTCCGCTCCGAGCAGTTCCTCGTCTACAAGATCCTTGACGCGGTCACCTCGACCTTCATCCCGGTGCTCTCCCGCGTCGACGACGACATCGACGACATCGAGGAGCAGGTGCTCGCCAAGCCCCGGGAGCAGGACCTGCAGCGGATCTTCTCGCTCAAGCGAGACCTCGTGGCGATGCGGCGCGTGATCACCCCGATGCGCGACATGTTCCAGCGCAACTCCGAGAGTCTGAGCGAGCTGCCCGGCCTGGAGACCGATGACAAGCTGTACTTTCGCGATCTCTACGACGGCCTGATCCGGACCTCGGAGATGGTCGACGCCTACCGCGACCTGCTCTCGGGCACCACCGACCTGTACCTGTCGACCGTGGCCAACCGCCAGGGCGAGGTCAACCGCCAGCTGACGATCATCGCCACGATCTTCCTGCCGTTGACGTTCTTCACCGGCTTCTTCGGCCAGAACTTCGCCCTGCTCACCAACCACATGATCGACCACGGCTGGACGTTCTGGGTCTTCGGGGTCGGGCTGCTCGTCGTCTCGGTCCTCGGCTTCGTCATCTTCTTCCGGCGCAAGGGCTGGATCGGGCCCAACGCCAGCGACGGGGTGCCGGGCGGTCGGTGAACGACCCG
>CAZZYU010000097.1:0-8142 GCA_964658375.1 uncultured Acetobacteraceae bacterium | reverse complement strand
GCTCGGTGCCCCACTGACCGGGCTGGCCCCGCGCGACCATCCAGACGATCGCCTCATCGAAGCGAGCGAGCAGCCACTCGGTGTCGTCGGGGCCGCCGAGTCGGAGGGTGGGCGCTGACGGGCGGGTGGGATTCATTCTGGTAACGCCATGCGCTACGGGGATACATCCGACCCGGACCGCTTCTCCTACCACCTGCTCCCGGAGGAGCTGCGCCGAGGGCCGTGAGCCCCCGGCGCAGACGCGATCAGGCGTTGATCGCCTGCTCCTCGCGGACGTCGCCGCGGCGGGGCAGCAGCGTCTCACGGGCGATGACGAGGCGCTGGATCTGGGCGGTGCCCTCGTAGAGCTGCAGGATCTTGGCGTCGCGCATCAGCTTCTCGACCTTGTACTCCTTGATGAAGCCGTAGCCGCCGAACACCTGGACGGCGTCGGTGGTGACCTCCATCGCGGAGTCGGCGGCGAAGCGCTTGGCGTGCGAGGACTCGATCGTGTTGCGCCGGCCCTGGTCCAGCAGGACGGCTGAGTGGTAGGTGGCCAGGCGCGCCAGGTGCACCTTGGTCGCCATGTCGGCGATGATGAACTGGATCGCCTCGTGCATGGCGATCGGCACGCCGAACTGGACGCGCTCCTTGGAGTAGGCGATCGCCATCTCCATCGCCGCGCGGGCGACGCCGACGCCCATCGCCGCAACGCCGGGGCGCGTGCGATCGAGCGTCATCATCGCGATCTTGAACCCCTTGTTCTCCTCGCCGACGAGATGGTCGAGGGGGATCTCGACGTCGTTGAAGGAGATCGTCGCCGTGTTGGACGCGCGCTGGCCCATCTTGTCCTCGTGCTTGTCGACGACGACGCCGGCATCACGGGGCACGATGAAGCAGGAGATGCCGCGGTGGCCGGCCTCCTTGTCGGTCTTGGCGTAGACCGTGTACCAGTTGGCGTACTCGCCGTTGGTGATGAAGCACTTGGAGCCGTTGATGACCCACTTGTCACCCTTGCGGACGGCGGTCGTCTTCATCCCGGACACGTCGGAGCCGGCGTCGGGCTCGGTGAGGCAGAAGGAGGCGAACAGCGGCGCCTCGGTCAGGCGTCCCAGGTACTCCCGCTTGAGCTCCTCGGAGGCGGCGAGCATGATCGGCGCCGCGGCCAGGCCGTTGCACGACAGCGAGGTGCCGATGCCCGAGCAGCCCCAGGCGATCTCCTCCTCGATGATGCAGCCCTCCAGGGTGGAGAGGCCGGCGCCGCCGTACTCGGCGGGGAGGTGATTGTTCATCAGCCCCACTTCCCAGGCCTTCTCCAGCACGTCGGCGGGCCAGGTTCCGTCCTTGTCGTACTCCCACGCGACCGGCCGAATCTCCTTCTCGGCGAAGTCGTGGGCCATCTCGCGCATGTCCTTCTGCTCATCGGTGAGCGTGAAATCAACCACGGTTCAATCTCCTTGTCAGCCGACTCGATTGACTGGTCAGTCAACGGCTCTGGGAGAGAGGATACCCAGCTCCGGCGTCGTTGGCCAGCGAGGGGGGTGGGTCGGATCGTCCACCGCAGAGGTGGCTGTGACGCACCACCCCAACCAGTGGCTCTGATCTGCCACCCCCAACACGCAGTCGCCCGCGTGCGCCAGACTCCGATGCGCAGCCATGGAGAGCACGTTCCTGATCGTCGTGGTGGCCGTGGGCGCCGTCGGAGTTCTCGGCGCGATCGTCTCGCTGCTGCTCGGGCGCCGCAGCTGGGACTCCTTCGGTCGCGACGGGCTGCTCATGGAGTCTGACCTGCGCGCCGCGCGGCCGGCCTCGGCGGGCGCCTCGAGCCCGGCGTCGGTCGCCGAGCGAGACGCCGAGATCCGCCAGATGCTCGAGGCTCGCAACCATCGTCGCGCCCGCCGCGGCGAGCCGCCGCTGGACGTGGAGGCCGAGCTTGCACGCCTCACCGCGGCGGCCCCGCCCACCGTCGACGCGGAGCTGCGCGACGAGATCCGCGACCTGGTGATCGCCCGCAACCATCGCCGCGCCCGGCGGGGCGAGCCGCCGCTTGACGTCGAGACCGAGGTGATGCGCCAGATCGACCAGCTGAGCCGGTAGGCTGCTCCCCGCATGGCCGATCCCCGCCGCCTCGAGCTCGACGATCTCCTGGTCCGTCCCGGGACCTACTTTCACCCGCAGACCGAGGTCCTGTTGGTCATCGATGACACCGCGGTGCTCGACGCCGAGATGTTCGACGTCGACGACCACGAGGTCGCCGAGTGGGTCATCGTCTCCGACGAGGTCCCCGTCGACGAGCACAAGCGCGACGAGCTGATCGAGGCCTTCCAGCACCAGTACGCCGAGGGCGGAGTGTCGTCGGATGACGACGTGGAGGACGTCGAGGACGAGCTTGAGCCCGACGACGACCCCGCCGAGCTTGAGTAGCTTCCGAGCGCGACCGGCCTAGCCGCTCGTGCCGGTCCCGAGCAGGCTGCTGCACTTCTGCATCTTGCTCACATCGCCCCCGGCGCCGTTGATGCACTGCGCGTACTTGGAGACCCGGCCCGCCGAGCTCGTGCCCGCGCCCGTCGCGCCCGTCGCGCCGACGGTCCCCTCCAGCTCCTCGGCGAGGCCGTCGACCTTGGTCTGCAGCTCGGCGTAGCTGTGGACGTGGGCCGGCGCGACGATCGTCTGTGCATGGTTGAGCTGGGCGTAGTTGATCGTCATCCGCACCGCCGCGGAGGTCAACCCGCCCAGCTCGGTCGAGGTGGTGCCGGTGACCGGCGCCGCGGCCGACACCGTCAGGCGACGCAGCGTCGTGTCGCTCGTGCCCGTCCAGACGTCGACCGTCGGATCGCGGATCGTGGCCGCGAGCTTGCGCGCGGCGGCCGGCGAGATCCTGGTCGGGATGCCGGCCTTGGCCGTCGTCGTGGGCTCCTTGGCCAGCAGGCGGTTGAGGTCTGAGACGAACGCCGTCACGTTGAGCGCGGCCCGGAGATGCTCGGTGCGCGCGCCGTCGACGGTCTCGGTGCCGACGATCGCCGGCGACGTCAGCCAGTGCTCAGGGTCGATGCCCAGGCTCGACAGCCCCGGAGCCGAGCCGGCGGAGGCGTTGCCTTCGACCGACGACTGCAGCTTCTTGAACGCGGCGGCGGGCAACTGGTAGGCCACGCCCTGCAGGCGGATATAAGCGCCGGAGGCGGTCGAGATCACGCCGAAGGACGCCTGCTTGTGCAGTCCGGAGACGGCGACGGTGAAGTCAGACTCCGGTGTCTGGTGGGCGCCGCGGCTCTGAAACGGGCCGCTGAGCGTCAGCGACACCGGGCCGGTGAGGGTCGAGGAGCCGGTCGGGGTGAGAACGAGGCTGAACCGCAGGACGCCGCTGGTGACGGTGTGCGCGGAGGAGAAGGTCTGCTTGAGCAGCGTCTGGGGGTTGCTCGAGGCCGCGGCCGAGCTCGACGCGCCGGATGAGCTCGACGTGTCGGCGCCTGAGCCGCAGGCGGTGACGGCGAGCACGCCGACGAGCGCTGCGAGGCCCGCGAACAGGGGCCTGAGACCAGGCGCGCAGCGACCTCTCCCCGTCAACATGCAACTTCCTCCTCAGTCCTCGCGCGCAACCTGGCGCGAATGTAGCATCGGGCTGGTGCGCAGGAGCCTGGTCATCCTGCTCGCGGTTGCCGCTGTCTGTGTCGTTCCTTCCAGCGCATTCGCAGCTCCGGTGCTCGTCCTCGGCCATCACGGCCGGGTGACCGAGCGCAACGATCCGTTCCTCAGCGGAGCGGCGATCACCCCTCCCCCGGCGACCGCCGCCTCCCCCGGGTCCCCGTCCCCCGGGTCTCCCTCCGCCGCGGCCGTGCTGAGCCCTGAGTCGGTCGGCGGCGCGCCGCTGTCGTCGGGATCGGGATCGGGATCGACGTCCGCCCCGACGACGAAGGGCAGCAAGCGCAAGCCGGTGCCGGTCACGGTCGCCAACGTGCTCGGGAGCCTGAAGCGCTCGGGCAAGATCACCGCCGTGCAGTCGGGCCAGGCGCTGGGCGCGTTCAACGCCGCGCTGGCCGCCGAGAAGAGGCTCGGCGGGACGCGCCGGGCCGAGCTCTCGGCCGTCACCGAGACGGTCCACGACATCGCCGCCGACCACGAGCTGACCGCCTCCCGGCTGCCGGCGATCGAGGCCACGCTGAACGCCAACCGCCAGTGGTGGACGCAGGGCTCGCTGCTGGCCAGCGGCGAACGGGTCGAGTTCGCGGGCTCCCAGCTGGTCTGGGAGTACTACCCCGGTCAGGGGATCCAGCTGCAGGTGCTCGGCTCCTTCGGCAAGGCCGACGGCCTGTACACCGGCGGCGCCGCCGATTACCCGGCGATGGAGCAGCTGCTGGCCGAAATCATCCCGCTCGCGTCCCAGCGCGGCGGCGGCGTGACCTGGGAGTACTACTTCGCCTTTGACGGCGGCTCCCCGCCGTGGACGAGCGCGATGTCGCAGGCGACCGGCCTGGAGGCTCTCACCCGCGCCTACGAGGCGACCAAGAACCCCTACTACCTGCAGGTCGCCGCCCAGGCGATGCCGGTCTTCACCCACGCCCCGCCGCAGGGCGTCGCGGTCTCCACCCCGCGCGGGCTGCGCTTTCTGCAGTACACGTTCGCGCCCGGCACGGCGATCATCAACGCGTTCCTGCAGACGCTGATCGGGCTGTTTGACTATTCCCAGGTCAGCGGCAACGCGACCGCGGCGCGGCTGTTCGCGCGGGGCAACGCCGAGGCCGAGTGGGAGGTGCCGCACTACAACACCGGCGCCTGGTCGCTCTACACGCCCGGCGACGAGGACGACCTCAGCTATCACGAGCTCGTCACCGGCTTTCTCACCGAGCTCTGCCAGCGGACGCAGGCCCCGGTCTACTGCTCCACCGCTCAGGCGTTCACCGCCGACCTGACGACGCCGCCCGTGGTCAGTGACCTGACGCCGACGGCCACACCCCAGAAGCCGTTCACGCTGCGCTTCCGGCTCTCGAAGGTCTCCCGTGTCGGGATCGTCGTCGCCCGCGGAACCCGGACGGTGTTCGCGACCAGCGCCAGCTTCCCGTACGGCGTCGACCACTTCACGGTGCCCAAGCTCGGATCAGGCACCTATACGGTGACGCTGACCGCGACCGATCTGGCCGGGAACTTCACGCGCGCGCCCGCGGCGCCGCTCACCGTCGCCCGCTGAGCCGCCGCCTGCGCCCCCCGGGGCGCGGCGCTCCGATGCCGGCGGGCGCCCTGCTGCGCTCCCGGTGGGCACGGTGCTTCGTTCCCGCTGAGCACGGTCAGAACCGTAGACTCGGCCGGCCATGGCGCCGCGCACGATCCTGTACACCGGCAAGGGCGGAGTCGGCAAGACCTCGGTCGCGGCCGGCACGGCCCGGGCGTGCGCGCGCGCGGGACTGCGCACGTTGATCGTCTCCACCGACCCCGCCCACAGCCTGTCGGAGTCGCTGGAGGTCGCGCTGGGCGCCGAGCCGGTGGCGGCCGGCGACCTCCTCTGGGGCCAGGAGATCACCGCCCAGGTCGAGATGCAGACCCACTGGTCCGGGGTCCAGGAGTGGCTGGGCGAGCTGCTCACCGAGCACGGCGTCGACCGCATCTCGGCCGAGGAGCTGACCGTGCCGCCGGGGATGGACGAGCTGTTCTCGCTGCTGCGCCTGCGCGGCCACCACGCCAGCGGGGAGTGGGACGTGATCGTCGTCGACTGCGCGCCCACCGGGGAGACGCTCCGGCTGCTGTCGTTCCCCGACGTCGCGCGCTGGTGGATCGACAAGGTGTTCCCCTTCGAGCGCCAGATCCTCGCGGCCGCCCGCCCCCTGGCCCGCTCGCTGCTCGACATCCCGCTGCCCGGAGAGGCGGTGTTCGCCGACGTGCAGCGACTGTCGGAGAAGCTGATCGCGATGAACGAGATCCTCCGCGACCGGTCGCGGTGCACGATCCGCCTCGTGATGAACCCCGACAGGATGGTGATCGGGGAGGCGATGCGGACCTTCACCTACCTGAACCTGTACGGCTACCTGTGCGACGCGATCGTCGTCAACCGACTGTTCGGCGACGGCGTCGGGGAGTACTTCGCCGGCTGGCGGGCGGTCCAGCGCGAGCATCTGGAGCTCGTCGACTCCGCCTTCTCGCCGGTCCCAGTGCTCCGGGCCCCCTATTTCGAGCAGGAGGTCGTCGGCCCGGTGATGCTCGACCGGCTCGCCGACACGCTGTTTGGCGACCTCGATCCCGCGGCGGTGCTGTTCGGCGGGCGCGCCCAGGAGCTGTCGGTGTCCGATGCGGGCGCGTCGCTGCGCCTGGAGATCCCCCTGGCCGACAAGGGCGACATCTCCCTGAAGAAGATCGGCGCCGAGCTGGTGGTGTCGGTCGATGGACAGCGGCGCACGATCGCGCTGCCGCCGGCGATGGCGACGATGCGCGCCGGAGCGGCGACGTTCACCGACGGCGCGCTGGAGATCCGCTTCGATGGCTGACCGGTCCGCGCCGGGGGCCGACCCCATCTCAGACCTCGACGCGCTGCGGGCGCTCGAGGCGCGGCTGGAGCGAGCGACCGAGGCCGCCGAGCGGCTGCTCGCCGACGCCGGCCAGGCACCGGGGCCGCCGCCCGCCGGGTGGCAGGCCCCCCGCGACGGCAACGGCGCCGGCGGCCCCGACGGGAGCGTGAGCGGCGACCGGTTCGGGGGTTGGCTGCGCAACGACGATGCCGAGGTGCTGCTCGCGCTGCTCGCCGCCGTGCGCGACCGGATCCCGACCGACCTGCAGCAGCGGCTCACCGCGGCGGTGCAGGAGGTGCTGCTCGCGCTGCGGGCGCTGATCGACTGGTGCCTGGAGCGAGCCGAGCGCCGGCGCGCAACCCCGCCCGAGGTGCAGGACATCCCGATCCTGTAAGAGTTGACGAAGGCGCCCGGGGCGGCGCATATCATCGCCGCGTGCGCGTGCTCGCCGGGTTGTCGTCACGGATGTCGTCTCAGTTGTCGGCCGGGTGGCGCGGGGCGTTGTCGGCGTGGGCGGCAATGGACCGCGACCGCCGCCTGACGATCGTCGCCGCCGTGGGGCTGCTCGCATCGCTGTGGGCGCCCTGGTATCGGGAGACGGTGATCGCGCGTGGGGTGACCGGGCTGCGCACGCTCAGCCAGGCGATGACCGGTTGGCAGGCGCTGTCGAGCGCGGGGATCGTCTGCGCGATCGTCGCCGGCGCGGTCATCATCGCGCTGTTCGCGCGGTGCCGGCCGGGGCGCCGCGCTCCGGCGGCCGCGCGCGACGGGCTGATCGTCGGCATCGGCGCGGGCGCCTGCGTCGTGATGCTCGTCGCCAAGCTGCTCGATCACGGCGGGGCGACCGGTGGCGGGCTGGCCGAGGCCACGGTCGCGATCCGCTGGGGAGTCGTGCTCGCCCTCGCGTGTGCGCTGGCGCTCGCCTGGCTGGGGGTGCGGATGATGCGCCCCGGCGCTCGACCGCCAACGCCGCCGTCGGACGCGGCCCGATCCGAGCACGACGACCGGCCGGGCGCGGACGGGCGCGCGCGGCGACTGACCCGTGACCGCGTCGTGGTCAGGTCGGGCGCAGCACGAACGAGAACACCACGCTGGCGGTTCCGATCAGGACGATTCCGAGCAGGATCATCCACCGCAGCTTGGTGATGTGGCCGAAGACGCCGATCACCACCCCGGCGACCAGGCCGCCGAACAACAGGCGCAGCTCAGACTGCTGGGAGGCGGCAAGCAGGAGCATGACTGACGCAGAACCCTATATTTGACGTGCCGGCCGGACGCCGCACCGTCGGCGGCCCCGCGATCATGCCCCACACCATTCACGAACCCCAGTCCGTCGAGGAGGTCGCCACCGGCCTGCGGGAGGCCGGCTACCTGCCCGCGGAATCGACCGCGCTGGTCTCGTTCCTGGCCACCAAGCTGGGCAAGCCGGTGCTGGTCGAGGGCCCGGCCGGCGTGGGCAAGACCCAGCTGGCCAAGGCGCTGTCGATCTACCTGGGACGAGAGCTCGTGCGCCTGCAGTGCTACGAGGGCCTGGACGAGGCCAAGGCGCTGTATGAGTGGAACTACCGCAAGCAGCTGCTGCGCATCCAGGCCGGCGCCGAATCGGACGGCGAGGGCTGGAACAGCGTCCAGGACGAGATCTTCGGCGAGGAGTTCCTGCTCACCCGCCCGC
>CAZZYU010000096.1:10708-13335 GCA_964658375.1 uncultured Acetobacteraceae bacterium | reverse complement strand
ACTCGCCGGCTCGGGCCTGTTTGACGCGTTAGACCAGTGGCCGCCGTCGTCTGGTGGGCGCAAAGGGCGCCGGTTGGAGCGGTCGGTGTCACGTTACCTGGCTCGGCTGTCTGGCCGTTCCGGGACCTTCGGGTTGTTTGCGGGTCAGTCGTTGGGTGAAGTTGTCGCCGGTGACAGCCAGCTTGAGATCGGCGAGCCGTTGCCCCGGGTCGCCTTAGAGGCGGCGGCGGCCGAGCGGATCGCGGGGCGCCTGGCCGAGCGTCCGCAGTTGCGGGGGCGGGTGGGGTATCGCGTCGCACCCGGATTGGTGCCTGCGCCGGCCGGGCGCGTGCGCTATGCGCGACTGCAGGATTCGCACGACGTCGAAGGCGGAGCTGATCACGAGCTCGTGACCGTGGTGGCAAATCCCGCGCTCGTCACCGTGTTGGAGCTGTGCGGATCGGAGGGGTTGTCGCGTGAGGAGCTCGTCGGCGCGCTCTGGGCGCGTGGTGCCTCGCGTGGGGGATCAGACCGCTTCGTCGGGCAGTTGATCGAGCGCGGTGTACTGGTGTCGTGCCTGACGGTTCCCGTCACCGCGGGTGATCCGCTGGCGTGGCTCGAGCGAGCGGTGCGCGCGCTGCCCGCGGAGGCGGCCGCGGCCGAGCTGCGCGACCTGGCTGCCGCGATCGCTGCTTGGCCGCAAGCGCGGAACCCGGTCGAGTCAGCCTTGCGGGCGCTTGGCGAGGAGCCCGTCGGGCGGCCGCGCGCGCTGCGCGGCGAGCTGCGCCGCCGGGGAGCGCAGCCGCGTCTGGGGCGCCGCGATGCCGAGCGGATCGCCGCGGCTGCCGTGTTGGCGGCTGAGTTGTGCGCCGACGACGCCCGTGATCCTCTGGCTGCGTTGCGGGACCGGTTCCGTGAGCGTTTCGAGGGCCGTGCGGTGCCGCTCGTGGATGCGTTCGACCCCGACACCGGGATCGAGCTCCGGGGCTTTGATGACTTCGTGGACACGAGCGACGGTGAACCGGACGACCTGGACCGGCGGGCCGCCGAGGCTGCGTTGCTCGCCCGTGCGCGCGTCCGGGACGAGTGGGACGTCGATCTGACCGGATCGGACCTCCAAGCGCTCTCGCGCGGTGAGCGCCGTCCGCTCCCGGCCGATGTCCTGGCCCATGTCACGCTGGAGCGCCGCGGCGATTGCCGAGCTCCGGCGATCTACGTGAAGTGGATGACTGCGAGCCCCGCCTGGCTGCTCGCGCGATACGCCGCAACGGACGAGCAGCTGGCGGGACTGCTGCGCGACCGGTCCCGCGCGCTGTCACCGGCGGGCGATGGCGAGCTCGTCGCCGATGTGGCGTGTCTGCCGAGCCCGGAGTTTGCCGGAGTTGTGTCCCGTGCGGGTGTGCACGACTACGAGATCGAGTATCTCGGCATCTCCGCCGCGGCTCCTGAGCGGCGCCTTGCGCTCGTGGATCTCACGATCGCGGTGCGCGGCGACGAGTTCGTCCTGCGCGCCCCGCGGCTGGACGCCCGCGTCCGGGTGCGATGCGCGACGGCCCTGACACTCGACCAGCGCCGACCACCGCTGCTGCGGTTCCTGGGGCACCTGGATGCGCAGGGAGTTCGTGGCAGCGTCAGCTGGCGGTGGCGCGAGGTTGGGAGCGATCACTTCCCGCGGGTCCGAGTCGGTCACGTCGTGCTGGCATTGGAGCGGTGGATCGTGTGGCCGGGGGAGCTCGCGGCTGTCCACGCGGCGGACGAAGCGCTTCGCTGCGAGCTGCTGTCACAGTGGCGCGTGCGACGCGGGATCGGGCGTTATGTGACCGTCACCGAGTGGGACCGGGTGCTGCCCGTCGACCTCGAGAATGTGCTCGACGTCGAAGCACTCCTCGACACGCTTTCGCGCAGCCGACGCCGCATGGCGCTCGAGGAGCTATGGCCGGCTCCGGGGCGCTCCGCCGTCCACGGGCCTGACGGGGACTACGCGCACGAGCTATTGCTTCCGCTCGTCCGACAGGAGCGCCGATCGATCCTGAGGCCAGAGCGGCCGTTGCCCACCGTCGGCGTCGGTCTTGAGCCCGATCGCTGTTTTGCGCCCGGCGACGAGTGGCTGTACGTCAAGCTCTACGGTCCCTACCGCGTCGTTGAGCCACTGCTCGCCGCGGCACTCGAGCCGCTGTGCGAGGAGCTGCTCGCGAACGGCCGGGTCGATGGCTGGTTCGCGCTTCGATTCGCCGACCCTGATCCCCATCTGCGCCTGCGCCTGCAGGCCCACGATGCGGACGGCGCGAGCTTGCTCGCCGAGGTGCTGCCCCGCATCAGGGCGGCCTGCGCGTCCCAGCTCGCCGATGGGCGGCTGTGGCGCGTTCAGCTCGACACCTACGAGCGCGAAGTCGAGCGCTACGGCGGTCTCGCCGCCGTCATGGCCGCCGAACAGATCTGGCGGTTCGACAGCGTTCTGCTCGCCGGCGTGCTGCGATCCGCGGCCGAGCACCGACGCTTCACGGCTGCGGTCGCCGTGGAAAGGTTGCTGGACCTCGTCGGGCTGCCGTCCACTGAACGCGCGAGCTGGCACGGCTGGCAGGCCGACGCCACGCGCCGGTACGTGCGCGCTCCGGCGTCGGCCCGCGAGCTCGCGGCCGAGTGGCGTG
>CAZZYU010000096.1:0-10608 GCA_964658375.1 uncultured Acetobacteraceae bacterium | reverse complement strand
CGCCGGTACGTGCGCGCTCCGGCGTCGGCCCGCGAGCTCGCGGCCGAGTGGCGTGGCGAACGCGAACAGCTGGCCGGCTGGCTGGATGGATCGCTCGTTCCGGCCGCGATCGCGACGCTGCTCGACGACTGGCAAATGAACGCCCGCGCGGCACTGCGGAGCGCGCCCGACACGACTGGTCGACACCTCTCGCACGCTCGATCGTCGCTCGTGCACATGATCTGCCACCGGCTGCTCCCAGATGACGGTCGCCGTGGCGAGCTACGGCTACACGACCACCTGAGTCGTCACCATCGAGGGATTACCGAACGCGCGCGCCGTTCGCGACGATCGTCCAGCGCGGGATGGTGATGGGGACCCGAGTGGGTTGGCTCTCCTCGCCGGTTGCGTGGCGAACCAGAACGCGCTGCATGACCGCTTCGATGCCGTCGTCCTACTGAGCGCGCCGGTCGACGTCCTCCTCGAACGCGTCACCAGCCGCGCCAACCCATTCGGGTCGACCTCGGAGGATCGAGCACGATCTGGCGACCTATGAGCCCCTGTTGCGTGCGAGCGCCGATCACGAGATCGTCACGACCGCTCCCATCGCCGATGTCGTCACAACACTCGAACACGTTGCGAGCGTCGCAACGACGTGAACTGGCGGATGAATCAGGTGCCGGTGACGACGTCCTTGGCCTTCTCCAGCACCGTGCGCGTGTCGTCGTCAGGATCGGGCAGAAGCTCCATCGCCTCATCTGCCTTGCTCTGCAGCTCGACCACGGCGCGCTCGAGCACCAAGGTGCGCCGGTCCAGTCGCTGCATGATCTCCTCGATGTGTGTGACCTGCAGCTGCTGGGAGCTGATGACCTCACGGATGTCGTGCACGTCGCCCAGCGCCGGCTCCAGGGAAGCGGTGAGGGCGACGAGGAGGTTCTCGATCGTCGGCAGGATGCGCAGCGCCTGCGAGATCGCGGGAAGGCTTCGGACCGCTCGCTGGATCTTGGGAAGGTCATTGACGGCGTCGACGACCTTCGGCAGAGCCCGCGTCGCCTCCGCGATCTCGGGCAGGATTTGCACCGCGTCGGCGATCGCCGCGAGGTCCCGGGCGACATCGAGCGGGACGCGCGCCAGCGTTCTCAGATCAGCGAGGGGATCCATAGCGGTACGCCGCTACCCCGGGTCGCCGTCGGACTAACTCGGGCACTAGCCTCGGCGGGGATGCACTACAAGCGTGTGATCCCATGCCTTGACGTCGATCGTGGCCGCGTCGTGAAGGGGACCGGCTTCGTCGATCTGCGTGACGCCGGGGACCCGGTGGAGCTGGCCGCCCGGTATGACGCCGGGGGGGCCGACGAGCTGGTGTTCCTCGACATCACCGCCACCTCGGACAAGCGTGCGACGGTCGTCGAGCTCGCTCGTCGCGCCGCGGATGAGCTGTTCATCCCGTTCACGATCGGCGGTGGGATCCGCTCGGTCGCCGATGCTCAGGCGGTGCTCGATGCGGGCGCCGACAAGGTGTCGGTGAACTCGGCGGCGCTGCTCCGTCCCGAGCTGATCGACGAGCTGGCGGCACGCTTCGGCGCCCAGTGCGTGGTGCTGGCGATCGACGCGAAGGCCCGCGGGTCGGCGGGGCCGGGCTGGGAGGCCTACCTCGCGGGCGGGCGGACGCCGACGGGGCGCGACGCGGTCGCGTGGGCGACCGAGGGTGCACAGCGCGGGGCGGGGGAGATCCTGCTCACCTCGATGGACCGTGACGGCACCAACGCGGGCTATGACCTGCCGCTCACGCGGGCGGTGGCGCAGGCGGTCGACGTGCCGGTGATCGCCTCAGGCGGCGCGGGGCAGATCGACCATCTCGCCGACGCGGTCCGGGCGGGGGCCGACGCGGTGCTCTGCGCCTCGATCCTGCACTACGGACAGCACACGGTGGCCGAGGTCAAGACGCGGCTGGCGGGAGACGGTATCCCGGTGAGACTCGCCGCCTGACGGCGCGAGCCACCCGGCCTGAGGCGTCGGGCTACGCGGCTTCTTCGACGTATCCGGCCGCGGCGCACGTATCGCAGTACGCGGCGGGCGGGACGCGCGGCTCGTAGCAGCCGGGCCGGCAACAGGTGGAGGACCGCTTGGGCCGGCCACGGCCGATGCGGGCGGCGGCGGCGTCCTTGAGCTCCTCACGCATACGGTCAAGCTCGGCCGCGTGCTCCGCGCAGAAGCGTCGGCCCTTCTCGACCGGGTTCTGGCAATGGCTTCCGCTACGACAACGCATGGACCGGAATTGTAGCAACGCTGTCGACCTCGTCTCGCCCTGCAACTATCGGTGCGTCTTGCGGTGCCGGGCGCGAGGGCGGCGGGTGCGGTGGTGGGCGGCATGGGCGCCGGGCAGCTCCTGATAGATGCTGCCGTAGCCCACAAGATAGATCGCGTGCTCATCGGCGACGACCGGTGTGAACGCACCGTCGGGGAAGGCGAACACCTGGGAGCCGGTCGTCACGCTGAGGCCGAAGGTCTGCTTGCTGCCCAGGTCTGAGAAGTAGACGACGTTGCCGATCACGGTCGCCGAGCCCGAGATCCGTCCCCCGGCGTCGTGCTTCCAGCGCACCGCGCCCGACTGGGCGTTGAACGCGTAGAGGTCCCCGTCATAGGAGCCGATGTAGACGGTCGGGCCCAGGCCCTTGGGGTCGGCGACCGCCGCCGACGCGTAGACGTAGGCGCCGGTCTCAGACGACCAGGCAAGGGCTCCGTTGCGGGCCCCGAACGAGTACACGAAGCCGTCGGTGTTGCCCAGGTAGACGCGACCGTAGGCGACCGTCGGCGTCGCGTAGAAGTTGCCCGATCCCAGCCCGAAGTGCGCGCCGTCGGTCGAGACCGCCCACACCTGCCGGCCGTCGGAGGCTCGCACCGCGTACGCGCGTCCCGCGTAGTCGCCGAAGTAGAGAATCCCGTGAGCCAGGGCCGGTCCGCCCTTGATGGCGCCGCTGGCGTGGTAGGTCCAGTCCAGGTGGCCGGTGCGGACATTCAGGGCGTAGAGCGTCCCGCCGCCGTCGCCGAAGTACACGGTGTTGCCGCTGACCAGCGGTGAGGACTCGCTGCCGGCCGACAGCGGGCGCGACCACCGGACGCGCCCGGTCTTCATCGACAGCGCGACGAAGCGGCCGTCACCGGGGGAGGTGCCGTGCTCGGAGAGGACCGGCATCAGGACCACGCCGGCCGCGGTGGAGATCGCCGGGGTGGCGGCCGCCAGCGTCCCGACCTGCCGGCTCCACAGCAGCTTGCCGGTCCGCGCGCTGATCGATCGTGCGAACCCGGAGTCATCGAGGAAGAACATCCGGGTGCCGTCGATCGAGGGCGGGAACTCCAGCAGCGGCTGACCGTGGTAGCTCCAGCCGGTGTGCAGCGGCGGCCGCAGGTCGGCGGGGGCCATGAAGTCCCGGGTCCGGGCCGCGGTATAGCCGTACAGCGGCCACAGAAACGGCTTGGTGGCCTTGCGCTTGGGTGGCTTGCTGACCGTCGCCGAGGTGGTCGGCGACGTGAACTGGAGATTGGGGTGGGAGACATCGCCGGGCTTGCCCAGGACGATCACGATCGCCGCGGCCGCGGCCGCCGCCACCAGGGCGACGGCGACGCCGAGCACGGCGCGCCACAGCCACCGCCGGGGCAGGAACCTCGACATGGCGGGGCATGGTAGCCACGGCTTCGCCCGCCGGCCGCGCGATCATGCGCCGATGCAGCAGATCGCCACGACCGAGCTGATCCGCCGGTTTCATGCGCTGCCGGCCGCCGGTCACCTGCTCGCCACGCTCGCGGCCGCAGACGACGAGGTGTACGTCGTCGGGGGCGCCGTCCGAGACCTGGTCACGGGCGCCGTGCCGCTGGACCTCGACCTGGTGGTCGTCGGCGACGTCGGTGACCTGGCCGCCCGTCTGGCCGAGGGGATGAGCGCGACGCGGGTTCATGACCGCTTCGGGACCGCGACCCTGCGGGCCGGTGATGGTGTCCGCTACGACCTCGCGCGCGCGCGACGCGAGACCTATCCCCGTCCCGGGGCGCTGCCCGAGGTGGCGCCCGCCGGCATCGAGGCCGACCTCGCGCGGCGCGACTTCACCGTCAACGCGCTCGCGCTCGGGATCAGTGGTCCGCGTGAGAACGAGCTGCTCGGCGTCGGTCAGGCGCTGCAGGACCTCGCCGCCGGCCGGCTGCGCGTCCTGCACGACGCGAGCTTCGCCGACGATCCGACGCGGCTGCTGCGCCTTGCTCGTTACGCCGCCCGGCTGGGCTACGACGCCGAGCCCCACACCGCCGCGCTCGCCCGGGCCGCCGTGGCCGACGGCGCGCTGGCGACGGTGAGCGGCCCCCGGATCGGCGCCGAGCTCGAGCTGCTGGCCGGCGACGCCGACCCGCTGGCCGGTTTTGACGCGCTGCGCGCGTTCGGGGTCGACGCCGCGCTGATGTCGGGGTTCGGGATCACCGACGCCGCCCTCGCCCGGCGGGCCCTGGATCTGCTGCCCGCCGACGGGGACCGGGCGGCGCTGCTGCTGGGGATCGCCGGGTGGGCGATCGACCCGGAGGCGCTGGGTCCCTGGCTGGACGCGCTCGGCGTCACCGCGGCCCGCCGGCAGACGGCGCTGGCGGTGCGCGCGGCGCAGCGTGCGGCCGCGGGGTTGGCGATCGCCACCCGCGCATCGGAGATCGCCGACGCGGTGGCCGGACTCCCACCCGAGGCCGTGGCGATGGCGGGCGCGCTGGGACCGCAGGATCAGGCCCGGGCGTGGCTGGAGCGGGTGCGCTCGGTGACGCGCGACATCGGCGGCGAGGATCTTCTCGCCGCGGGGGTGCCGGCGGGCCCGGCGATCGGACGTGGTCTGCGGGCGGCGCTGGCGGCCAAGCTCGACGGCCGGGCGGACACCCGTGACGCGCAGCTCGCCGAGGCCCTGCGTGCGATCGCCGCGGGCGACTAGCCTGCGGATCCGATGACCGTCCCCGCGCCGTTTCACGAGCTCGCCGGCCAGTTCGTGATCGACCTTCCGGGCGCCCGGGCGGCGTTTTCGACGCGCCGCGGCGGCCACTCGACCGGCCCCTACGCGTCGCTGAACCTCGGCTTTGCCACCGCCGATGACCCGGACAACCAGGATCGCAACCGGGCGACGCTGGAGCAGCTCGTCGGCGCGCCGCCTGCCGCCTACCTGCACCAGGTGCATGGCGGCGAGGTGGGGGTGCTCGACGACCTCGTCCAGGTCACGCAGCGCCCGCGGATCGACGGCCGCGCGACGCGGCTGACCGGCGTTGCGCCCGCCGCGTTGAGTGCTGACTGCCTGCCGGTGGCGATCGCCGGCGGCGGCGCGGTGGCGATGGTCCACGCCGGCTGGCGCGGGCTTGACCGCGACGTGCTCGCCGCCGGAGTGCGCGCGCTACGCCGGCTGACCGAGCCGCAGGCCGGTCGGCCCGCGCCGCTGGCCGCCGCGATCGGACCCGGTGCCGGTCCCTGCTGCTACGCGGTCGGGCCCGAGGTCCACGCTGCCTTCGCGCAGCACCCGGGCGCCCATCACGGCGACCGGATCGACCTCAAGGCGATCGCCCGGGACCAGCTGCGCGCGGCTGGCGTGGGTGAGATCCACGACCTCGGCATGTGCACGATCTGCACGCCGGAGCTGTTCTTCTCCCACCGGCGAGACCACGGGGTCACCGGACGGCAGGCGGGGCTGGCGTGGTTGACCTGATCCGGGGCCTGGAGCCCGAGGTCGTGCACGCCAACCTGGAGCGCGTGCATGAGCAGATCGCCGATGCCGGCCGCGACCCCGCCGGCGTGCAGGTGCTCGCCGCCGTCAAGTACCTGCCGGCCGAGTCGCTGGCGGCGCTGCGCGAGGGCGGGGTGACCGTCGTCGGCGAGAACCGCGCCCAGGAGCTCGCCGCCAAGCAGGCGGCCGCGGCGGGGGCGTTCACGTGGGACTTCATCGGCGCCCTGCAGAGCCGCAAGGTCAAGGAGATCGTCGGCCGGGTGCGCTGGATCCACTCGCTGGCCAGCGACTCGGCGCTGGCTCAGCTGTCGCGCCATGCCGCGCCCGAGACCGAGGTGCTCGTCGAGGTCAACGTCGCCGGCGAGGCCGGCAAGAGCGGCGTGGCGCCCGCGGCACTGCCGGACTTTCTCGCTCGCTGTCCGGTCACGGTGGTGGGGTTGATGACGATGCCACCGCAGGCCGACTCACCGGAGGCGAGCCGCCCGCACTTCGCCGCGCTCGCGGCGCTGGCGGCTGATCACGGGCTGGCGCAGCTGTCGATGGGCACCAGTCAGGATTACGGCGTGGCGGTGCAGGAGGGGGCGACGATCGTGCGCCTTGGCACGATCCTGTACCGGGGCGCGGCATAATGGCCGTGCAGGGATTTCCTCCTCGCAGGCGAACCTGATTCATCGCACATGGCGTTTCGCGACACCTGGCACCGCACCCTTGTCTACTTCGGCCTCGCCGAGGATGACGCCTACGAGGACGACTACGACGACGCGTACGCCGAGCACGAGGAGGAGCTGCGCGACAGCTACGCCGAGCGCCCCAACGTGCGCAAGATGCCCGCGCGCCGCAACCGCGACGAGATCGACGACATCTTCGCCGACGAGCCCGCCGCACGGCGCACCAGCTCGCTGCGTCCGGTGTCAGGCCCGCGCTCGGGCAACGGCCGCGGTGACGTGCG
Organism: uncultured Acetobacteraceae bacterium; assembly: GCA_964658375.1. GTDB lineage: Bacteria > Actinomycetota > Thermoleophilia > Solirubrobacterales > Solirubrobacteraceae > Palsa-465. Next base: position 3,945 of record CAZZYU010000096.1, on the reverse strand, counting down.
CGTGCACTTCGTCGCGCCCAAGAGCTTCAACGACGTCCAGGATGTCGCCGACAAGTTCAAGGACTCGATCCCGGTGATCCTCAACCTCCAGGGCACCGACACCGACCTCGCCAAGCGCCTGATCGACTTCTCCAGCGGTCTGACGTACGCGCTGGAGGGCGGCATGCAGCGGATCGCCGACAAGGTGTTCCTGCTCACCCCGCGCAACGTCGAGGTCTCCGCCGAGGAACGGGCCCGGATCGTCGAGAAGGGCTTCTTCAATCAGTCGTGATCGGGCCCGGCGGGAACGCTTGGGCCCACGGGTAGATTTGTCCTGATGGACGTCGGGCTGATCGGAGCGGGGAACATGGCGCGCGCGCTCGCTCGCGGCTGGGGCGAGCCCGTGCTCTGCTCGGACTCCGGCTCGGGCCGCGCGCAGGCGCTCGTCGACGAGCTCGGCGGCCGGACCGCCTCCAACCTGGAGGTCGCCCAGCAGGCCGACCTCGTCGTGCTCTGTCACAAGCCCTACCAGCTGGAGGCCGTCGCGCGTGAGATCGCGGGTACGGCGAAGGCGGTCGTCTCGATCCTCGGCGGGACATCGATCAAGGAGCTCTGGCGTGCCTACCCCGGCATCCCGGTGTTCCGGATCGAGCCCAACACCCCGGTCGAGGTGCGCCGCGGGGTGCTGCTCTACGCCGACACCGGCGAGCCGCCGGATGCCTCAGATGACGAACGGGCGCTGCGCCAGGAGGTCGTCGCGCGGTTTGAGCGCCTCGGCTTCCTCGCCCGCGTACCGGAATCGCGCCTCGGCGCGGCGGCCGCGGTGAGCGCCGTCGGTCCGGCCTTCCTCGCGCTCGTCGCCGAGGCGTGGGCCGATGCGGCGATCCGCCACGGGCTGACGCCCCAGCTCGCCTCCGGGCTGATGATCGCGACCATGGCCGGAACCGCCGATCTGCTCGCCGTCCGCGACGGGGACACGCTCGCGGTCCGCCGCGAGGTGACCTCGCCCGGCGGCTCGACGGCCCGCGGCCTGGACGCGCTGGAGCGCGCCGGGGTGCGCGCCGCGTTCGCCGACGCGATGGACGCGGTGAACGCGTGATGCTCGTCCTCGCCGCCGTCACCCGCCACGACGTCGCCGACTACGTCAGCGCCGTGTTCCTCGTCTACATCGTCCTGATCTTCGTCCACATCCTGCTCAACCTGCTGTTCTCGTTCGGGATGCGGGTTCCCTACGCCCGCTGGACCGACGCGGTGCTCAACTTCCTGCGCGACGTGACCGAGCCCTATCTGCGGCTGTTTCGCCGCATCATCCCGTCGCTGGGGGGGCTGGATCTGTCACCGATGATCGGGATCATCGTGCTGTACATCGTGCGGGCACTGCTGGTCGGCGTCATCTCCGGCTGACCCGGCCGATGGCGGTGGTGAGCCCTGAGTCTGAGCGCGCGGTGGGCCGGCTGCGCCCGACGTTGCGCGCCGCCGCGCTGGTGGCGATCGTGCTCGTCGCCGATCGCCTCACCAAGCACGCCGTCCGCGCCGACATCGGGTTCGATCAGACTCGCAAGGTGATCCCGGGCGTCGTCACGCTCGTCCACTACCGCAACACCGGGGTGGCGTTTGACTTCCTGTCGGGTGGCGGGGCGATCGTGCTCGTCGTCACCGGCCTGGCGCTCGCGGCGCTGATTGCCTACTTCGTGATGCGACCCGCCAAGGCGGGCCTCTGGGTTCCCACCGGGCTGCTGCTCGGCGGTGCCGTCGGCAACCTTCTGGACCGCCTGCTCGACGGCTCGGTGACCGACTTCATCAAGTTCCCCGACTGGCCGGCGTTCAACGTTGCAGACATCGCGATCACCGTCGGGGTGCTGTCGCTGCTGTGGGTCCTGGAGGGTCCCCCCGCGCGGGCCGCGGCCTCGCGATCCGGACCCGCGCGACGCCGCGGCGCGCAGTGACCGAGCCGGCGCCGCTGCGCCTCACCGTCGCCGCCGACGCCGCCGGCGCGCGACTGGACCGCTTCCTGGCCGAGCCGATCGGGTCCCGGGCCCAGGCCCAGGCGCTGATCGACGCCGGCCGCGTCTCGGTCGACGGCCACCAGGTGCGCAAGCGCCACGCGGTCGCCGCGGGGGAGACGGTCGTCGTGCTCCCGGCGGCGGTCCACGCTGCCGCGGACGGACCTGAGCCCGCGCCCGCCCCGTTTGCGATCGCCTACGAGGACGAGCATCTGCTCGTCGTCGACAAGCCGGCCGGGGTCGTCGTGCATCCGGCGCGGGGTCACCGGACCGGGACCCTGTCGCAGGCGCTGGCCGGTCGGGCGGCCGGCGGGGATGATTCCGCCCGGGCGGGGATCGTGCACCGCCTGGACCGAGACACCTCCGGGCTGCTCGTCGTCGCCCGCTCGGACGCGGTGCACCGCGCGCTCAAGGACCAGCTGGCCGCGCGGGAGCTGCGCCGCGAGTACCGCGCGCTCGTCGACGGTCACCCGCAGTCGCGCACCGGCACGATCGACGCCCCGATCGGCCGTGACCGCCGGGACCGGACGCGCATGTCGATCGACACCGACGAGCCCCGCGAGGCCCGCACCCACTTCGAGCTGGAGCGGCTGCTCGGCGACACGGCGCTGCTCACCGTCGTGCTGGAGACCGGGCGCACCCATCAGATCCGCGTCCATCTGGCGGCGATCGGCACCCCGGTGGTCGGCGACCCCCAGTACGGCCGCGCCGGCGCCGACACCTATGGCCTGCAGCGCCAGTTCCTGCACGCGGCGCGGCTGGCGTTCACGCATCCGGTGACCGGCGCGCCGATCGACGTCCGCTCCCCGCTGCCCGCCGACCTCGTCCGCGCGCTGGAGCTCGCTGGCGAGATCGCCGGCTGACGGGGGGTTGAGTGGGCGAGACCGTCCACTCAGGAGAAAGCGGCGGAGCGGCCCGTCCAAAGCCGCCCCGCCGCAACTACGCACGAACCGATCCACCACAGGTAGGGGAAGGGAAGATCGGTCCGCTTGTCGCGAGGCGCCGCCGGTGGTAGGAGGGCGACGACCCGCTGATCTTCAAAACGCTGACGGCGGCCTGAACTTGCGTAGACTCGAGAAACCAATTCGTTCTTCAACCCCCGCGTGGAACCGGACCGCGACCCTGCCTCGACATTCTCCCGAGGTTCGCGGAGCCCGGACGGGCGGGACATCGCACTGACATACAGACAAGGGAGCAGGACCATGCCCGAGATCGGGATCAAGGAGCTGCTGGAGGCCGGCGTCCACTTCGGCCACCAGACGCGCCGCTGGAACCCCAAGATGCGCCGCTTCATCTTCGGTGAACGTGACGGCATCTACATCATCGACCTGCTGCAGACCGATGAGCTGCTGCAGGAGGCCCGCCAGTTCGCCGACACGATCGCGCGGCGCGGCGGCACCGTGCTGTTCGTCGGCACCAAGAAGCAGGCCCGTGACGCGATCCGCGACACCGCCAGCGCCGCGGATATGCCCTACGTCAACCACCGCTGGCTCGGCGGGCTGCTGACCAACTTCCAGACGATCAACAACCGCATCAAGCGCCTGCACGACCTCGAGCGCTACGAGACCGAAGGTCAGCTGCAGCTGCTGCCCACGCGCGAGCGCATGGCCGCTCAGGCCGACCTCGCCAAGCTGCGGGCCAACCTCGGCGGGGTCAAGAACATGCAGCGGCCGCCCGACGCGGTGTTCGTCATCGACCTCAAGACCGAGGCGATCGCCGTCCGCGAGGCCCAGCGGCTGCGGATCCCGATCATCGGGCTCGTCGACACCAACTGCGACCCGGAGGGGATCGACTACGTGATCCCCGGCAACGACGACGCGATCCGCTCCTGCGCGGCGATCACCAGCGCGATCGGTGACGTGGTCGCCCAGGGCCACCATGTCTTCCGCGAGGAGGAGGAGCGGGCGCGTCTGGAGCGTGAGCGCCTGGAGGCCGAGGAGCGCGCCCGCCGTGAGGCCGAGGA
>CAZZYU010000095.1:0-13382 GCA_964658375.1 uncultured Acetobacteraceae bacterium | reverse complement strand
CGGCCGCCGCCTTGGTGGCGACCGCGCCGATGCCGGCCGACACGAGGCCGCCGCCGCCGAACGCGCCGGAGCCGGCGAGCGCCGCGCCGGCGCCCACGCCGGCGGTCGAGCCTGCGGCGGTCGCGGTCGCCCCGGCACCCGCGCCCGAGCCGGCGCTCGCCGCGGAATGGCCCAGGTGCAGGAGCGCGAGCTTGCGCAGCACGACGAGCGGACCGACGGGCAGCAGCGCCGCCAGCGCCTTGTTGGTGGCCTTGAGCTGGGTGCGGAACGTCGTGCAGCGCTTGCAGCCCTTGAGGTGGCGGCGCACGAGTGGGCTGGGACGCCGCATCAGGCCCTCGGCGACCTCGGCCAACTCGATGCGCACCTCCTCGCAGCTGAGCAGCCGTGCCTCCGCGGCCTCGGCGAGTGACACCCGTGCGCGCACGAGCAGCGACTTGACGCTGGAGACGGTCGTCTCCATCGCCTCGGCGATCTGCTCGTAGGACAGGGCATCCATCTCGCGTAGGACCAGCGCGGTCTTCTGGGTCTCGGGTAGCTCGTGGATGTCGCCCACCAGCAGCCGGAACTCCTCGCGCTCGTGCACCTTGTCGGCGGCCGAGGCGCCGTGCTCGGACAGGTGGTGGTCCATCGAGTCCACGCCGATCGCCTGGTTCTTGCGCAGGTGATTGAGGCTGCGGTTGCGCGCGATCCGATACAGCCATGGGCGCACGTTGATCGCCCGCTCGTCGGCGACGATCGCGTGAAAGGCGGCGGTCATCACCTCCTGCAGCACATCCTCGGCGTCCTCGCGGGAACCGAGCAGGTGCCGGCAGAACGCCAGCAGCCGGGACTCGTAGCGCCCGAGCAGAACCTCGAAGGCGCCGGTGTTGCCCCGGCGGATGAGGGCGATCAAGCGCTCATCGGACTGCAGACGCAGCAGCGGCGACCGTCCGTGGAGGCCGATGGCCCCCTGATATTTCAGCGCGGAGACTTCCATCAGGCTCGTCCGAGATCCCTCTGAAGGCCTAGAGCACCGTAGCAGCGCAGAAGTTGCGCTCTTTCTGGTCAAAATGCCAATACCCGGGGAGGGATTCGAACCCTCATGCCGCAAGGGCAGTCGCTCTTAAGGCGACCGTGTCTGACCAGTTCCACCACCCGGGCGAGGGCCGGACGCTACCGGCTGCACCGATCGACCGCCAGGCGTGGTGGGCGGTCGGCGGCCTGACGCGTCAGGAGACGGCGGACTCGGCGGCGGTCAGCTCGTGCTCGACGCCCTGGCCGAGTGAGAGCAGCTCCAGCACGAGGGCGCGCAGATCCTCGCGCCCGGAGGCGGTCAGTCCGCCCGTGTCGCCGGCCGGCCCGAGCGCCTGCACCCACGCGGCAGTCGTGCCCTGCAGCGTCGCGTCGGCGCTCAACGGCTCGGGGCGTTCGGACAGGACCGCGCCGGCGGTGCCGATCGAGATCCGGAAGTAGGCGGGGGCGTCGTCGTGGCCGTCGAGCACGGTCAACGACACGGTTCCCTCGGCGCCGCCGTCGGTCGCCACCAGGCCCGGCAGCAGGCGGAAGATCGCGCCGACGTCAACGACCTCGCTGGGCCGCGGTGGGCCCCACGCCCACTCATAGCCCCAGCGGGCCAGCTCGCCGAGCACCGGCGCCAGCTCCCGCGCGCGCTCGGTCAGCTCGTAGTCCACGCGCGGCGGCACCTCGCGGTAGCGCTTGCGGGTGAGCATGCCGTCGGCGACCATCCGGTTCAGTCGCGAGCGCAGCTGCTCGGTCGAGATGCCGGGCAGGACGCGTTGCAGCTCGACGAACCGTCGGGGTCCCGAGATCAGGTCGCGCACGATCAGCAGCGTCCACTTGTCGCCCACGAGATCCAGCGCACGGGCATCCGGTGACCACTGGTCATAGGGGTGGCGCTTTGCGGGCGGAACGTGCGGAATGGATCCAGCTCCTCTGGACGGAAGTCAGTCTCCTACCGGAAGTAAGGATAACCGAATTCTGGGGTTTCGACACGGTTTGCGCCAGTTTCGGCGCGCTTTGTCGTTTCAGCGCAGCAAATGCCGATGCTGATCCAGAACGCGCCGCGGTGCGAAGGCCTTAAGGAGATCGTTTGATGATGGGTGACCTGCTGCAATTTCCCGTACACCGCACCGAGCGCCCGCGCTCCGCGGCGGCGATCAAACCCGCCTTCTTCTTCGATGTCGCCAGTCCGATGTCCTATCTGTGCGCCGAGCGCGTCGAGCGGACGCTCGGCGAGGTCGACTGGGTCGCCGTCGACGGCTCCGCGCTGGTCGGCGGGTCCGGCGGGGATCAGATCGCCGAGCGCGAACGGATCAGAGCGTCGGCCGAGCTGCGCGCCCGCCACCTGCGCCTGCCGCTGGTGTGGCCCGAGCGGTTCCCCGTGCACGCGCCATGCGCGCTGCGCGCGGCCGCTTTCGCCTGTGAGCTGGGCGCCGGCCCCGCGTTCGCGCTGGCGATCAGCCGCCTGGCGTTCTGCGGCGGCTTTGACCTGGAGGACCCGGAGGTCCTCGCCGAGGCGGCCGCCGCCGCGTCGATTCCGCTCGGCGCCTGCCTGGATGCCGCGCGCGAGAGCTGGCGTGACGAGGAGCTTCGGGAGACCGCCCGCTTGCTGCACGATGCCGGGGTGCGAGATCTCCCGGCGTTCCGCGTCGGCAATCACTGGCTGACGGGGGAGACGGGATTGTCGTCGGCCGCATCCCTGATCGCCCAGGCGGGTTACGCGCAGCATCCGCTGGCCCCCGCCGGCTGAGCACCACCGGGGAGCCGCGTCAGACGCCCGGCGGCTCGGTGGGCGCAGGCCGCCTCCGCTGACAGACTGTCGGGCATGATCGACCCCGTCGACCGGGCCGTGCGCGCGATCGCGCGGCGCAACTCGTTTGCCCTGGTGTGGGCGCAGTTCGGGGTCGCTCATCTCGTGATCCTCGCCGGGCTCGGGCTGCTGGCGCTCTATCAGCCGATGAGCGGGCTGCAGTTCCTGTTGCTGGTCGGCATCTCCCAACTGCTGGTGGGGATCGACAACCTCGCCTCGATCGGCCTGGTGCGCGTGATGTGGATGCCGGTGCGCCGCTGGGAGCGCACGCCGCCGGCCCAGCGCACCCCGGGGCTGACGATCGCCGCCTGGCGGGCGTTGGTCACCCTGCCGATCCGCTACGTGCGCAAGACCCGCCAGCTGCCGTTCCTGTTTGCCTACCTGCCCTACATCGGCTTTGTCACCTGGGATCTCGGACTGCCCTGGTACTCGTTCTTCATCATCGCCGCCGCGGGCACGGCGGTCATCGCCTACGCGCTGATCGCGCGCTACTTCGCGATGGAGGTCGTGTTGCGCCCGGTGCTTGAGCCGGTCGCCGCCCAGCTGCCGCCGGACTTCCGCATCCAGCCGTCCGGACTGTCGCTGCGCTGGCGGCTGCTCGCCGTCGCGCCGGTGATCAACGTCATCACCGGGATCGTCGTGGCCGGCCTGTCCAGCCATGGCCGACACGTCGACCTCGCCGACCTGGGGTGGTCGTGGCTGATCGCGATCGCGGTCTCGTTCACGATCTCCTTCGAGCTGGTCGTGCTCGTCGCTCGCTCGCTGTCGAGCTCGATCGGCGACCTGCAGCGCGCGACCGAGCGAGTCGCCGCCGGTGATCTGCAGACGCGCGTGCCGGTGGTGACCACCGACGAGACCGGCCGGCTGGCGCAGTCGTTCAACACGATGATCGAGGGGCTGGACGAGGGCGAGCGGCTGCGGCGCGCGTTCGGGGCTTACGTCGACCCCGGGCTCGCCGAGCGGGTGCTCGCCGAGGGCACCGACCTGGCCGGCGAGGAGCGGGAGGTCAGCGTCCTGTTCCTCGACGTCCGGGACTTCACCGCGTTCGCCGACGGCGCCTCGCCCCACGAGGTGGTGGCGCTGCTCAACGATCTGTGGGAACTGGCGGTGCCGGTGCTCCTGCGCCACGGCGGGCACGCCAACAAGTTCATCGGCGACGGGCTGCTGGGCGTGTTCGGCGCGCCCGAGCCGCTGCCCGATCACGCCGAGCGGGCGGTGGCCGCCGCGGTCCAGATCGCCCGGGAGGTCCGGGATGCGTTCGCAGACCGGATCTCGGTCGGGATCGGGGTCAACTCCGGAACGGTGATCGCCGGAACCGTCGGCGGTGGTGGCCGCATCGAGTTCACGGTCATCGGTGACACGGTCAACATCGCCTCGCGCGTCGAGCACGCCACCCGTGAGACCGGCGACGCGGTGCTCATCACCGAGGCGACGCGGGCGCTGCTGGGCGCGGGCGGACACGCGATGACCGAGCGGCGCGGTATCTCGCTGCGCGGCAAGCGCACGCCGGTGACGCTGTGGGCTCCCGCACTTGACGACCCCGTCTCGTCCGAGCCCACCCGGCCCGACCCTGCCCCACCCGACCCCGCCCCGCCCGAGCCGGTCACCGGCGCCGGCCCTCAGACCCGCCCCGCCCCGGTGCGCGATTGAGACTCCGACACATCGTGCCCCGCCCGATCCGCCGCTGGTGGCGGATCGCCTGGGCGGCCAACATCACCGGGCTGTCGTCGATGATCGCCTACAACATGCTGCTCGGGGTCGTCCCGATCGCGCTGCTCGCGCTGTTCGTGGGCGGCCGGGTGCTCGCCTCCTCCGGGGTGACCGCGCGAGTGATCGTCGACCTGCAGGAGGTGTTCCCCGGCACCGCCGACCAGACCCTGGACTCGCTGCTTGATCAGGTGAGACAGTCGACGACGAGCACCGGGGTGCTGGCGATCGCGTCCAGCCTGTATCTGGGCTCCTCGTTCTGGGGGTCGATGGATACCGCGTTCGCGCGTATCTATGACCACCCCGCCCGCACGTGGTGGAAGCAGAAGCGCTTTGCCCTGTCGATGCTGATCGTCGTGCTGCTGTTCATGATCGCCACCGTCGCGGTCCCGACGCTGCAGTCGATCCTGCGCGCGGGAGTCCACGCGCTGCCCTTTGACCTGGAGCGGATCGGGCCTGTCATCTATGCCGGTTCGCTTGCCGTCGGCCTGCTGCTGCTGTTCGGCTGCCTGGTCGTCATCTACTACCGGGTGCCGCACTTCCGCGTGCCCTGGCGGGCGGTGTGGCCGGGCGCCCTGTGGGCGACGGTCGCGATCGGCATCGTCGACTACGCCTTCCCCGAGTACCTGACCCACATCTCGTCGATCGCCCGCTTCGGCTCGACGATCGTGTTCATCGTGATCGTCCTCGGCTGGTTCTACGTGCTGGCGCTGATCATCCTCAGCGGCGCGATCGTCAACGCGCTGCGGATGCGCCCACCGGGCCCCGACGACTGATCGGCCCCGCGCCGGGTAGGGTGCGAGCGCGATGACCGCGGAGGCGACCGACACCCTGCACGGCGGACGGTTGGTCGCCCGGGCGCTGCGCGGCGCCGGCGTGCGGACGCTGTTCACGCTCTCGGGCGGGCACCTGTTCTCGATCTACGACGGCTGCCGCGAGGAGGGGATCGCGCTGATCGACACCCGCCACGAGCAGGCCGCGGCGTTCGCCGCCGAGGGCTGGGCCAAGGTCACGCGCGAGCCGGGCGTGTGCGCGCTCACCGCCGGGCCGGGGGTGACCAACGGGATGAGCGCGATCGCCTCCGCCGCCCAGAACCACTCCCCGATGCTCGTGCTCGGTGGGCGTGCGCCGGAGTTTCGCTGGGGTCAGGGATCGTTGCAGGAGATCGACCACGTCCCGTTCATCGCCCCGCTGGCCCGGTCGGCGGCGACCGCCCGGCAGACCGGCGAGATCCCGGGGCTGATGGCGCAGGCGATGACGGCGGCGATCGGTCCCCACGGCGGGCCGGCGTTCCTGGACTTCCCCCTGGACGCCGTGTTCGGCAGCGCGCCGGGATCCGAGCCGGCGCCCGCGCCGCTGCCGCGCCCGTGGGAGGGACCCGGCGCCGAGTCGCCCGCCGTCGCCCGCGCCGCGTCGGCGCTGCGCGAGGCACAGCGCCCGGTGATCATGGCCGGCACCGACCTGTACTGGGGCCGTGGCGAGACCGCGTTGCAGGCGCTGGCCGAGGCGCTGGAGATCCCGGTGTTCCTCAACGGCCTGGGACGCGGCTGCCTGCCCGCCGATCACCGCCTCGCGTTCTCGCGCTCGCGCAGCGTCGCCCTGGGCGAGGCCGACGTGGCGTTGGTGATCGGGGTGCCGCTGGACTTCCGCCTGGGCTTCGGGGCGGCGTTCGCGCCGGAGGCCACCGTGATCGCGATCGACGCCGCCGCGCCGCAGCGGCCGTCACCCCGCCCGCTGGACGGCGAGCTGTGGGGCGCGCTGCCGGCGACGCTTCAGGCGCTGGCCGACGCCGCCGGACCGCCGCCGTCCACGCTGCGCAGCACCCGCGCGGCCTGGGCGGCGTCGCTGCGCGAGCTGGAGACCCAGCGTCGCGCCGAGGAGGCGGCGCAGCTGACCGATGAGCGAGCGCCGCTGCATCCCATGCGGATCTACGGCGAGCTGGCCACGATGCTTGACCGCGACGCGATCGTCATCGGCGACGGCGGGGACTTCGTCTCCTACGCCGGGCGCGTCGTGGACTCCTTCGCCCCGGGCTGCTGGGTGGACCCCGGCCCCTACGGCTGCCTGGGATCGGGTCCCGGCTATGCGCTGGCGGCCAAGCTCGCGTTCCCCGAACGCCAGGTGGTGCTGCTGCTCGGCGACGGCGCCTTCGGCTTTGGCGGGATGGAGTTCGACACCCTGGCCCGGCACGGGGTGGCGGTCGTCGGGGTGATCGGCAACAACGGCATCTGGGCGCTGGAGAAGCATCCGATGGAGGCGATGTACGGCTACTCGGTGGTCGCCGATCTGCGGCCGGGCACCCGCTATGACGAGATCGCGGTCGCCCTCGGTTGCCATGGTGAGCTGGTGTCCACGCCGGCTCAGCTGCGGCCGGCGCTGGAGCGCGCGTTCGCCGCCCGTGGCCCGGCGCTGGTCAACGTCCTCACCGACCCCAGCGTCGCCTACCCGCGGCGTTCGAACCTCGCCTGAGCCGCGTCCCGATGCGGCTACCGGCGACCGTCCACTGATCGCAGACACAGAAACCGCCCGCGGTGAGGCGGGCGGCTTCTGATCCAGGTTGGCCCTATCGGGACGGGCAGGGGTACGTGCCTGAGAGGGCCGTTTGGGTGGTCCGGACGGCGGGAGGCGCCGTGGATGCGGCTTCGCCCGGACCTATGTCAGGGAACGTGTCGCCGGAAGGTCTCACGCGCCCCGCGGGAATAGTGCCTGATTTTCCGCTCCAGGGCAATACAACATTCGTCCATTCTTATCCGATGTCACTGCCGAGTCGGTGACACCAGCCCGAGCGCCGCGCCGCGCAGGATGTCATGCTCGGAGGTCTCCATCTCGTCGAGTCCGAACAGGTCGACGACCTCTCCGAGGATGAGCACTCCGGCGACGATCGTGGGCGCACGGTCGGGGTGCAGGCCGGGTACCTGGCGGCGCTCGTCGAGGGTCATCTGCAGCAGCTCGGAACGGATGCGGTCACCTTCGGCGACGCTCAGGTGATAGCCGTGGACCCGGGCGGGGTCGTAGGGGTCAAGGCGCTGGGCGATCGCCGCCAGCGAGGTCGCGGTGCCCGCCACCGCGATCCCCCGCCGCACCGAACGGCGCCAGGACTCCGGCACGTTCTCGGTGAGGATGCGGCGCACGTCGGCGACGAGCTCGTCGACCTGCGCGGGAGTCGGTGGGTCGTCGGGGAGGTGACGCTCGGTCTGGCGCACGACGCCGGCCTGGGTGGAGACGTGAAAGCGCATCTCGGCCCCCTCGCCGATCACCAGCTCGGTCGATCCGCCACCGATGTCCAGGACGAGCGTGGGGGTGAGATCGTCGCGATCGCGCTCGCTGGTCGCGCCCAGGTAGGTGAGCTGGGCCTCCTCGTCGCCGGTGAGCACGTGGGGCTCCAGCCCGTGGCGCTCGCGGATGGACTCGGCGAACTGCTCGCCGTTTGACGAATCGCGCACCGCGCTGGTGAGCACCGCGACCGCCGCCTCGCAGCGGTGCTCGGCGATCTCGGCGCCGTAGCGCTCCAGCACGACCTCGACGCGCGCCATCGCGTCGTCGCGCAGCCGGCCGTCACGGTCCACGCCGGTGCCCAGGCGGGTGACCTCGGAGTGGCGCACGAGCTCGGTGATCCGGCCGTCGTGCAGCTCGGCGATCAGCAGCCGGGTCGAGTTGGAACCGATGTCGACGACGGCGACGTTCATCCGGCGCTCACCGGGTGGGGCATCGGCTCGCCGGCGAGCGCGGCGAGCAGGTTGTCGACGGCCAGCGCGGTCATCCGCTCCCGCGCGGCGTGGGTGGCCGAGCCGATGTGGGGCACGACGATCAGGTTGGGCGCCTGCAGCAGGGGGTCATCGACGGGCAGCGGCTCGGGATCGGTGACGTCGAGCGCGGCGCCGCCGATCCTACCCGCGTGCAGCGCCCGAGCGAGCGCCACCGGGTCGACGATCTCCCCGCGCGCGGTGTTGACCAGGATCGCGGTGCGCTTCATCTGCGCCAGCGCGGCGTCGTCGATCAGGTGACGGGTCTCGGCGGTGAGCGGGCAGTGCAGCGAGACGAAGTCCGCGCGTGCGAGCAGCTCGTCCAGCGCAACCCCACCGGTGCGTCCGCTGATCAGCACCTCCATGTCAAAGCCGGCCGCCCGCCGGGCGACGGCGGTGCCGATGCGCCCACCGCCGACGATCCCCAGCGTCGCGCCGGAGACCGCGTCGCCGAGCTCGCGCATCGGCTCCCAGGTCAGCCAGTCGCCGTCACGCACCGCGGCGATCGCCGCCGGCAGCCGCCGCGCGCTCGCCAGCAGCAGCGCGAACGCCAGGTCCGCGGTGGCGTCGGTCAGCACGTCGGGGGTGTTGCCGACCGCGATCGCCCGCGCCCGGGCGGCGGCGACATCGACGTTGTCATAGCCCACCGCGTAGTTGGCGATCGCGCGCAGCCGGGGCGCGGCCCCGATCAGCTCGGCGTCGATCCGATCAGAGACGGTGCACAGCAGACCCTCCACGGAAGCGGTGTGCCGGCGCAGCTGCGCGGCGGTCGGGGGCAGCCGCTGCGGCCAGACCTCGACCTCATGGCGCTCGGCGAGCCGCGCCAGCGCCGGCCCGGGAAGCGCGCGGGTGACAAAGCAGCGGGCCACGGCCCGGGATTGTCGTCAATCCCGCACGGGCCCGCCGGCCGGCTGCTCAGGCGGCTTCGACTGATGCCGGCGCGGACTGGCCGGCGGCGCGGGGCGCCACCGCGGGGAGTCCGAATGCCGCCACCGCGGCCCCGAACAGCGCCATCACGGCGCCGATCAGGAAGGCGAGGTGAAAGCCGTCGGTGAGCGCGGCATGGGCCGCGACGCCGGCGGCGAGCTGGGAGTCGGTGTGGGAGGTGGCCAGCGTGGCGAGGACCGCGAGCCCAAGCGCTCCGCCGAGCATCCGCGCGGTGTTGACCAGGCCCGAGGCCAGCCCGGCCTCGTGGGCCTTGACGCCCGCCACCGCGGTGATCGCCGCGGGGGTGAAGGCACAGCTGAGGCCGATCGCCGCCAGCAACGACGGTCCGAACATGCCGCCCCAGAACGTGCCGGTCGGCGACAGGCGGGTGAACAGGGTCAGTCCGGCGGCGAGCAACAGCATCCCGACGATCAGCAGCCGCTTGGCGCCGAGGCGGATCACCAGCTGCGCGGCGAGCTTTGAGCCGACGATCAGGCAGATCGTCATCGGCAGAAACGCCAGCCCGGTCTGGATCGGGGAGTAGCCGAGCACCTGCTGCAGGTAGAGCGAGAGAAAGAACCACATCCCGAAGCTGGCGGCGCCGAGCGTGAGCACGACGATGTTGGCGGCGGTGAGCGTCCGGGAGGACCAGATCCGCAGCGGCATCAGCGGGCTGCGGGCGACGCGCCCCTCGATCGCCACGAAGCCGCCGAGCAGCACGATCCCGGCCGCGATGATGATGAGCGTCTGGGTCGACCCCCAGCCGGTCTGATCGGTGCGCACGATCCCCAGCACGAGCAGCGACAGGCCGATCGTCGCCGCCAGCGCGCCGGAGAGGTCGAAGCTGCGCTCGGCGGAGTCGCGCCGACTCTCGCTGATCATGCGCAGCGCGGCGGCCGCGGCGGCGAGACCGATGGGGACGTTGACGAACAGGATCCAGCGCCAGGACAGCTCGGTGAGCGCGCCGCCCAGGAGCACGCCCGCGGCCCCGCCGGCGCCGCCCATCGCACCCCAGATCCCGACCGCGCGGTTGCGCTGGGCGCCCTCGGAGAAGGTCGTGGTGAGGATCGACAGCGACGCGGGGGCGATCACCGCGCCGCCGAGGCCCTGGGCCGCCCGCGCGCCGATCAGCACCCCCTGGCTGGTGGCCAGCCCGCCGGCCAGCGACGCGAGCGCGAACAGCACCAGCCCCGCGACGAACACCCGCCGGCGACCGAGCAGGTCCGCGACGCGGCCGCCGAGCAGCATGAACCCGGCGAAGGTGATCGTGTAGGCGTTGACGACCCACTGCAGGTCGACCTCGGAGAAGTGCAGGCCGCTGCGGATCGACGGCAGCGCGACGTTGACGACCGACACGTCGAGGATCACCATGAACTGCGCCAGGCAGGCGAGCACGAGCGTCGCACGCAGATGCGGCGTGGTGGGATTCTCGGTGCTCTGACTCATGGCGGCCCTCCAGACTGCGACTGTCGTTCGATAATCGTCGTACTAGACTAGTACGGGCCCGAACGGTGCCGCGGCCGCGGTCATTCCCGCAGCGGCTCGGGGTCCATGTAGACCCGATAGTCGGCGATCAGGCCGTGCTGGTTGGTGCGGTAGATGGTGACCATCGGGATCGTGACGTCGTCGCCGTCGGACTTGACGACGCTGACGGCCGCCTCGGTGAACGTCGCCTGGCCGTGCTCCCACTGCTCGACGATGTGGTGCGACACGCTGTTCACGCGGTCAAACAGCGAGACGGCCTGGGAGCGGCAGGCATCGCGGCCATACACCGGAGCGTTGTTGGCAAAGCACATCACCACGTCTCGCGCCAGCTGGTCAGACCAGGCCTGGGCGTCCATGCGGTCCAGCGCGGCGAAGAGTTCCGGGCCAGTCACGCTCGTGCTCCGGTCATGCCGCTCCTTGATCGCGTATGGGTGGCTGGGGGCAGCAAACACCTTGGGCGCGCGATGCACCGGTTCTCACTGCCACCGCCAAACTTACACCTCGCGCGTGAAAACCAAGTGCGCTGGTCAACGCGCGGTATACATAGAACCACGATGAGTCCCGATCAGGATCCGCTGGTCCAGCCGCTGGAGGGCTCCTCCTCGAGCCCGGAGCCCGCGTCGGCCGAGCCGGTGTCGACGTCATCGGGGCGGTCGTCGGGTGGGGGTCGCAAGCGCGGTCGCCGCGGCCCCGCATCGGAGAACATGCTGCCCCAGCGCGACCGTCGCTCCGCGCCCGAGCGCCTGCTCGTCCGGCTCGTCGCCACCTGCGGCATCGTCGGGATCGGCGTGGCGATCGCCGCGATCATGGTCTCCGGCAACGACCAGGGCTGGGAGGTCGGCCTGGTGGTCTCGATCGTCAGCGTCGTGCTGGCGGCGTTGCTGTGGTCCTCGCGCGTTCTCTGACCGTCGTTCCCGCTTGGTCGGGGATCAGCTGAGGTAGCGCTCGAAGAAGTCCAGGATCCGCGTCCACGAGTCCTCGGCATCGTCGTGGACGTAGTTCATCCCGGTGTACTTGAGCAGCGGGCCGAACAGTGGTCCCGCGTTGATGCGGTTCATGAACGAGTGCCCGGAGTCGGGGTACTCCTTGACGTCGTGGTCCACGCCCGCCGTCTGCAGCGCGGCCTGCAGCTTGGCGGCGCGGCCGGGCATGCTCTTGTCCCGGGCGCCGTAGCTGGCCACGATCGGGCACGCGCCGGCGAGGCGCTGGGCCGCGTCGTCGGGCACCTCGCCGTAGTTGACCGACGAGGCCCGGAAGCCGTAGCGCGGCGCGCTCATCAGCGCAAAGCCGCCGCCCATGCAGAAGCCGATGATCCCGATCTGCCCGGTGCAGTCCTCGCGCTCGGCCAGCCAGCGGTGAGCCGCCTCGATGTTCTCATAGGCCTCGCCGGTTCCCGCCCGTGATGCCTTGAGGGTGGCCACGACGCACTTCAGCCCGCGCCCGGAATACAGGTCCGGGGCGAAGGCGAGATAGCCGGCGGTGGCGAGGCGGTCGGCCTGCTGGCGGATGTCGTCGCTGAGGCCGAGCGCATCCATGATCACGACGACGCCCGGGAACGGCCCGGTCCCGCGCGGCTGGGCGACATAGCCCTTGAGCTCGCGGGCGGGGGTGGGGGAGTAGGTGGTGTTCGGCATGTCGGCTCTCTAATCGGCGTGGGGGTCGGCGAAGATCGACTCGGGCAGGAACGCGCCGACGACCCAGTTGGGAGCATCGACGACCTCGTGGATGCGCAGGTCGCAGGCGACCGAGGCGATCGCGTAGGCCTCCTCGCGGGTGCGGCCGTGGGTCGACTCGATGTGATCGATCATCGCGCGCGTCGCCTCCCGGGTGGCCTCCATCAGATCGGCGTGCACGCCCGTGCAGACGTGATAGCTCGACTGCTCGGTGCGGGCGAGCTCGCCGGCGGGGAGGTGGAACTGGGGGTAGGTGATCGGCTGGTCGTGGTGGACCGTGAGGCGCACCGCGATCGACATCGCGGCCTCCACGGCGGTCCCGCAGACCTCGGCGTCGCCCATCGCGGCGTGGGTATCGCCGACGGAGAACAGCGCGCCCTGCACCCCGACCGGGAGATACAGCGTCGTCCCGGCGCGCAGGTGCTTGATGTCGAGGTTGCCGCCCCACCGGGTCGGGGGCAGGACGCTGAACTGGCCCGGCTCCGCGGGGGCGACGCCGATCGTGCCCGGGAACGGCTCCAGCGGGAGCGTGATGCCCGGCAGAAAGCGGACCTCTTTTGCGGCTTTATCGACGTGGGAGATGTTCAGCCACGGCTCGGGGAACTCGTCGGCGAGCAGCCCGAAGCCGGGGATGATCGCCGTCCAGCCCCAGTCGCTTGGCGTGAGCCCCAGGATCTCGACGGCGAGCGTGTCGCCGGGCGCCGCACCCTTGACGAACACCGGGCCGGTGACCGGGTTGACCCGGTTGATGTCCATGCCCGAGACAGCGTCGGGGGTGGAGGACCGAGCGAGCTGGCCGCCCGACGCGTCAGCGCATTCGAGCTCGATCGCGTCGCCGGACTCGACTTCCAGGACCGGTGTCGCGGCGTTGTCCCACACCGTCGCCGTGTGCTGCGCGGAGACCCTGTGGAAGCTGTGCGCGTGGCCGACGTCGGTCACCGCCGCGGACCCTACCGGACGCTCGGAGGGGTGAGCAGGTCACGCATCCGGTGCCCACGCGTACAGAACCGTCTCCTCGTCATGGGCGGTGAAGTGACC
>CAZZYU010000094.1:0-13417 GCA_964658375.1 uncultured Acetobacteraceae bacterium | reverse complement strand
GCTCACGCGGACATCTTCGCGCTGTGGGGCGAGCCGCTGGAGCAGACCAAGGAGCAGATCGACCGGGTCTACGACGAGGCTCGGAAGATCGGCCGCACCGGGAAGCTCGGGTTCTGGGTGACGTTCCGCCCGATCGTCGCCGAAACCGACGAGCTGGCTCAGCGCAAGGCGCGGAAGGTCGTCGCCGAGTTCGAGGAGACCTACGGCGCGATGATCAAGCACGCAGCACCCCGCAACGGAGCGGACGCTCCGCCGCCCGCGCACGTCCAGCGGCTGAGGGATCTCGCCCAGGATGGTGAGACCCACGACGGCGGGGTGCTCTGGACGCCGAAGTCCTTCGCTGGGGCCGGCGGCGCCTCCTCGCTGCTCGTCGGTTCGCCGGAGACGATCGCCGAGGCGATCGTCAAGTACGCCGAGCTCGGCGCCACGATCGTCTCGCTGCCGACCCTCGGCAACCTCGACGAGGCGATCGATGCCGGTCGCTACGTGATCCCGCTCGTGCGCGAGGAGCTCGATCGGCGCCAGGCCCGTGATGCGGTCGCCGCGTAGCGGACTGCGAGGACAGCCCGTGATCGGCGTTGCCGGGCTGCCGGTCATCAGACCGGCAGCCCGCTGACTTCCCAGCCGATGCAATTCGTCGTCTTCAGCCTCATCCTGCATGCTCCCGACAGCGCGACCGGCGTGCTGCCTAGCCAACATGAGCGGCTCAGAGATGTCGTCCGGCTGGCCCAGTTGACCGAGCAACTCGGCTTCGACGGCTACCAGATCGGCGAGCGCCACGGAGCGCCGTTCCTCTGCTCCGCTCCGTCGGTGCTGCTCACGGCCGTCGCCGCTAAGACCAGCCGCATCCGACTCCTGACCGGTGTGACCGTGCTGACCCTGCATGACCCGCTCACGGTCGCCGAGGAGTATGCGCTGCTTGATCACCTCAGTGGCGGGCGCCTTGACCTGGTGATCGCCAAGGGCAACCACGCTCCGCACTATGCGACCTTCGGCCTTGACCCCGATGAGCAGTGGAACGTGCTCGCCGAGAAGTACGAGCTGCTGCGCCGGCTCTGGAGCGAGGAGAACGTCACGTGGTCCGGGCGCTTCCGGGGGCCGCTGGAGGGTGTGACCTCACAGCCGCGTCCCTACCAGGATCACATCCGGATCTGGCACGGGAGCTCGACGAGTCAGCTGACGACGGAACTGGCCGCGCGCCACGGTGATCCGCTGTTCTCGGCAAATGGCTTCTTTCCCATGGCGCGCTATCAGACGCTCATCGAGCACTATCGCGAACGCTGGGCCCACTACGGCCATGCCGGCGACCCCGTGCTCGGGGTCGGCTTTCCCGTCGTGCTGATCCGCGACACCTCACAGGAGGCCATCGAGGCCTACCGGCCCTTTTGGAATGCGATGCGCTCGACGCCGGCCGCCAAGCACAACGGCTCGCCGTTCTGGGAGCTCGAGGAGTTCATCGAGCAGGGGTCAGCCCTGATCGGCAGCCCTCAGATGGTGCTCGAGAAGCTGCACCGGTTCACCGAGATCTACCGCCAGCAGGTCATGGCCTTCGGTGTCGACCAGTTGCCGTTCACCTGGCAGAGGGACACGTTGGAGCGGTTCGCGGCCGACATCATGCCGCAGATGCGCCGCGCCTATCCCGGCTCGGTCTGGCAGCCGAGTGAGCTGACCCCCTCGACCGTGTCGGTGTAGGTCAGCCGGCGCGAGCTCAGACCGTCGGGGCGAACGCCGGGCTCCAGCCGAGCTCGGGGGCCACGGTCTCGGCGATGTCGTTGATCAGGCGCAGGTTCTGCTCCAGGCCGAAGGCCGGCGGCAGGAAGCAGATGATGTCGTCGGCGGCCTGGACGGCCGGGTCGTTGAGCAGGTTCTCCACGACGGCGGCCGGCTCGCCATGCAGCGCCGGGCTCATCGTGAACCGGTTCTTCTGAAAGAACTCGCCGTTGCGGGCCTCCAGCGCGCCGTCGGGCCGCGAAGCGGCGGGACCGTGGGTCCGGCGCTCCTCGTCATAGGCGGCATAGAGCCGGGCGGTGTCCGCCGAGGTGGCGGGCAGGATCGAACGGGAGATCGACACGCGCGGCGCCGACGGACCGGTGTGCTGGGCGCGGTAGCTGGCGATCGCGTCCGCCTGGTAGGCGTTGTAGTCATCGACGTCGCCGGTGACGATCGTGCTCATCAGCAGGCGCAGGCCCTGGGAGGCGATGCGCTGTGCCGATTCAAGCGAGCCGCCTCCGAACCACACCCGCTCAGCCAGCGAGGGACTCGCGCCGCGCACCGTCAGCGGGTCGCCGGCGGTCAGACCATTGGCGGGCTCGTTCACCGTTCCGACCGGCTCTCCGCGGATGCCCTTCAGGAACGTGTCCAGCCGGTCGAGCGACTGCTGCCGGCCGTCGTTGGGCTCCTGGCCGAAGGTGACGTCGAAGCCGCCCATGCCCTTGGCGAGGCCGAGCTCGAGCCGTCCGCCGCTCAGGTGGTCGGCGGTTGACGCGGCCTCGGCGAGCAGGATCGGATCCTCATAGCGAATCCCGATGATCGCCGTGCCGACGCTGATCCGTTCGGTGTGCTGGGCCACGACCGGCAGGAACACCAGCGGCGCCGCCATGTAGTTGTCGAAGTGTCGCTGGTAGACCCAGCCGCGGTCATAGCCGAGCTGCTCGCCGGCCTGGAAGAGCTTGATGCCGTCCTGGAGAGCCTGGGCGGCCCCCCCGAGCGGATAGGAGACGCGGGTGTGGAAGCCGAGCTTGAAGGGAGAGGAGTCGTTCACGAGTCAGTCCTTGAGCCGTTTGCCGGATTTGAAGAGAGACAGCGACCAGCCGGTCAGCACGAGCGCCATGCCCCAGAGCACGGCCAGCACGCCGGCGGCGGGCATGTCGGCGTGGCCGAGGAAGCCGAGGCGCATCATCTGGACGACGTAGAAGATCGGGTTGAGATGGCTGAGCACGCGCACCGCCGACGGCACCGTGGAGAGCGAGTAGAAGGTCCCGCCGAGGAACGACAGCGGCTGCACCAGGAGAATCTGCAGCGAGACGTTCTGATCCATCGTCTTGATGTGAACCCCCGCGATCACGCCCAGCTGCGCGGCGGTGATCAGCACCGCGAGCAGGCCGACGACGAGGACGAGCGGCCGGTGCACGCTGGAGCCGACGATCGGAACGGCGACGGCCGCGATCAGTGCTCCGGTGAGCACTCCGCGGATCATCGCGGCCAGCACGCAGGCCAGGTTGATCTCCCACCAGCGCAGCGGGCTGGCGAGCACGTCGTTGAGGTAGCGGTCCCGGCGTGCCTCGAACAGGCTCGTGGTGCCGTTGATCCAGCCGACGACCATCAGCGTCTGGCCGATCAACCCGGGCACGATGAACTGGGTGTACGGCACACCCCCGGTGCCACCGGCGCGGCGCTTGAGCGCGTAGCCGAACACCGCCAGCAGCAGCAGCGGCATGTTGAGCTGCCCGAGGATCGAGTAGTACCAGATGCGCAGATACCGAACGATCTCGCGCTCCAGCAGCCAGGAGAAGGGGGACCGCGCCGGGGTGAACCGGTCGGTGGCACATGTGCTCAGGCCGCTCATCAGTCCCTGAGCCTGCGGCCGGTCTTGAACACCCACAACGACCAGCCGGTGAGCACGAGCGCCATCCCCCAGAGCACGGCCAGGGCCGTGCCGGCGGGCAGGTCGGCGTGGCCGAGAAAGCTGATGCGCAGTACCTGGACGACGTAGAAGACGGGGTTGACGTGGGTGAGCAGTCGCCAGGCCGCCGGCAGGCTGGAGAGCCCGTAGAAGGTTCCGCCGAGGAAGGTGAGCGGCTGCACCAGCAGGGTCTGCAGCGACACGTTCTGATCCATCGTCTTGACGTAGACGCCGGCGATCACGCCCATCTGGGCGGCGGTCACGAACACCGCCAGCAGGCCGACGATCAGGATCAGCGGGCGGTGCACGGTGGAGCCGACGATCGGGATGGCGACGGCCGCGACGATGGCGCCGGTCAGCACCTGGCGGATGATCGCCGCCAGCACGCAGGCGAGGTTGATCTCCCACCAGCGCAGCGGGCTGGCGAGCACGTCGTTGATGTAGCGGTCCCGGCGAGCGTCGAAGATGCTGATCGTCCCGTTCGTCCAGCCGACGGTCATCAGCGTCTGGCCGATCAGCCCGGGCAGGATGAACTGGGTGTACGGGACTCCGCCGGTGCCCCCGGCGCGGTGTCTGAGCGCGTAGCCGAACACTCCCAGCATCAGCATCGGCATGCTGAGCTGGCCGAGGACCGCGTTGGGCCAGATGCGCAGGTAGCGGACGACCTCGCGCTGCAGCAGCCACGAGAACGGTGAGCGCGTCGGCCGGAAGCGGTAGGAAGCGGCGGTGGCGCTCATACCGGTTCCTCGGTGAAGTCCTCCAGGCTCGACATCGCGTGGGCGTAGACGCCGGCGATGTCCTGCGCCCCGAAGTCGGCGCGCAGATTGTCAGCGCTGTCACGGGCCAGCACGCGGCCGCGCCGCAGGAGGATGATCTCCTCGCACAGCTCCTCGGCCTCCTCCAGGTAGTGGGTGGTCAACAGCACCGTGGTGCCGTCCCGATGCAGCCCGCGGATGTGACTCCACAGGCCGGCGCGCAGGTCGATGTCGACGCCGGCGGTCGGCTCGTCGAGGATCAGCAGGCGCGGGCGGTGCATGAGCGCCCGGGCGAAGAGGATCCGCCGGCGCATCCCGCCCGACAGCTCGGTCACCTTGCTCTTGGCCTTGTCGGCGAGCGCGAACACCTCCAGCAGCTCCTGGGCGCGCCGGCGCGCCTCGCGCCGGGAGAGGCCGTGATAGCCGCCGTGGTAGACGAGGATCTGCTCGACGCTGAGGAAGCGGTCGAGGTTGACCTCCTGCTCGGCGAGCCCGACGAGGCTGCGCGCCTCGCGGGTGCGATAGTCGTGTCCGAACAGCTGGATCGCCCCGCCGGTCGGGATCACGAGGTTGCAGACCGATCCGATCAGCGTGCTCTTGCCGGCGCCGTTGGGGCCCAGCAACCCGACGAAGCGGCCCGGCTCGATCTCAAGGTCGAGCGGATGCAGCGCCGTGAATCCGTTGGCGTAGGTCTTGTGCAGACCCCGGATCGACAGCGCGGATGAGCCGGGTGGCACTCAGAACCAGCCCGGGGTGGCCAGGCCCGAGTCGGGTCGGGCCACCTTCTTGCCCGGGTTGAGCAGGTTGGCCGGGTCCAGCGCGCGCTTGATCGTCTCGTGGGCGGCGACCGAGGCCTCAGACCACTGGCCCAGCAGCTGCCCGCGCTTGAGGATCCCGAGGCCGTGCTCGCCGCTGACGCTGCCCCCCAGCTCCCGGGCGAGGTCAAACAACGCGACGGCCGCGGTGTCCGCGCGCCGGCGCTGATCGGGATCGCCGGAATCGAACAGGAACGTCGAGTGGACGTTGCCGTCGCCGGCGTGCCCCCAGGAGGTTGCCTCGAGTCCCACCTCGCGGCCGATCTCCAGGGTTTTCTGGATCGCCTCCTCGAGGCGATCGAGCGGGACCGCGATGTCCTCGGCCAGCTTCTCGCCCTTGACGGCGCGGACGACCAGCGAGACGCCGCCGCGCCAGCGCCACACCGTCGCCGCGTCGTACTCCTGGGCCTGGGGCCCGAGTGCCTCGAGCAGCGCCGCGCGCTCGGCCTCGGACTCCGCCTCGGCGATCACCAGGAACCGGGCGTCCCGGGCGTCGAGGAACGGCGGCGGTGCGTGCTGGATGGCGGTGCCCTCGATGAACTCGATCGCCGCGGGGACGACGTTGGATGCCAGCGCCGCCTCGATCGCCTCGATCCCCTCCCGGATCGAGCCGTAGGCGGCGACGATCGGGATCGTCATCTCCGGCGCCGGCGTCAGCTTCAGCCAGGCGGCCGTGATGATGCCGAGCGTCCCCTCGCTGCCGATCAACAGGCTGCGCAGGTCATAGCCGGCCACGTCCTTGCGCAGCGGACCACCGAAGCGGACGATCTCACCCGGGGCCAGCACCGCCTCCACGCCGGTCACCCAGCGCCCGGTGACCCCGTACTTGAAGGCGTGCGGGCCACCCGCGTTGGTCGCGAGGTTGCCACCGATCTGGGACTGCTCCGGAGCGCCCGGATCGGGCGGGAACAGCAGACCGTTCTCACGCGCGAGCCGCTGCACGGTCGCCGTCGTGACCCCGGCCTCCACCTCCATCCGCCACAGCAGGGGGTCAAAGGACCGCACGCGGTTGACGCGATCAAGCGCGATCGCGACCTGGGGGGCGCTCCCCTCGGGCACGATCCCGCCCGAATAGCCGGTCTGGCCGCCCACGGGCACGATCGCGACGCCGTTGGCGTACGCCCAGGCCACCGCCGCGCGCACCTGCTCGGCGTCGGCCGGATGGATGAGCACCGGCGCGCTGGCCGCGAGCCCGCTGGCGTCGGTCAGCCAGACCGAGGTCTCGGTGTGATCGTCACCGACAACCGCGGACATCGCGGCGGCGATCGCGGTCGCGGTCAGGCCGTCGCCGGGCGCCGGAGGGGTGTCTGTCAGATTCGCGATCACGTCTGCGTCCATTCTCAAGTAACCCAATCAACCTAGGCCGGTATCGGCGGTGGGTCAACCACGATTGAGAATCGGATCCGATGGCCCGGCCTTATCGGTCTCACGAACCCCGCGGCTACGATTTCAGCATGACTCCCGATATCGGCGACATCGCGCCCGACTTCACGCTGCCCGACCAGAACGGCGATCCGGTCAGTCTCTCAGACCTGAGGGGCAAACAGGTCGTCGTCTACTTCTACCCCAAGGCCGACACGCCGGGGTGCACCACCCAGGCGTGCGGCGTGCGTGATCACCGCGCCGACTACGACGCGGCGGGAGCGGTCGTGCTCGGGATCTCGCCCGACGCGCCCGGGAAGATCGCCAAGTTCGATGAGAAGTTCGAGCTCGGCTTCACGCTGCTGGCCGATGAGGATCACCACGTGGCGCAGGCCTACGGCGTCTGGGTGGAGAAGTCGATGTACGGGCGCACCTACATGGGCAACGAGCGCACGACGTTCGTGATCGACGCCGACGGCACGATCAAGGACGTCCTGCACAAGGTCAAGCCCGCCGCCCACGACGACCTCGTGCTGGCGGCGCTGGACGCCTGAGGGCTACTGGGTCGTCGTCGTGGTGACCGGCGACTTCGGGATGCACAGCGCCGGCCCGCCGTCCTGGGAGGGCAGGTAGGTGTAGTCAGCGCCGCAGGTGCCGTTCACCGGAGCGACGCTACCGGGGACGGTCGGGGTCCCCTTGGGCTCGCAGTCGTTCCCGCAGCTGGTCGTGCTCGTCGTCGTCGTCAGGCCGGCGCCTCCGGACGCTGCGGGTGTCGTGGCGGTCGTCGTCGTCGACGCCGAGCTGGTCGTGGTGGCGGCCGGGGCCGTCGCCGAGCTCGTCGAGGAGCTCGTGGTGGACGGCTGCGTCGACGTCGTCGCGCTGCTCGCCGGTGTCGTGGTACTGCCGCTGCCCGAACCCACTCCGGTGGTGCTCGCCGCTGAGGAGCCCGAGCCGCCACAGCCCGCGGCTGCGAGCGCGAGCGTCAATCCGCCCAGCGCGACGAGGAGCATCGAGACGACCCGCATGCGTGCGAGAAAAGGGGTCCGACGGGCACAAAATGTCGCACAGCCACGTCCGGAGCGCATCGGGGGGTGCGGTCCCGGTCGGGGGTTACTGCAGGCCCTCGCGCGCTTCGCGCACGAGCGTGACGGCCTCGGGGAAGACCACGGCCATCACCGAGCGCAACTGCTCGGTCTGCTGCTCGGTCGTCCCCTGGATGTTGACGCGGTTGATCGCGGCCATCGTCAGATCGACGGCCAGTTTGATCGCGTTGTCGGCCCATGCCAGCTTCTGCGCGCCCTGCATCTGGTCGGCGAACTCGCCGAGCTTGCGCTGCAGATCGTCGGGATCGCCGAACAGTCCGCCAAAGCCACTTCCTTCCATGTTCCCCATGGTAGCTGGCGCGCGATGCGGTCTTCGACGCAGAGCCGAAGAGCGGCGGCCATCGCGCACGGGTCCCGGGCGCGGGCGCGAGCGCCGACCTCTAGGATCTAGCGGCCGATGAGCCCCAACGAGCAGCTGCTGTACGAGTCTCGCGTTCGCAACCGCCAGATGATCATCGCGGGGGCGGCGGGCGTCCTGCTGATGATCGCCGCGATCGTCGGCCTCGCCGGTCCCCACGCCAAGGTCGACGAGCTGACGCTGGGGCTGATCGTCGATCACAAGCGCGGGGCGCTGGATCTGATCGCCGCGGTCATCAACGCGCTGGCCCAGATCGCGATCGCCTCGACGCTCGTGTTCCTGTTTCGCTGCGCCAAGGCACGCGCCCCCAAGGCGCAGATCTTCATCCCGATCCTCGCCATCGTCGGAGCCGGGGTCGCGGTCGTCGCCGGGATCCTCAACGCGATCGTCATCTCGATCAAGGTCCACGACTTCGTGACCACCGGGCTGCAGACCTACGACGAGGCCAATCGGCTGACCAGCGGCTCGGGCCTGCTCATCCTGCAGGTGGCGGCGCAGGTGGCGTCGCTGCTGGTGGCGATCGCCTTCGTGCTCATCTCGCTGCAGGCGATGAAGGTGGGCCTGCTGCCGCGGTTCCTCGGCATCGTGGGCATCATCGCCGGCGTTCTGGTGCTGTTTCCGATCATCGTCCTGCCGATCATCCAGCTCTACTTTCTGGTCGCGGTCGCCTATCTGGTGTCTGGACGCTGGCCCAGCGGCCTGCCCCCGGCGTGGCGCTCCGGGCGCGCCGAGGCCTGGCCCTCGCAGGCCGAGACGCGCGCGCGTCGACTGGCGTCGACCGAGCAGTCACGTGATCGTCCGCGGCGGCCCCGGGGCAGTGCTGGCCCGGCGACCGACCCCGACTCCGCGCCCGCCTCCTCCGTGGCGAGCGACGAGGCCGGCGCCGACGGGCGCACCCGCGCCTCGACCCCGAAGCGCAAGCGCAAGCGTCGCCGGTGACCGCGGCCCGCGCGGCCCGCGCTGAGCGGCCGCCGCTCAACGGGCGCTGACCGCCGTCCGGCAGGGCTGCACCGCCGTTCATCGACGCGGGTTGCGCCCGCCCGGGTCGACCACCACCCTCCCCCACGGTTCGTTGCACCAACAACCAGGAGGAGAGAGATGGCAACCACAAGCAACTCGCCGCGGGAGGCTGATGTCGCCCCGGCGCCCGCGGCGGATCCCACGCAGTCCACCGCCCCCGGCTGGAAGCCGGCGGATCCGGGCCCGCTCGGGCTCGCCGCGTTCGCACTGACGACGTTCGTGCTCAGCATGATGAACGCCAACTTCGTCAACTTCGGCAAGGGCCTGCCGGTCGTCTTCGGGCTGGCGCTCGCCTACGGCGGCATCGCACAGCTGCTGGCCGGGATGTGGGAGTTCCGCACCGGCAACACCTTCGGCGCGCTGGCCTTCACCTCCTACGGCGGGTTCTGGATCTCGTTCTTCGTCCTCACCCAGCTTGACCTGGCCAAGATCGCGCCCACCGAGGTCAACGCCGCGCTGGGTCTGTACCTGTGGGCGTGGGCGATCTTCACCTCCTACATGTTCGTCGCCTCGCTGCGGACGACCGGTGCGGTGGCGCTCGTGTTCTTCCTGCTGGCGTTGACGTTCATTTTCCTCGGGATCGGCAACTCCGGTGGCCACGCCAACATCATCCACATCGGCGGCTACCTCGGCCTGCTGACCGCGATCGCCGCCTGGTATGCGTCGTTTGCCGGGGTGACCAACTCAACCTGGGGGCGCACCGTGCTCCCGGTCTTCCCGCTCGCGCGCTGAACCGCTGGCGCAGGATGTGAGCAGAGGAGGAAACTTGTCGTGAGGAGGTGGGCGCCGGCGGTGAAACCGCCGGCGC
Organism: uncultured Acetobacteraceae bacterium; assembly: GCA_964658375.1. Lineage (GTDB taxonomy): Bacteria > Actinomycetota > Thermoleophilia > Solirubrobacterales > Solirubrobacteraceae > Palsa-465. The sequence goes on along the minus strand of CAZZYU010000094.1, from coordinate 3,574 downwards.
CCGAACTCACATGACACCCGCAGCCTTTCAGGAGAGGTCCTTATGACAGAGACGGCATCGGCAGGTGACCAGACGCTCGAGCAGCGGCTCAACGACATGCTCGAGATCGAGACGTTCGATCCGCCGGAGTCCTTCAGCCAGCACGCCCTGCTCAGCGACCCCAAGGTCTATGAGGAGGCCGATGCCGACTGGAAGGGCTGGTGGGTCAAGCAGGCCAAGCAGTTGCACTGGTTCAAGGAGCCCACCCAGGATCTCGACGACTCCAACCCGCCGTTCTACACCTGGTTTGCCGACGGGACGATCAACGCCTCCTATAACTGCCTGGACCGCCACGTCGAGGCCGGCCGCGGCGACAAGGTCGCCTACCACTGGCACGGGGAGAGCGGGGAGGAGCGCGAGGTCACCTACGCCGACCTGCACCGTGACGTACAGCGCTTTGCCAACGCGCTGAAGGACCTCGGGATCCAGAAGGGCGACGTGGTCGGGATCTATCTGCCGATGATCCCCGAGGTCGTCGTCTCGATGCTCGCCTGCGCGCGGATCGGGGCGCTGCACAACGTCGTCTTCGGTGGGTTCTCGCCCGACTCGGTCAAGGAGCGGATGGAGTTCTCAGAGGCCAAGGCGCTGATCACCGTCGACGGTGCCCGGCGCAAGGGCAAGACCGCTCCGATCAAGCAGCAGGTCGACGCGGTGATGGGTGACGTCGCCTCGCTTGAGCACATCGTCGTGATCAAGTCGACCGATGCCGACTGCGAGATGCAGGCGGGCCGCGACGTCTGGTACCACGAGATCTGCGAGGCCGCCGATCCGGACTGTCCGGCGGAGCAGCTGGATGCCGAGCATCCGCTGTTCATCCTGTACACGAGCGGCTCGACGGCCAAGCCCAAGGGCATCCTGCACACCACCGGCGGCTACCTGACGGGAGCCAGCGCGACTCACCGGTACGTGTTTGACCTCAACCCCGAGGAGGACGTCTACTGGTGCGCGGCGGACGTCGGGTGGATCACCGGACACTCCTACATCGTCTACGGGCCGCTGCTCAACGGCGCCACGTCGGTGATGTGGGAGGGCGCGCCGGACTACCCCCACAAGGGGATCTGGTGGGAGCTGTGCGAGCGCTACGGCGTGACCATCTTCTACACCGCGCCGACGGCGATTCGCGCCTGCATGAAGTGGGGGGTGGAGTTCGTCGAGAAGGCCAACCTGGACAAGCTGCGCCTGCTCGGCAGCGTCGGCGAGCCGATCAACCCCAAGGCGTGGCTGTGGTACCAGACCGTGGTCGGCGGTGGGCGGTGTCCGATCGTCGACACCTGGTGGCAGACCGAGACGGGGGCGATCATGATCACCCCGCTGCCGGGCATCGTGTCGACCAAGCCCGGGTCGGCGACCCGCCCGTTCCCCGGCATCGCCGCCGACGTGGTCGACGAGCGGGAGGGCAAGCCGATCGACCAGGGCCAGGGACTGCTCGTCCTGACCCGACCGTGGCCGTCGATGCTGCGCACGCTGTACAAGGAGGACGACCGCTTCATCGAGACGTACTTCTCGAGGTTCGGCAAGGAGGTCTACGTCGTCGGCGACGCCGCGCGCAAGGACAAGGACGGGTACTTCTGGATCATCGGGCGCATCGACGACGTGGTCAACGTCTCCGGCCACCGGCTGTCGACCGCCGAGGTGGAGTCGGCGATCGTCGCCCATCCCAAGGTCGCCGAGTCGGCGGTGATCGGTCAGTCCGATGAGGACACGGGTCAGGCGATCGCGGCGTTCGTGACGTTGCAGGGCGATCTCGCCGGCTCCGGCGACCTGGTGGAGGAGATCCGGTCCGTCGTCGCCGAGCGGATCGGCAAGTTCGCTCGGCCCAAGCGGATCATCTGGGCCGACGATCTGCCCAAGACCAGATCGGGCAAGATCATGCGCCGGCTGCTGCGCGACATCGCCGAGGGGCGGGTGCTCGGCGACGTCACCACCCTGCGTGACCCGGATGTGATGGCTCAGCTGGAGAGCAAGATCAAGGAGGAGCAGGCGGCCGAGAACTGACCGCGGTGGTGTCGGGGCGGCGGCCGTGCGCCGCCGTCACCGGCCGGCGCGTCCATGATCGGCCTCAGGCCGCCACCGACCCCCGCCGTGGCCACAGCCGCACCTGGGGCAGCGGGCGCCCGGCGATCCGCAGGCCGAGCAGGATCACCGCCGGCGCGCTGGAGATCACCACCAGCGCGATGAACCACACCTGCCCGGCATCGGTGCCCTCGGTGAAGGTGTGCACGAGTCCGATGATCCAGGCCACCACGGTGAGCCGGTGGATCAGCGCGAAGCGCTTGCGGCCGATCCGATCCCGCAGGTAGAACGACAGGCCGAGCGCCACGGTCGACCACCCCGCGATGATCCCCAGCGAGGTCCACAGCGTCTTGTAGGAGGACACGAAGGGGACGGTGACGTCGGCGACGCTCGGGTGCAGGAACGGGTCGCCGAGCAGGCTCAGACCGTGCAGCGCGATCGCCACCATCGTCGAGAGCGCGAGGACCTCGTGGTAGGCGCGGCGGTCAGCGGTGCCCCCCCGCACCATCCGCCCGGCCGTCAGCAGGCCGTAGGAGATCGTCGCCGCCGACAGGACCAGCGCGGTCGTGCCCGCGCCGCGGGAGATGATCCAGAACCAGTGGCTCGACGGACTCATGCCGACAGCACCAAGGGCCGGATCGGCTCCGGTCCGAGCGGGTCCGTGAGCGCGGGCGCGGCGTCGATCACCGTGATCGGGCCGGCCTCGGCGATGATCACCCCGCCGTCGGGCAGCCACCGCGCGGCGCCGTCAGGTCCGCTGAGCAGCGCCGCCTTGGCCCGGGTCTCGGCCAGCACCCCCGTCGGCGCCAGCGCAGTCACCTGGATCAGGCCGGTGAACGCGGGCCGTCCGGTGAACGGGTCAAGCAGATGGTGGGCGGGCCGAGCAGGACGGGTGCCGTCATCACGCCACGCCCGGCGCGAGATCGCGCTGGTGGCGGCGGCGCCGCGCCGCAGCGCGAAGGTGTGCACGACCTCGTCGTCGTCCCACGGGTCGGCGACGTGGACCGGTCGGGGCTCACCGCTGCGTCCGCCGAGGCGGACGTCGCCCGCGGCATCGACGGCGAAGCTGTCGTGGGTGCCCAGCGCCGAGGCGAGAATGTCGCCGAACAGACCTTTGGCGATCCCGCCCCCGTCCAGGCGCACGCCCGGCGGGCGGGTCACCGTGCGCGCGCGGGCGTCGACGGCGACCAGGTCCCAGTCGGGCTGGCGCCGCGGCTGCGCCGGAGCGCGGGCCGGGGCGCCGCTCAGGGTGTCGGTGAGTGCCAGCGGGGCGGGGCCGTCAGACGCGAGCAGCGACCGGGCGTAGCCGGCCGCCTCCAGCTCGTCGAGCAGGGTCGGATCGACGAGCCCGCCGGAGCTGCGCGCGGCATGCAGCGCCGCCTGCACGAGGCGCACCATCACCGGCGAGACCGGCACCGTGGCCCGGGGGTCGTGGTTGAGCCGCGAGATCTCGCTGGTCTCCTGAAACCGGCTGAACTGGTCGTGCCACTCCAGCAGCCGCCGGCGCGCCGCGGCGACCGCC
>CAZZYU010000093.1:3009-13434 GCA_964658375.1 uncultured Acetobacteraceae bacterium | reverse complement strand
AGCGCTGTCCGCTGTGCAAGGGCACGGCGTGGATCGAGATCCTCGGCGCCGGCATGGTCGACCCCAACGTCCTGGCCGGCATCAGCGCCCAGAACTATGACCCCGAGACGGTGCAGGGGTTCGCGTTCGGGATGGGGATCGAGCGGATCGCGATGCTCAAGCACCGCGTCCCGGACCTGCGCCTGTTCTACGACAACGACATCCGCTTCCTGGAGCAGTTTTGAGAGTCCCGGTCTCCTGGTTGCGCGAGTACTGCTCGCCCGCGCTCGACACGTTCGCGCTCGCCGAGCGGCTCGCGATGACCGGCACCGAGGTCGAGCGGGTCGAGACCCACGGCGTCTCGGCGCTGGAGAACTTCGTCGTCGGCAAGGTGCTGGAGGCCCATCCGCATCCCGATGCCGACCGGCTGCGCGTCTGCCAGGTCGACACCGGCGACGGTGAGCCGAGCCAGATCGTCTGCGGGGCGCCGAACGTCGCCGGCGGTCAGACGGTCGCGGTCGCCCGGCCCGGCGCGGTGATGCCCGACGGCACCAGGCTCAAGACCGCCAAGCTGCGCGGCCAGCCGTCGCACGGGATGATCCTCGCCGAGGACGAGGTCGCGATCGGCTCAGACCACGACGGGATCATGGTGCTCGACGACGCCCTGGCGGCGGGCACCCCGCTGACCGAGGTGCTGCCGATCGCCGACGAGGTGCTCGTGCTGGAGATCACCTCCAACCGCCCGGACTGCCTCGGGGTCTACGGGGTCGCGCGCGAGGTGCACGCGGCCACCGGCGCGCCGCTGGCCCCGCCCCCGTGGCGGCAGGACCCCGGCACCGACGGCCCGCTCGAATCCGCCCGGGTCACCGTGCAGACCGAGCTGTGCCGGCGCTTCACCGCCCGGGCGTTTGAGAACGTCACCATCGCTCCGTCACCCGCCTGGCTCAAGGCGCGGCTGATGGCCGCCGGGCAGCGGCCGATCTCCAACGTCGTCGACATCACCAACTACGTGATGCTGCTCACCGGCCAGCCGCTGCACGCCTTCGACCTGGACCGCGTCGCCGGCGGCGAGCTGACCGTGCGGCGCGCCGCCGCCGGCGAGCAGATGCAGACCCTCGACGGCCAGACGCGGACGCTGGACCCCGAGATGGTGCTGATCGCCGACGCCGAGGGGCCGACCTCGATCGCCGGCGTGATGGGCGGCGCGCGCTCGGAGGTCTCAGCCGACACGACGCGGGTGCTGATGGAGGTCGCCACCTGGGATGGGGCCAACATCCACCGCAGCTCGCTGGCGCTCGGCCTGCGCTCGGAGGCCTCGGGACGCAACGAGAAGCAGCTGCAGCCCGAGCAGGCGATGGACGCCCAGGTGCTCGCCACCGCGCTGATGATCGAGGTGTGCGGCGCGCGCGTGCTCCCGGGGACGATCGACATCGGCGGCCCCGGTCCCGCGGCGCAGACGATCCGGCTGCGCGACGCCCGCCTCAACGGCCTGCTCGGACTGCAGATCCCGCGCGCCCGCAGTGCCGAGCTGCTCACCGCCCTGGAGTTCACGACCGCCGACGCGCCGACCGGGGATGGCCTGGACGTGACCGTGCCCGCGTTTCGCCGCGGGGACGTGACCCGGGAGGCCGACCTGATCGAGGAGGTCGCCCGCCTCGGCGCGCTGGCCGACCTGCCGGCGACGCTGCCCCCCCGCCGCGGCGCCTCGGGCCGGCTGACGGCGCGCCAGCGGCTGCGCCGCGCGGCCGCCGACGCGCTGTGTGCCCAGGGCCTGCACGAGAGCATCGGCTGGTCGTTCGAGGGTCCCGAGCTCGCGCAGCGGCTGCGGATCGCCGATCGCCCGGCCGTCACCCTGCGCAACCCGATGTCGACCGAGCAGTCGCGGCTGCGCACGACGCTGCTCGGCTCGCTGCTGGAGGTCGCCCAGCGCAACCGCGCCCGCGGGGCCGGGGCGCTCGCCCTGTGGGAGGCCGGCGCCGTCTACCTGCCGGCGCCCGCCGGCGACCCGGCGCCGCCCGCCGAGCCCCATCACGTCGCCGCGCTGCTCGCCGGCCCGGTGCGTCCCGCGACCTGGCGGTCGCCCGAGCCGCCACGGGCCGACTTCTTCGCCGCCAAGGGGGTGCTCGGCGCGATGCTCGACGCGGTGCGGGTCCCCTGGGAGGTCCGCGCCGCCGACGCGCCGCCGCCGTTCCTGCACCCGGGGCGCAGCGCGCAGGTCCGGGTCGGCGACGTCCAGGCCGGCTGGCTGGGCGAGCTTCACCCGTCGGTGGCGGCGCTGTGGGACATCGAGGATCCGCTGGCCGCCTTCGAGCTGGACCTCGACGTCGTCGCCGAGCACGTGAGCGCCGCGGCCTACCGCGACGTCACCTCCTTCCCCGAGGTCCGGGAGGACCTGGCGGTGATCGTCTCAGACACCGTGGCGGCCGCCGACGTGCTCGCCGTCGTGCGTGATGCCGGCCGGCCGCTGCTGGCCGGCGCCGAGGTGTTCGACGTCTACCGCGACCCCGAGCGGATCGGCGAGGGCACCGTGTCGCTGGCGCTGCGGCTGCGCTTCCGCGCGAGCGATCGCACGCTCACCGACGAGGAGGTCTCCGGTCGCCGCCGGCGGATCGCCAAGGCGCTCACCGAGCAGCTGCAGGGGAGGGTGCGTGACTCCTGACGGCGCGCGGGTTGCGGTGTTCGGGGCCGCCGGGTTCGCCGGCGCGCTCAGCGCCCGCCTGCTCGATCGCCACCCGTTCTTCGCCCTGACCGCGGTCACCGCGCGCAGCGACGTCGGACGGCGGCTGGATGACATCTATCCCCACCACCGGGTGCGGCTCGTCCTGGAGGAGCTCGACCTCGACCGCCACGCCGACGTCGACGCGGCGATCGTCGCCTACCCCCACGGGGCCGCCGCCGAGCTCGTCTCCGAGCTGGCCGCCCGCGGCGTCCGGGTCGTGGACCTCAGCGCCGACTTCCGCCTGCGCGACCCCGCCGTCTACGCCGAGTGGTATCGCGAGCATCCGTCGCCGCAGCTGATCGCCGACGCCGTCTACGGGCTGCCCGAGCTCTATCGCGATCAGATCCCCGCGGCGGCGATCGTCGCCAACCCCGGCTGCTACCCGACGGCGACGATCCTCGGTCTCGCGCCGCTGGCCCGGGCGGGGATCATCGGCGACGTGGTGATCGATGCCAAGTCGGGGGTCTCGGGCGCCGGGCGGGGGGCCACCGAGTCCACGCACTTCGTCGCCGTCGACGAGAACATGAACGCCTACGGCGTGCCCCGCCACCGCCACACGCCGGAGATCGAGCAGGAGCTGGCGGCGCTCGGCGCCGAGCTGCCGGTCACGTTCACGCCCCACCTGATCCCGCTCGATCAGGGCGAGCTCGTCTCCTGCTACGTGACGCCGACCTCCGGACGCGACGCCGAGCTCGATCTGCGCGAGCTCTACCGCGAGGCCTATGAAGACGAGCCCTTCGTCGAGCTGACCGACGGCCCGCCCGGGGTGCGCGACGTCCGGGAGACGAACATCTGCCGGATCGCGGTGCACCGCGACGAGCGCACCGGCCGCGTGCTCGTCTTCTCGGTGATCGACAACCTGTGGAAGGGCGCGGCCTCCCAGGCCGTGCAGAACCTCAACCTGATGTTCGGGCGGCCCGAGGGGGAGGGGATCACCTAGATGAGCGAGGGGTTCTTCACCAGCCGCTGGGTGAGCTGTCCCGAGCACGCGACCGAGCGTGACCCCGGGGGCCTGCCGGCCGGCTTTCGCGCCGCCGGCGTCGCCGCCGGGATCAAGCCCAGCGGCCAGCCCGACGTGGCGGTGATCGTCTCTGACGCCGAGGCGACGACGAGCGCCGCGCGGTTCACCACCTCGGGCACGCAGGCCCCGCCGGTGCTGCTCACCCGTGAGCGCTGTGCGCTGGACGCGATCCGCACGATCGTCGTCAACGCCGGCAACGCCAATGCCGCCACCGGACGGATGGGCTTTGAGAACGCGGCCAAGATGCAGGGCGCCGCCGCGATGATCACCGGGGTGCGGGAGAACCATGTCGCGGTCTGCTCGACCGGGGTGATCGGGGTGCCGCTGCCGATGGGCGAGATCAACCGCGGCATCGTCGGCTGCGCGCACGCGCTGTCGCCCGACGGCGGCCCGGCGTTCGCGCAGGCGATCCGGACCACCGACGCGATCGACAAGGCCGTCTGCCTGGAGGTGGCGCTGCCCGCGGGCACCGTCACCGTGTCGGCGCAGGCCAAGGGCGCGGGCATGATCTCACCGGACTTCGCGACCCTGCTGTGCTTCGTGCAGACCGACGCGCGGCTGTCGGCCCACACCTGCGAGCTGCTGCTCGGCGTGTGCGTCAAGCGGTCGTTTGCCCGGATCTCGGTCGACGGGCAGCTGTCGACCAACGACACCGTGATCCTCCAGGCCTCGGGCGCCTCCGGTGTCGCGGTCGAGCCCGAGACCGAGGACGAGCTGAAGCTGGGGGAGGCGATCGACGCGGTCATGCGCCAGCTCGCGCTGCGGATCGCGGCCGACGGCGAGGGCGCGCGGCGCGTGGGCCGGGTGTCGGTGCGCGGCGGCGATCAGGCCGCGGCCGACCGGGTGGCGCGCGCGGTCGCCGACTCGCCGCTGGTCAAGACCGCGCTGTACGGCGGGGACCCCAACTGGGGGCGGATCGTCCAGGCCGTCGGCCAGGCGCTGCCCGGCACCGCTCCGCTGCCCGTCGACATCGCGATCGAAGGGGTGCCGGTGTGCGCCGCCGGGGGCGTGGTCGCCCACGACGCGCAGGCGCTGGCCGCGGCGGTCGCCGGCGCCGAGGTCGAGTATGAGATCGGGCTGCCCGGCGAGGGCGCCGAGGCCGAGGTCTACTTCTCAGACCTGGGCCATGAGTACGTGACGATCAACGCGGAGTACACGACGTGAGCCGCCCACCCCGTGACATCGCGACGCTGCTGGAGGCGCTGCCCTACATCCGCGAGTTCCACGGCAAGACGGTCGTCATCAAGTACGGCGGGGCGGCGATGACCGACCCGGCGCTCAAGGAGGAGTTCGCGCGCGACGTGGTGCTGCTCAAGTACGTCGGCATGAACCCGATCGTCATCCACGGCGGCGGCCCCGAGATCTCTGACTACATGCGCCGGCTCGATCTCCCGATCGAGTTCGTCGACGGCCTGCGGGTGTCGGACGAGGCGACCGTCGAGGTCGCCAAGATGGTGCTCGTCGGCAAGGTCAACAAGGACATCGTGCTGCTGCTCAACCGTCACGGCTCGCCCGCGATCGGGCTCTGCGGCGACGACGGGCTGCTGTTCCGGGCCTCGCGCCAGGCGGCGCCCTCCGGCCAGGACATCGGCTTTGTCGGGCGCATCGAGCGCGTCGACGTCGACGTGCTCAACCACGTCGCCCAGGACTACATCCCGGTGATCGCGTCGGTCGGCGCCGACCGCGAGGGCCACTCCTACAACATCAACGCCGACGAGGCCGCGGGCGCGGTGGCCCGCGCGATGGGCGCCTACAAGGTCATGTTCCTCACCGACGTTCCCGGTTGGCTGCGCGATCCGCACGACCCCGCCTCGACGATCTCCGAGATCACCGCCGAGGAGGTGAGCAGCGCGCTGCCCGGCGTCTCGGGCGGGATGCGCCCCAAGCTCGCCGCCTGCCTGCAGGCGATCCACGGCGGCGTCAACGACGCCCACATCGTCGACGGCCGCGTCCCGCACTCGCTGCTGCTCGAGCTGTTCACCGACGCCGGACAGGGCACCAAGATCTCGATGACCTCTCCGGCGAGCCTGTGATGAGCACCAGCCTCCAGGACCTGCAGGCGCTGGAGCGCGATCACGCGATCGCCACCTACGCGCGGCTTCCGGTGCAGTTCGTGCGCGGCGCCGGCGTCTGCCTGTGGGACTCCGAGGGCCATGAGTACCTCGACTTCCTCGCCGGGATCTCGGTGCTCAACGTCGGCCACTGCCACCCCGGGATCGTCGCCGCGGTGCGCGAGCAGGTGGGGCTGCTGACCCACGCGACCAACCTGTTCTACACCGCGCCGGCGCTTGAGCTCTCCGCCGCGCTGGCCCGCAGCTCGCTGGGGGGCAAGGTGTTTCTGTGCAACTCCGGCGCCGAGGCCAACGAGGCGGCGATCAAGCTCGCCCGCCGGGCCCGCCCCGGCGGCGGGATCGTCGTGGTCCAGGATGCCTTTCACGGCCGCACCTACGGCGCCCTGTCGGCGACCCCCCAGGAGTCAAAGCAGGCTCCGTTCGCGCCGCTGGTCCCCGGCTTCACGGTTGTGCCCAAGGATCCCGACGCGCTCGCGGCGGCCGTCGACGAGACGACGGCGGCGGTGCTGCTGGAGCCGATCCAGGGCGAGAGCGGCATCCATCCGCTGCCCGACGAGCTGCTGCTCGCCGCGCGCGCGGCGTGTGATCGCACCGGCGCGGCGCTCATCTTCGACGAGATCCAGACCGGCATGGGGCGCACCGGGACGCTGTGGGCCTACGAGCAGACCCCGGTGATCCCCGACGCGCTGACGAGCGCCAAGGCGCTCGGCGGCGGGCTGCCGATCGGCGCGCTGGTCACCGGCGAGCGCCTCGCCGACGTGCTGCGGCCCGGCGACCACGGCTCGACGTTCGCCGGCGGTCCGCTCGTCGCCGCGGCGGCGCTGGTGGCGCTCGAGGTCTGCGCCGATCCGGGGCTGCTGGAATCGGTGCACGCATTGGGCGAACGGCTGTCGGCCGCGCTGGCGGCGCTGCCCGGCGTGGCGACGGTGCGGGGGCGGGGGCTGATGGTCGGCATCGATCTCGCCGACGGGATCGCCGCCCCGGAGCTGGCCCGGCGGCTGCTGCTGGAGCAGCGGCTGGTGGTCAACGCCACCGGCCCGGCGACGATCCGCCTGGAGCCGCCGCTGATCGTCACCGAGGCGCAGATCGACGAGGCCGTGCAGCGGCTCGCGACGGTTCTGGGGTGAGCGTGGGGGAGGTCCAACACGCCAAGATCGACATCGCGATCGACTATGACCAGCGCGCCGACGCCGCCGCGGCGGCGGTGCTGCGCGGGCTGCTGTCGGTCGTCAACGACAACCTGGAGGGCGCGCTGCTCGGCGTCGACATCGAGTACCTGCACCAGCTGCGGATCGCGGTGCGCCGCTCGCGCACGGTGCAGCGCCAGTTCAAGGGCGTCTTCCCGGCGCTGGACCTGCCGGGCTTCCGCGGCGACTTCCGCTGGCTGCAGCGAGCCACCGGGCAGTCACGGGATCTCGACGTCGCCGTCGAGGAGTTCGACGACCTGCGCCGCCTGGCGCCCGAGTCGCTGCGCGGCGACCTGGAGCCCCTGCGGCTGGTGCTCGCCGACGCCCGACTGGCCGCGCGCGCGCAGCTGACCGTGAACCTGCGCTCGGCGCGTCTGGCCGACCTGGGCGCCGACTGGGAGCGGCTGCTGGAGTCGATCGTCGAGCTGCCGCTGGAGGACCGTCCGGCCGCCCGGCGCTCGATCGGCTCGCTCACCGGCGAGCGGGTCATCGCCGTCTATGAGCAGGTCCTCACCCGGGGCGGTCAGATCGACGATTCCAGCCCCGCCGAGAGCTACCACGAGCTGCGCAAGAAGGGCAAGGAGCTGCGCTACCTGCTGGAGCTGTTCGCCGCGCGGCTGTTCGACGAGGGGGTCGTCGGGCCGCTGATCCGCTCGCTCAAAGGCCTCCAGGACGTGCTCGGCCGCCATCAGGACCGGGAGGTGCAGATCGCGATGCTGCGCGGGCTCGCCGGCGAGGTGGCGCCGCTGCCCGGGGGTCCGAGGGCCTGCATGGCGATGGGGGTCCTCGTCGATCGCCTCGCCGCCGACGAGCTCGCCGCCCGGCGGGAGTTCGCCGACCGGTTCGCGGCGCTCGCCGACGACGGCCAGCGCGCGCAGGTCGCCGCGACGTTTCGGTAGGCCCGTCCACGCCGGGGTACCATGGCCCCCATGGGATACAAGCTTCTCGGTTACGTCGTCTGGCAGGGCGGCAAGTGGTACGCCCGGCGAAAGCTCGGCGGGACCCCGACCAAGCTGGCTCTCGCCGGGCTCGGCGTCGCAGTGGTCGCCGGCGCGCTGGTGGCTGGTCGCCAGGCGACCAGCGGTGAATGAAGCCGCCCGTCACAAAGCTGTAGGGAGGGATCGGTGTCGCCGGCGGCGAATGCCCGCGGTACGCCACGATCCTGTGCTATGACGGGGTTGCCTGGCCGATTCGATGCCTGACACTGCTTCAGCCCAGACCCCGGTCGCGATTGATCGCGTGGAACGCGCGCGGGCCAAGGACGATCAGGTGCGCCTGCGCCTCACCGGACGCTGGACGACCACCGATGACGCGCGCGCGGCCGCCGATGCCGGTGAGCTCGAGGCGCTGCTCGTCGTGCAGATGCAGGGTCGCCGTCACCGGTTCCCGGCCAGCCGCGACCCCAAGGACGCGCCCGACCTGGGCGAGGCGACGTGGACGGCGAGCTTCACGATCCCCGACTGGGCGGTTCCCGAGCAGCCCGGCCAGGCCGCGCTGTGGATCGGGGCCACCGTCGTCCCGGTCCCCGTGCCCGGGAGCGCGTCGGCGCCCCGGCCGGTCGCGCCCCTGCCGCCCGCGCCAGCCCCGGCTCCGGCCGAGTCCGTCGAGCCGATGCCCGCGCGCGACTCCGTCGCCGGCGAGGCTGGCCGCTCCGGGCCACTGGCCGACCTGCTGATCAAGGAGACCGTCTCCGCCCTGCACGCCGAGCTTGAGCAGCGGGCCGCCGAGGCGGCGCGGCTGCGCGGCGCTCTCGCCCAGGCCCATTCTGACCTGGAATCGCGCGTCGGCGGCGCGGCCGAGCTGGAGTCCGCGCACGCCGAGCTGCGCGGCGAGCTGGAGCGGCTGATGGCCGCGGTCACGCGCCAGCGCGAGGACTTCGACGAGCAGCTGACCGAGCTGCGCTCCGAGCGCGACGGCGCCCGCAGCGAGCTGGAGGAGCTCCGCGCCAGCTACGAGCAATTGTCGGCCGAGCTCGCCCACGCCCGCCAGGAGGCCGAGGATCAGCTCGCGCGGGTGCGAGCCGAGGCCGAGGCCGAGGTGGCGGCCGTCCGCCGGGAGACCGAAGCCGAGGCGGCCTCCGCGCGCGCCGAGACCGAGGCGATGATGGGGGCCGCGCGGGCGGAGTCAGACGCCCGGGCCAGCGCCGCCGAGGCCCGGCTGGCGGCGCTCAACGAGCGTCTCGCCTCGCTGACCTCCGAGGAGCGCGGCCGCGCCGCCGAGCTCGCGGCGCTGCGTGAGCAGCTGGCCGCAGCGCAGGTCTCCCGCGACGCCGCGCTCGGCGAGGCCGGTGGGCTGCGGGCCGAGCTGGAGCGCCTCGGCGCCGAGCTGGCGGTCTCCCGCGAGCGCGCCGGTGGGTCAGGCGACGAGCTGTCTGAGGCCCAGCGGCTGCTCGCCGACGCCCGGGCGCTGACCGCGCAGCTGCGCGGCGAGGGCGGTTCGTAGAGACGCGCCGCAGGCGCGGCACCGGCGCCGCCGCGGCGCTGTGGCAAACGCCGCAGGATGCGAGGAGGACCGCCTCGTCTGTCCGCGTGCCGACGTACCGTCGAGCGTTCAGATGAGCGAGCTGCCGGGAACCGCCGCGGTCGGGATCGAGAGCGTCGAGTGGCTCGACGCCGGTGGCGGCAACCTCACCGTCCAGGTCAGTGGCCGCTGGCGCCGGCGGCGCCCGGCCGTCAGTGGCCCGACGATGCTCATCATCGAGGCCGATGGCCGCCGCCACCGCTTTCCCGCGATGCCCGAGCCGCCGAGCCTCGTCGGCGCCTCGCCCGGGACCTGGCGGCTGAGCTTCGCGGTCCCCGGAGAGCTCGCGCCCGAGCTGCGGGGCCACACCTGGCTGTCGCTCGGAACCGTGACCGTGCCGCTGCCGGTCCCGGAGTCCGCCACGCCGCCGGCGGCGGCGGCCTCAGACGAGCCGCCCCCGCCGTTGGGGTTGCCCGAGCCCGCCGAGGTCGCCAGGTCCGAGCCCGCCGAGCCCCTCGCGCCCGCCGAACCTGCCGAGCCCGAGTCGACCCGGCCCGAGTCGACCGAGCGCGCTCCGAGACCCTCCACCGGTGGCCTGGAGATCGAGCGCGCCTGGCGACGGGCCGACGACGCCGAACGGGCGATGGCGCAGCAGGCCGAGCGCGTCGCCCAGCTCGAGCGGGCGCTGGAGGACCAGCGGCGTGAGCGCGAACAGGCGGTCAGCGCGCTCGCCGACCACGAGCGCAACCGCCGCGCCGCCGAGCAGCGGGCCTACGCCGAGGAGGCGATGCGTCGTGATCTGGCGCGACAGCTGGCCGGGGGAGCCGCCGAGACGGCGCGCGCGAGGCGGGCGCTCGGTGACCTGGCCGCCGCCGAGGACCGGATCCGCGACCTCGAGCAGGCGCTGGGCGATGCCCGGCGAGCCGGCGACGAGGCCGAGCGGGTCGCCGCCGCGCTCGCCGCGCGCGATCGGGCCGCGCACTCGCC